>NZ_JAOSKF010000001.1:0-392776 GCF_027493735.1 Candidatus Kuenenia sp.
TTACGAACTTTACACCACTTAGCCTTCAGCTCAATTGGCCGTACAACTACGGTGCTCTTGAAATTTGTGGGTAAAGATTAGTTTCAAGAGAGAGCGATGGGTGCCAAGCGTTTATGTCAAGCATCTCAAGAGTAGTTAAAAAATCAGGTTCTTCTGCATTCAGGCAAAGATATTGTATCACCGCCGCATCCGAGACCATGATGGCACAGTAAGTTTTTCATACACCATCCTTTCTGGCACAGATACTACGTCAGTGTAAATGTTTTGACAATAGGAAAGATCAGGAGTTGCAAAGAAAAACCTTCTTGAAATCCTTAGTGTAGTGTTCATGAGTAGTTATTCAACAGCGTTGCATATAGGTTTATCAACTATTGAATGAGCGGCCTCGAATAAAGCCTCTGATAGAGTAGGGTGAGGGAATATAGCATTTGATACTTCCTGAACCGTACCTTCTAAAATAGAGTTAAGCGAAAGTCCCCACATCCATTCTCCGACGTGATGACCTATTGCATGCACTCCAAGAATTTCACCATATTTTTCTTCCGAAACAATTTTAACAAAACCATCCAATGATTCTCCTTCAATTATTGCCATACTGTTCGCGGCAAAAGGAAATTTTCCGATTTTCACCTTGTAACCCATTTCCTCCGCCTCTTTTTGTGTAAGACCAATACTCGCTACCTGCGGAAAACTGTAAACAACTCTTGGGATATTTTTACGGTTTATGATGTGCATATCTTTCCCTGTAAGATGCGTTACTGACAAGATGCCTTCATTTATTGCTTTATGCGCAAGAAGCGGCGCTCCCGTAATATCGCCTATTGCATAAACCCCTCTCTGGCTTGTTTCCATGCCTTCATTCGTCCTTAAATATTGTCCGTCAAAATTTAACGACATTTCTTCTATCCCGATATTATCCAGCAGAGGTACTCTTCCGGCAGCCAGTAATAACAAATCCGCATGTAAAAATTCTCTATTACCGGAAATATCGTTAACACCTTTAATCTCTAATTTAACGCCATTCTCTATTTCTACTTTTTCCAAAGAGGTTTGGGTCAAAACATTTACCCCTCTACGTATAAGCAGGTTTTTCACAGTTCCGTTGATTTCTTTATCTTCGGAAGGTAGTATATCTTCCAAAAGTTCCAAAACCGTAACCTCTGTCCCAAATGCATTAAAAAGACAGGCAAATTCAATCCCAACCGCACCTCCACCGACAATAATTATCGATTTTGGAATTTCTTCCCGCAATAGAATATCATCGCTGGTAAGTACATATTTTTTATCATAAGGTATGTTTTTTGGAATGAAAGGAGCAGAACCCGTGGCAAGTATAATATTTTTTACCTTTATTCGGTTTGTTTCTATACCATCGCTGACTATTGAAACTTCCTGATTAGATATGATACGCCCTTCGGCGCTGAAGACATCGACACCATTTTTTTTTAAAAGGGACTGAACTCCCTGAAACAAGCGTTTAACAACATATTCTTTGCGCCGATGTATTAGAGGATAATCGACATTCAAACTGCCGGTAGTGATTCCATATTCACCTGCATTAGCAAACTTTCTGTAAAGTTCCGCAGAGTACAACAGCGTTTTTGTGGGAATACAACCCTTATGCAGACATGTGCCGCCAACTTTCTCTTTTTCGATTAAAGCAGTTTTTAAGCCGGACTGAGCGGCTTTTATTGCCGCAACATAACCGGCAGGCCCACCTCCAATGATTGCAAGATCAAAGGCAGAGTTGCTCACAGGCAATTATTCCTCCTTTTTCCATGCAAATAGTATCACAAAGATAAGGGCTATTGTAACAATCAGAATAAATTTTGGGCTTACATCCGGAATAATTGATTTTTCCATAGATAAAGACAATAATTTGCCTATCATTTCATATCTCCTTTCCTACACGTTTACTTTGTATTAAATATCCAAAAATACCTTGTTTTTATGTGGTGATGCTTTCTACCAGTGGTTTCTTCGATACAGACACAGAATTTGATTTATAATAATCTTTATAATAATCGCCGGAATCATATAATAATCTTAAATTTTCCAATACCTGATCGAATACCTGTTGCCAGTCAGAACCTACCCGAAAAGCAAACATGGAATTTCTGGGATTGTTCGTCGTTTTAATAGAATTTCTAAAACGTTTTCTCAAATTATCTCCTGCATAGATATGATCATAAACATATTGCATTCCTTCTATAAAATCCTCCAATGTCATATCCACCAACCGATGGACAACATGTGCTGTATCATAATATTCCCAATCATCCGGATAGTTTTTCCTGAATATTCTCTTTTCCGAATCCAACCTTTTATACAACTGCGTTTTTGGAAAAGGACAGTTAATGCCGAAAGTCAAAATGTCTATGTTATTTTCCAATATAAAATCGGTCATCCTTTTAAAAGAATCTTTACCGTCTCCGTCAGCCCCAAAAACCACCGAACCCCAGGTGACCAAACCCGCATCATGTATTTTCTGAATACAATCATAATAGCTCTCTGTGCCCAGCTTTAAATTTACCTGTTTATTCATTTTTTCTAAAACGGTTTCATTGGTCGACTCTATGCCCATAAGCATGCCAAAACAACCGCTTTTCGCCATATAATCTAATGTTTCCTTATCCTGCGAAATATTTAAAGCAGTAAACCCTAGCCAATCTTTTTGAAGATTACGCTCAACCATGCCTTTAAAAAGATTTCTCGCTCTTTCATTTGACCGCTTCCCATGTCCGTAAAAATTATCTTCTGCCAGCATGAGTCCCTTATAATCAGTCGCCGCTAACTCTTCCAACACATCTTCATAAGGTCTTTCCCTGAATTTTCTTCCCTGAAATGTAGGAACACTGCAAAAATCACAATAATTCGGGCACCCCTTCGTAGTTACAATAGAAGAAAACTTATAATTATATTTCTTCCTCAGAAACTCTCTGTCAGGGAAAACCCTTTTCATCAAATTCAACGGCGGTAAACCACCATCGTAAACCTTCTTTAACTTTCCTGCTTCAAAGTCTTTTATTACCCGTGGCCAGACTTCCTCTGCCTCACCAATAAAAACAGTGTCCACGTACTTTGAAGCCTCTTCAGGCATTACAGACGCATGTATCCCTCCCATTATTACGGTCATACCTTTCCTTTTACATGCAGTAGCAATCTTGTATGCCCTGGGAGATTGGTAGGTCACTGATGTAATACAAACAAGGTCCACCGGCGCGAAAGTAAGTTCGCCATTATCATCAATTGCCAGTTCGATATTTTCATCAATAACATCAAATTCCCAATCACCAGGCGTAAGGGCCTTAATATAAGCAAGGTTTAACGGCATCTGAACAATTACCGTAATACTCTCTTCTCCATGCCTCCCGGGCTTATGTGGATTAATGAGCATCATTTTTTTCATATTTTTACCTCCAATTCTTCAAAATTAAATTAGCAACACTCCATCCCGAAGAAACAACAGCACATATGCCAGGGCCAGGTCTTGTCCAATGGCCTGCCAAATAAAGGCCGCTAATTGGTGTTGTCGGCGAAAGCCTTTGTTCCCATATTTGATCAACGCTTACTGCCCAGCCATAAGCTGCCCCATTGGTATTTAATGTGTAACGCTCCAGGGTTTTAGGAGTAGCCACCTCTATTATTTCTATATGTTTTTTTATATCAGGTAAATAACTTTCTAGTCTCTCCAAAGTACTTGAAACTATATTTTGTTTGAGCAATTCCCAATCCGTCACATTTTTATAAAATTCTTCCTTCTTATACACTACTATGGAGATTATTTGTTTATTTTGAGGGGAAAGGGCCTGGCATATACTGGTTGGAACAGATATATACATCCACTCACTATCAATAGAGTCAAAATTTGAGCCGGATAAATAAAATCCTCTTTTTAAAGTATTTAAATCTATCCCTTTTCCAATTCCCAGATACAAGAGAAAAAAAGAACAGCTTTCCTTCATTCCTTCAATGTTTTTAAGGTACACCGCATCTACATCATTTCCATCATTCAACAAATGATAAAACGTCTGTCTTGCATCTATATTCGACACAACAACGCTCGAATGTATCTCTTTGTCATCATTTAATTTAACACCGTTAACGGAGGGTCCTTTCTTTAAGATTTTTTTGACTTTGGATGATAACATAACGTGTCCGCCAAAATCAATAAATTTCCTAAAAATTGCATTTGCAAACTCTTGCGTTCCGCCTTTTGGGAAAAAGGCGCCATCTTTAAGATAATTTATCATCATTTGAGACATGGCAATCGCAGATGCTTTCGACGGCGCTAAACCTACATAACCCCACTGCCCAGAAAGAACCATCTTTAACTCACTATCATCAAAAAAATGATCGAGCATCATTCCATAAGTCATGTCTTTGTATTTTTCTATAATCTGACTTTTTTCATTATGAAATGTAGCACGATAAAGCCTTATAAAGTCTTGAAAGAACCACTTAATATTGTCCTTTTCATGTGGATACCTTTTCTGTAAACGTAATAAATATTCGTCTAAGTCGGCAGGAATTTCAATGCTGAATGTTGGAAAAATCAGATTATCCATGGGATCTAAGTGGTAAAAATCCATCTCTATCCCGAGCATTTTAAAACAACGCCCAACAACACTCCATTTACCACAACCACCGATGTGATGAACAGCAGCATCAAAAAGAAATCCTTTTCTTTTAAACGAAGTACAATATCCGCCTGGAATAAAATGCTGTTCAATAAGAAGTGCCTTTTTCCCGCTTTTAGCAAGAAATGCGGCACAAATAAGGCCTGCGATACCCGCTCCAATTACAATTACATCGTAAGAAGGATATAATGTATCGATTTTCGTGGATTGAATATGTGGCTTGATAGGCTTGGTCGATGACATGAAACTTATTTAAACTTTGATACTATCAGGGAAGAGCTATTTCCTAAACGTGAGGATGAATTTATAAGGACATTTTTTACCGGAACAGTCGCCGCTCTTTCAACAACCAAACCTAGGTCGCATTCCGGATCAGGTTCCTTATAATTAATTGTCGGAGGAATAGTATGCGTGTTAAGAGACATCACCGCCGCCACTGTCTGTAAAGCCCCTGATGCGTCAAGACATTCACCTGTCATTGATTTGATAGCAGTCACTGGAATAAGTTTCGCGCGCATACCAAATACTTCTTTTAAAGCCCTTACCTCCATTGCATCGCCATATACTCCGGAATATGCATTAGCAGATATGCAGGAAATATCATGAAGCGTTAATTTTGCATCTTCTAAAGCGCTTCGGATAGCCCTTATGCTGCCGTCTGTCTGGTATTCTTTACTGGTGGACATCTTAGGATCAAAGGCTGTTCCATAACCCCTTACTTCCGCGTAAATATTTGCATTCCTCTTTAACGCATCCTCTAAAGTTTCGAGTATAACCAGCGCAGAGGCTTCTCCCAGGACCATGCCATTACGTCTCTTATCAAAAGGCGCACTAATTTCAAGGGTACCGCTATTACTCCCCGCCAAGATTTTTGAACTATGCGCTCCCCAAAAAATGTCATGGCCTAATCCATAAACTCCTCCTGCAATTACCGCCTTTACCCTTCCCATTCGCAGAAAATCAGATGCATATATAATAGCGTCAATGCTGCTCGTTACCCCGTTAGAAATTGTTGTACTTAAACCTGTTGCCTTGCAAAAAATCGACGCCCGGCTGGCAGGTGCGTTTATTACCGTATTAGGAAAGTCCATCGGATTTACATAGTTTGGACCCTCTCTAAGTGATTGAAAATCAAAAGAACTTATACTGTCAATACTGCCATAAGTAGAGCCTACAACGATGCCTAATTCATCTTCATTGTAAGTATTATTCTCAAGATTAGCATCCTTAATCGCCAGACACGTAGCCGAAGATACCAGAAGGGACGTTCTGTCGATATGGCGAATACCCTTCTTCCCCAAATAAATTTTAGGGTCAAAATCCGTGATCTCTCCTGCCTGTTTACTATTAAAATGAGTTACATCAAATAACGTTACCGGTTTAATCCCGGATACCCCGTTTATTAAATTTTGCCAAAAGTCCTCTTTCGTTTCTCCAAGAGGGGAGATGACAGATATTCCTGTAATTACAATCCTCGTATCGCCCATTTATAAACCTCTTATTTTATACGCTTCAACTTTGGAAATATCGTTCTTAAATATAATTATTTCAATTATTTTTAAAATAAATTTTCTTTACAAACATTCTAATTGGTAAATTTCTTTATTACCAGACAACTGTTATTGCCCCCAAAGGCATGAGCATTGTTCAACGCAATGTTTACCTCTTGTTTTCTCATGACATTGGGCACATAATCCAAATCACATTCAGGATCAGGCGTAACATAATTTATAGTAGGAGGAATAATGTCGTTTTGCACCGCTAAGGCGCAAGCAATTGCTTCTATAACACTGGCAGCACCCATTGTATGCCCTATCATCGATTTTATTGAACTAATTGCCAGATGTTCAGGTTTTTCTCCAAAGACCTTTTTTATTGAAATAGTTTCCGCCTTATCATTTGCAGGAGTGCCGGTACCATGAGCGCTTATGTATTGAACATCTTCAGGCCTGAGGTTTGCGCTCTTTAATGCTTTTATCATTGCAGAAATAACACCTTCGCCATCCGGATGTGGTATGGTAATATGGTAAGCATCGCAACTCAAACCGTAACCAATAATCTCAGCATAAACATTAGCGTTTCTTTTCTCCGCAGACTCCAGCGACTCCAAAACAAGCATTCCCGCACCTTCACCAACCATCATGCCCTTTCTATTTTTATCAAAAGGCTGACAAATTTCTGGCGCTATAGCACCTAAACGGGCAAAACCGGTAAAAGCCACTTTCGAAAAAGGATCAGAACCCCCCGCAACCATAACATCTACTCTTCCAAATCTAATTAAATCGTAAGCATAACCAATAGCATAATTCCCCGCTGCACACGCAGTGGGTATTATCGTATTGGGGCCTTTCAAACCAAATTCAATTGCAATGTTAGCAGGGATATTGTTACAGGGATGCATTAAAAACAAATCAGGGGCTACTTTGTCCTCCCCGTCTCTATGTCTGATATAATTTACTTTCTCTAAGATTTGTATTTCACCGGCAGTTGTCCCGACAGACACCCCCATTCGTTCCAATTCAATTTTAGACAAATCCATTTTAGCATCATCTAACGCAAGTTTCGTAGCCGCTATAGCAAATTGCGAACCCTTGCCTATCTCTTTTAAGACACCATTTTTAATATAATCTGAATAATTAAAATTCTTGACCTCGCACCCTTTGTGTACTCTGTATCCTGAAGTATCTATACATGACACTTCAGATACGCCCGATTCCCCGGCGGTAAGGGCGTTCCAAAAAACATCTTTCCCCGAACCAATGGGAGTTATCATCCCAACACCAGTTATAACGACTCGTTTATCCATATATTAATGCTATTTTAATTAAACCAACGAACTCTTTTCCACAATACCAAAAGTCAAAGCTGCTTTAGCAACGACCTTTTCCTGAACTTTCACAACAGACTGAACTATAGCACCTCTTGAAACAATCTTTTCAACAATCACTTCTATGGTAAGCTGATCACCGGGAACGACGGGTTTTGTAAATCTGGCATTATTGACTGATGCCAATAAAAAAACAGCATCTTCATCGTTTCTGGAAGGAAGACTCTTTCTGAACAAGATTATTGAAGCTTGCGCCATCGCCTCAATGATTAAAACACCAGGCATTATGGCAAAATCAGGGAAATGTCCTACAAAGACAGGTTCATTACCGGAAATGTTTTTTACGCATACGATTCTCTTGCTTTCTTCAAACTCAATCGCTCTATCAATAAATATGAAAGGATATTTTTGAGGAAGAAGAGATCGTATTTCCTCAAAAAGTATCATGTTGAATATCTCTTTCTTTCATTGCACAATGATTTTCGAATAACCAATTTACTTCCCACTCTCTGCCAAAACCGATTTTGTTAAACCAATCGTGGCGCTCAAAGAAGTAATATCTACAAGTTTTTCTTCTGGAATTTGCACTTTAAATTTTTTTTCTATAAGCGCTAAAATCTCAAGCGCCAGAAGAGAATCAATTTCAAGGTCCTGAAAAAAATTCGCATCCCTTTTCTCCCAGATCTCTTTTTCATCCAGCTCTGTAACCTCTGCAACTATTGAGGTTACACCTTTTTCAATCTCTTCGTCGTTCAACCTAGTCCTCCTTATAATATTTTCTCTGTAAAGCCCTAAAAATACCTTAATCTACTGCACACCTAAAGGTGAATCATGGTAGCAGACACAAATTACATTGTCAATAATATTATTTCCTTAATAGGTAAAAAAAGCTATCCACACATCTTATGCCCAAAATATCCAATTTATACAATATTTCTTGCAGGCACAACCCGTTAAGTCTTTATTAAAATTAAAAAAATAACTATGAATGAATATCGGGGTTGTCTCAGGGATATCAGTACCATAAAAATACAGCCACGCAAGGAACATTTAAGCAATGAACCCATAACAAGACGCCTTACTAAATTCCTGTTACTATTAAATTGAATTTATCTTCTTATGAATGTACTATAAAGCCTTTTATAAACTGCTGCAAAACTGAACAAATTTACAGGAGGGTTCGTCTTGGTAACAAAAACACAAAAACTGTCAAAGGAAGGTAGCGCTATAACAAAAGAAAAAACTCATTTGGTTGTACCGAATGATCCTATTATTCCGTTTATCAGCGGAGACGGCACAGGCCCTGATATCTGGAACGCTTCGGTACGGGTGTTTGATGCGGCAGTAAGCATTGCCTATAAAAACAAAAAAAGGGTTCACTGGTTGGAAGTACTGGCAGGAGAAAAGACCTTTAACGAATGTGGTGAATGGTTGCCCGGAGAAACCTTAAAAGCAATAAAAAAATACAAGGTAGCAATCAAGGGGCCTCTTACGACACCCGTTGGAGGTGGAATCCGAAGCCTCAATGTCACACTTCGCCAGGAACTCGATTTATATGCCTGTGTCCGTCCTGTCCGCTATTTTGAAGGTGTTCCCAGTCCTGTTAAATCACCGGAAAAATTAAACGTCATCATTTTTCGTGAAAACACCGAGGATGTTTATGCGGGTATCGAATACAAAAAAGGGTCTCCCGATGCAAAAAAACTCATCGCCTTTATAGAAAAAGAGTTCCGGGTAAAAATCAGAAAAGATTCCGGCATTGGCATTAAGCCGATAAGTGTGACAGGCACAAAGAGGTTAGTAAGGCGTGCAATTCAGTATGCCATTGATAAAAAGCTATGCAGTGTAACCCTGATGCATAAAGGCAACATCATGAAGTACACTGAGGGCGCCTTTTGTGAATGGGGATATGAAGTCGCCAGAGAAGAATTCTCTAAATCGGTAATAACTGAAGAAGAAGTACAAAAAAAATATAACGGTAAAGCACCCAAAAACAAGGTAGTGATAAAAGATAGAATTGCAGATGCAATGTTCCAGCAAGTACTCCTTCGGCCAGATGAATATAGTGTTATTGCCACTCCGAATTTAAACGGCGATTATATCTCCGATGCCTGCGCGGCACAGGTTGGCGGATTAGGCATGGCGCCGGGCGCCAATATTGGCGATAATGCGGCAATCTTCGAAGCGACACATGGTACTGCGCCAAAATATGCCGGAAAGGATATTGTTAATCCAGGCTCAGTAATTTTATCAGGAGTTATGATGTTTGAACACCTTGGATGGGATAAAGCGGCAATGTTAATTATAACGGCATTAGAAAAAACCATTCGGCAAAAAACGGTAACCTATGATTTGGAACGGCAAATGGACGGCGCTCAATTGCTGAAATGTTCAGAGTTCGCAGACAGAATAATCGCTAACATGTCATGATTTTCCCATAACCTTTTCAAGTGTTTTGATATATTTTCGTTCCTTACAAAGAGTCTTTATTCCGGTCGTATTATCAAGGCATGCGGGAGGGTTTTTTGTTTTTATTCTGTCCAATGGTTTTTGATTTTGTTTCATTCAGAGTACGGTACTACTCAGGTGTGACCATGAATCATTTGTTGTTATAAAAGTCTATAAATTCAGGACAAGAGAATTACCCTAAAGAAGTGTATATGATATAGCTGGGATTCCCTGTCTTTATTGTGGTGGATTCGCTGCCGCTTAATCCCCCCTACACAGCAGGTCTTCAGGGTCAGCATGCGTTAATCTTGCTGAAGGCGTGATAAAATGTAGATATAAGGCGGTATTTGTTAATAAATTAACCGCTTGCAGAATAAGAAGCGGCAGAAACATAAACAGGGTTGGAGTTTGCATTGAAGTGTAGGTATATTAACAACGAAACATTTAAAATGTTGGACGAAAGGGATTGGCATATTTTTGCAAAGCTTATTACGCGATGAAACGAAAAACAGACTCATTCTGCAAAGTTAACGGATCCCTCTCCCACCTCCTGTTCTCTCCTCCTTCGTCCCTCTATTTTTCATTTGCTTTCTTACACTGGCATTCATATAGTATCGGCAGGCTGTTCTTCAAAAAGTTCCACCTCTTCTGGCATCGTAACTTCTCAATAAGTTGAGGTAAACACCCCCCCTTACTTCATTAATAGGGAATACTGTGCTGTCAGCAATCGGCAATCGGCAAATTGCAGACTGTAGACTGTAGGCTGTAGACTGTAGAAACTATTATAAAAACCTCAACTTATTGAGAGGTTACCCAGCATCTAACCTTGATCGGAATTTCTATGTTCGAAAGGTTTCGGGCTGTAAGATTCAGGTTCACCATCTGCGCTAAATACCAAATACGCTTTCCCGCATATAAAGGCGCCGTATTCTGCGGCGGCTTTGGATATGCCTTTAGACTTGTAGTATGCGTAATCAAGAGCAAAGAATGCGATGAATGTCTCTTAAAGCAGAAGTGCATTTACTCCTATATCTTTGAGACCCCTCCTCAACCATTGCCCATGCGCATATAACGGTATTGGCCTATCATATGCCTGCCGGGATATTAAAGAAGCTAAGAACCGTGGGGATTCATCATACGTGGAATACGATCTGTAATATCCTTGCTACACACATAAGGGTAACAACTACCATGAACACAGAGGATGGCCACGTTATTGATGTCAGAACCTGCACAACACCCACGGAAGAGCAACACATGATTTATAATAATCTTCATATGAAACATACACCGCCAGGCAGAAAATATATAAAATCACCTATTAAAACTCAAAGATGTAGTGTAGAAAAATGAAGTACTAAAATTGCAACTTATTGGTGTTACAAAAGATATGGTTTTTACTTGTTGAACTTGGATCAATAGGATTTTTCCTTATAAAAATCAATAACAACATAACTCAATAATATTTATCATCCTTTTTTTAACAACAGTATGATAAAATACAGTACTTACCCACCGTAAATTATAATCAGTATAATTGCTTATTGAAAAGGAGTGTAGTATGGCAAAGGAAAAATTACCTAAACAGTTTCTTCAAATTAAAAAACGACATGAAAAATATTTCGATGCCGTTGAGGAGCTTGGCAAGGTTGTTAAACAGGAGGGTCCCCTGGACGAAAAGACTGCACAACTAATTCAACTTGCAACTGCTGCAACTGAACGCTCCGAGGGCGCTGTTCATAGTCATGTAAGAAGGGCACTTGAAGCAGGGGTAACACCGGAGGAGATATATCATACAATGATTCTCGTCACCAGTACCATTGGATTTCCGAACGTTGTTGCTGCATTAAGCTGGGCAGACGATATTATACAAAATAAAAAAGGATAATTCAGAGATAATTCAAGGGACACCATACTTAATTCACGGCAACGTCAAAGTCACCCTACGAAAGACGCGGATCAAGAATTTGTGCCAAAAGCTCCCGTCAATAAGTGGAGAAGAAAGTAAAAAACGATAGAATTCCCATATAAATCTGCAGAAATGAGCAAAACAAGCAAAATGTAACGGGAGTATCCCTGTGGTAACGAAAGAGATAGTAAAAAAATAAAGGCTTTTTTTTGTTCTCTACATTACAAGCGAAGCATTTGAAGTGCAAGAAAAGGTCTTGCCGCAAAATTTCTGAGCGTCTTTGCAATATTTGGTACATTGAGAAAATGAAACAGCCCAACCACAAGGTTCTTCAAAGAAGCCATTGCCCTTGGGGCATTTTGTGTGCGTATTTGAGAATGGTCTTCACGGAAGGAGGTATCACGCACATAATGAAGTCCATTTTCTATTGACCAGTGTCCGCGGGAAAACTTAAGAATGGTTTTGGGACTTGCTTTTTGTTGTGTCAGGCTGGTAATACCGTAAACAATTTCCTCGGTCTTTTTGCCGGTCTTGACTTTTGTAAATATTCTATGAATGCAAAATACCTGCTTAACGTAGGGGAAATCAAGTTATTCGTTTAATTCGGTGCTGGTCCAAATCCTGCGGATTTCAATGCGGCCATGGCCTTTTTCAATTGTTTCGTGCTGAGGGGGGAAAAGAACTGAGATTCAGTTCCTTGATGGCTTGTTTTATGGTTTTTTGATTATCTTTCACCGTGAATATATATTCTGCCTTTTTGTCTTCTACCAGATAACGGGCGGTTTCCTTTTGCGCATGTAAGGCATCGAAAGTAACGACACGGTCTTTTATGTCTAAATCATCAAACAATACCGGAACCATCGGTATTTCGTTTGTTTTGCGGTCTACCTGAGTTTGTGCGAGAACTATACCCTGTTTATGAAGAAAAGCGGCAAGCAAATGTACCTGTTTGCCGTCAGGCTGTCTTGCACCGCAAAGGGTTTTCCCGTCAACCGCAATGGGCAGGCTTTTATCACCTACAGATTGAAACCAACGCGAGAGGACTTTATCAACTGCTTCTGCATCCACCTGCTGTAAGAAACGCCTGATGGTAGGTTCACTCGGTGGTTCGTATCGTTTCGTTTTTGTATTATAACGGCAGGAGAGACGTTTTAGCATATTTTGCGGACAACGCTTTGCCCACTCTGCAATGGCGGCAAAGCTCCAGGCATTGCAGATGATAGCACAGATAGAAATTGCCAGGATAGAACGTTTCCTGTGGCGAACGCCTCTGGGCATGCGATGTTCAGGGATTTGCTGCAATAATTCGTCAAGAAATTCCGCATCTTTTAAAGATAATTTCATAGGCTTTGTCTCCTTTCTTAATTGTATGGTAAGATTAAGGTTGTTAAGTTGTTTTTGGACTTGTGCTTTCAATGAGCGAACAAAGACCATCTTTGGCTTATTGTGCAGAAGATAGCCTTGTGATGATCTGGCAAAACCGGTTGAATGTCCTAAAAAATCCATCCTGCGGCCTTATAGCAGACGCCTTTAAAAAAACGAGGATCGACAAAGGTCTCCACAAGCCAGATTGGATGCCCATAGACCTTAGTCCAGTCTTGTGATAAGCGCTTAAGGTTAAGAGAAAGAATACGGGAGGCAAGGTTTGGTACGTGTATCTGAGGAAGGATCAGGAAACGTGAGTTGTTTGCTATGAGTTTCAGTCGTTGCGATTTTAAAAATGGCGGCCATCCAATCCACTTATCGCGAACGGTACATTTTAATGCTGCGGCAGCCCAGCCGATCAAGGCAAGCCATTGTCCCTGTGATTCCGCTACGTAGCGAATTGATTCTCCTACGAGAGAACGAAATCCAAGGTAATGATGCTGGCGCATCAGTGTGTCCCAATTTGCCTGGTCGTTTTGTGAAACAGGACGAACGGTAATTGAATGAAGTAGTTCGTTGTGTGTGTTATCGATTGGTGTTGTATGCTGGTTCATGCCCTATAATATAAAATATTTTAGGGGGAATATCCACGTTTTTTTACATATCTTTGTATTTTATGTGCTTATGGAAAACTTTGACAGCGTCATGGTTGTTCGATGTGCGTGCTAATTTCGTGCTAAAATCAATCAAAAATGATAGAATTGATGTATGCCAACAATATCTTAATTTTCAAGGAAAAGCGGGAAACCAGCCCAATATCAATGACTTAAGAACTTTTAATATTTCATATTTACAAATTCAAACAGATACAAATGCTATAGAAGTAAATATCAATATAATTTGGTATATTTTAATTGTTAATTAAAATATTTATTGCTAATTCTACTTTTATTTTTTTGTTTAAAAATATTTCTTGAGGAGCTATTTTAAATTTGACATATGCAATAGAATTAAACTCATTCAATAAACTAAGAAATGAGCTTGGTGATTCTTTTGTCATTTTTTGTGGTTGCGGAATTTCTTTGTTAGGAAATGGGATTGAAAAAAATTTTCTACCATCAGTTTCTGACTTTTCAAAGCACTTCTTTTATAATTTAAAACTATTTTTAGAATTAGAAGATGCAGAAAAATCACCTTCATACTATGATAGATTGTTAGCCAAGTACTCGTATGAATTAGCGGAAGGAGTATATGTTTCTCTTCGTATAAATACTAAATTCGAAGATCTTTTATATCGTATTCAAGTTTCCTTTATTTCAAAAGACGTTGGTTCTCCAGATTCCTCTATTAATGCGTTTGAACAACCATCGAAAGAAAAGCCAAGTGTTATTGATTCTTTAATAAGAGCTGTATTTAAATGCAAAGAAAAACAATTTAACTCAAACCATTCGGCGATTAGCTTTCTACTTGAGAAAAAGAAGGCAAGCGCTGTTATTACAACTAATTTTGATAATGCCATTGAATTGTGTAACAATAGCATCCGATTATTAATTCATTCTCAACCATTAAATAATTTAGAAAACGAACCATACATACTTAAGCTTCATGGAGATGTTTTTCAGGGTAAGATCAAAGCAACTTCTCCTGCTTTAATAAAAGGAAAATATCTTGAAGAGTACAACTATATCGAAAAACTGCTTAATAATAAAGTAGTTCTTGTCGTCGGCTACAGTGGATATGGCGATATTGATATTTCGCCTCACTTAAGAAACTTAAATAATACTTGTGCGAAATTAATCTGGGTTGTAAAAAAGGTGAGAGACCACCAGATTTCACTAAATATTGGATTAGAACTAATCTTACATCTGAAGATACAAAAGATAATTGGTTACTCAAATTAGGTGCTGAATATGGATGGAAACGTAGCACAAATTCCCAAAATCCTGAGTGGGAAAAAAACTTTAAAGATTGGTTCAGTGAAATTTCTTTAGAAAATCTTAGAAACTCTACTTATATTATGTTTGATAAAGGGAGGGGTTATGAGGGGAGGGGTTATTGCAGGATGGCCTTCCTTGCATATTCAATATATACGCGAATTATCCTATAATAGTAGTAAAAATACTATAACAAAACTTACGCCACTACTATATTGGGATATAGCAAATGCTCTTTTAAGTGTATCTGCCTATTGCTCTGCAATGCAATATTTAGAAAAAATTAACGTAAACGACAATCTTAACAATGAGTCCTCAAAAATCACTTGTCTAAAAGGCTTTACTTATTGGCGCCTTGGAAAATTGGACGATGCAATAAAAACTCTAGAACCAATTGTTCTTGATCCTCCATTGCTACTTGACAGAAGAGAATTGGCAATTATAACACGCCTTTATCTTGAGATAGCACGTGATATAATACGAAGCAATACTCCTCATTGCAAACGCTTGAAAAAAGAACACGTTATTGAGAAACAAACCAATTTTGAAAAAATATTTAGCGATTTCTCTCGCCTTAGTTCTGAATCTGCTGAATATGATTCCTTCGAAGATGGGTTTTTGAGTGAAATTATTATTTTAGACATTGAACGATTGCAAGGCAAAAAAATAGCTGTTAACAAAATACAAGAAGTCTATAAACAAGCATGTTATTGTCAAAGCTGGAACGCCGCTGATGCGGCAGCTCGTGTTCTAATTTCTGTTGATTTTTTTTCAGGTATAAAAGCACTTATAAATACTAACCGCACTTATATACGTCAACGCCACTATAAAAGAATTCGAAAGGGAATTGCTGCTTTTTTCTATAAATGTTTCAAGCGCCCTTACATTCTTGATCTTCTGGATGGTTCTGCCGGTGCGAAACTTGGTGTATGTATCCGCGAATTAAGATGTAAGAGAAAATTGCGGCAATGGGAGCATTTTTATAAAGAAAAGAAAATTATTTGTGCGGCGGATGGGTTTGTCAAGACCATTTATTGCTGTTTTGTAGATGCATTGCTTTGTTTAATTAAAAAAATCAAAAAATATCTAAACCATGAATAGATATTTTTTAATCCTATACATCTCCTTTGGCCTGTGTCTTGATGGAAAATTAATTTCTTTATTTATTTATTTTATAATGGACGGGCTTTTTCAGACCAGTAGTTAAGATGCTTTTTTGGTAAGATAGGTAATGGAAAGGGAGGTCTGAAAAATGAGAAAGAGTTTTGATGCAGAATACATGGCAAAGGTGGCATTGGATGCAATCAGGGAGGAAAAGACGCTGGCAGAATTGTCATCACAGTACGAAGTCCATAAGACACAAATAGCAAAGTGGCGGAAACGAGCGATAGAAGGATTAGGAGGGATATTTCAGGGAAAGGAGGCGAAGACTATCGGAGAAAAGAAGAAGGTAATAGATGAGTTGTACCGGCAAATAGGGCAATTGAAGGTGGAGAACGAATGGCTTAAAAAAAAGCTAGACAGATTGAGCGTTGATGAAAAAAACAAGACGGTTTAACATAAGGCCTCGCCGAAGCGGACATTCTCTCGTTCTCAAGCTCCACAGACTGGGGCAAATGAAACTTTGTTGCCTCAAAAGGGAGAAATGCTTGTTGTGAAATAGGATAAAATTGCACATTTGACCCAGTCTGTTCTGTTTGGGAACGAGTGGTGCTTCGATAGTTTAATAGATTACGCTGAATAGTTACCAGTTAAACAGGATCACCTGTTGAATAATGTCCGCCGGGTAAATAATAAATGCGTATTTATCTTTTATTCGGTATTATTGTTTTTTATAATCGATGAGCGTGAAACGGAATACGAAAATAGATAGACCTTGTTGTTTACAATTTTCTTTATTTCGAAAGGAGGCATTGCTGTATTATTTTAGATTATAAATCAAGTATATTTCTCAAGGAGATTTATTTATGAAAAAATATTTCTACATAAACAGGACAACCATCTTTTTTATTACTTGCATTAGCATCTTTTGCGTAAGCGCTGCTTCCTGGGCAAGCTGTGGAGTATGCGGCAGTGATGCCAGCCGTCCGCCACATAAGCACGAAATAAAAGAAGAAGGGCAGGAAGGGGTTGCAAAAGATCCCATTTGCGGAATGGAAGTTAAGGATTTGAAAAATTCCCCTTCAGCAGAATTCAAAGGGGAGGTATATTACTTCTGTTCAGAACAGTGTAAGAAAGTTTTTAACGAGAGAACCGGACAGTAATACATTCTCTCATTTTTACCCTGTTTGAATCATCTCCAAATTGATTCATCGTCATGTATGACCAACAAAAACAGGCTGGATATAATATCCAGCCTGTTTTTGTTTATCCTATCGGGTAACTATTCAGCGTAAACATTACACCTCACCTTCATTTACTTTTAACGTTGCATTTTCTCAATATGGTATTTATAATATCCACTCATATCAATAAACATCTCTATTGGGATAGCGTGCTTTTTTCTTTCTTTGTCACACACCAAATAACTCATAAATATTACCCCGCTCTTAAATCAAAAAACGGGTAATTTACTTTATCTCTACCGCAAAATATTTTTAAAAGAAGATCAGGAGAAAGGCGCATGAACGGAATTACGTGCAGAAATATTTTTTTGTATAGTATTGTTTTAATTTGTGTTTCATTTATTTCGGCTATTGCCCCAACAAACAATACAATTGCCTCTGATTGTAAGCCCAAGTCTATGCAAACTAACCCGGAAAAGACACTTACCATCAAAAAAGGCAAGAGCGGCAATGTCATTCTAAGGTTAAAATGCAAGGACGACAGCCCGGCTTCCGGTGTTGCCATAGAGACGAAAGTATTAAAAGGCAACAAAAACATATCCTTTTCTCCAAAAAGTGCGGTAACAGACGAAAATGGCAAAGCCGTGTTTACTATCACGGGAGATAAGAAGACAGAAACGGAAAATGCCGAAATCAAATTCAAGGCAGACAAACTTAGCACTACGCTAGAGATAAAGGTTCAGGCTGAAGAATGCAAGTTGGATACTATAAAGACAAATCCTGAGAACAAAGTAACACTTTTCGTAGGGCAAAGCAGCGATATAACCGTCAGGTTAAAATGCAACAATGGAAGTCCCGCGGTTGATGTTAAAGTGGATGCCATCATACAGAAGGGCAGTAATAGCATAAAACTTTCCTCTTCCAGCGCATTAACCGATGAAAGCGGCAAAGCCGTCTTTACCGTTTCCGGTATAAGTAAAACGAAGAAAGATGCACCTACCATCAAATTTTCCGCAGATGATATTAAAACAATTCTCGAGGTAAAGGTTAAAACAGAAGCAGAAAAAGACACAGAAGCCGGTTCTGAAGAAGAAACCGTTGCCGCTTCCCTGGTGAAAGAAGAAGGTGAGGAGTCATCTAACGAAGAAATAGTTGATGAATCCATATCCACTGATGAAGTTGAAGTTGAGGGCACTTCTCTAACGGAAGAGAAAACCTCCGCAGACACCGCTAAAACAACATCAGCAGAGGAAACTACAGAAATAACAACTCCATGCAAACCAAAAACAGTAATAACGCTTCCCGATAAAAAATTAACCCTGGAAAAAGGCAAAAATGCCAGCATTACCGTTAAAGTAAAGTGCAAGGACGATAGTCCGGCAGAGGGCGTTAAACTAGAAGCCGAGGTAATAAAAGGCAAGAAATATATAACGCTTACTCCCAAAAGCGCTGAAACAGATAAAAATGGAAAGGCAGTTTTTGCTGTGTCCGGTGATATGAAAACCGATACAGAGCCAGCAGAAATTAAATTCAAGGCTGAAAAACTCAGCGCTAAACTAGAGGTAAAGGTTCAGGCAGAGGCATGCAGTCTTGGCAGTTTAACAACAAATCCTGATAAAAAGCTTAAACTCAAAGAAGGAGAAAGCAGCGAAGTAACAGTCAAGGCAAAATGTAAAAACGGAAGCCCCGCAGTGGACGCTAAGATTGATGCAATTGTCCAAAAGGATGGCAACAAGGTAAAGATTTCATCTACTGCAATTTTGACAGATGAAGCAGGTAAGGCAGTATTTACAGTAACAGGCGCAAGGAAAACATCAAAAAAAGACAATATTAGCATAAAGTTTTCCTCTGGCGATTTACAATCAATACTTGACGTTAATGTTGACTAGAAAGAAACTTACGAGACGGTTACGGGTTGGTAAGCAACATTCGTTAGACAATTATTTTTACACAAAAAAAGCATGGACAATTCAATACTGTCCATGCTTTTTTCTTTGATTATAGTCTGATATTCTAAATCTTTTTCTATGAGGTGATTTTTGTATTCCCCTGTTTGAGAGGGGCTGGATCATTCTCTTGTTTAGAGAAGGGGTCAAAACTATTACAAAAGAAGTTTTTACAGGGTAATACTCTATGGAACATTGGACGGAATACACGCGATTTTTGACAGCCCTCATGGTAATACTGGACCCTTTTGCGGCTATTCCCATATTTTTAAGCCTAACGCAGGGATACAGCCAATCACAAAGAGCACGGGTCGTGCTTGTTACCATAATAACGGTAGCACTTGTCCTCATTTCCTCTGCCATTAGCGGTGAATCATTATTAAAGACTTTTGGCACAAGCCTTGCCTCTTTTAGAGTCGGTGGCGGCATTGTATTGTTTATAATGGCATTGGCAATGCTAAGAGCGCAGGCCGATAAAGTGAAAACAAGCCCCACTGAAGAGGCAGCGGCAGAGAACAAGGCGACAATTGCCGTCGTTCCCCTTGCCATTCCGCTGCTAGCCGGTCCCGGCTCGATAAGTACTGTTATAATAGAAATGCACCGTTCTTCCGCCACTTATCACGGGGCGCTGGTCATACTATGTATTCTTATCACCTGCATACTGCTCTGGATAGTTCTTCGCCTTGCAAGCCCTATAGGCAGGGCATTAGGCCCGATAGGACGCAATATCCTTAATCGTTTATTTGGTTTGATTCTAACCGCAATCGCAATAGAAATTATAGCAAACGGGCTGCGTGAATTATTCCCTTCGCTCGCATAATTTCAGTTTTACAGTGTAGGGGTGAGGCATTTACCAGTTGGGGTATGCACTTATTTATGACAATTTATAGTAATTGCTTAGCCCCTACGCTGTGCGGCAAACATCGCTATTATTGGAATTTTTCAAAAAATAAATTGTTACTTTTTATCGATTCTGCAAATGCAATCAATAATGAAGTTTTCTTTCACTGTAATAATTTTGCTTATAAGTGTTTGTTCCGCTGCATATGGAGATTCTTTATTTTTGAAGAATGCCGACAAAAGCATCGATATTGAAATTGTCGGTTTTGAGGGAAATTATGTAACCGCAGAGCTGTCAGAAAGCGATCTTAAATCTTTAATAATGCAGTTTCCCGACGATACTTACTCCTCCGGTCATGTTTCCTTAAAGGTTGATGATATAACCATTCCATGTAAAGTGGACGCCTATGCAAATAACAAACTAATACTCTCTATTCCGGCAGATACGATTTCTTCACTTCATATGGCATTTAATAATTCTCATAGTAAAAATGCGCATGGTTTTACTGAAAATGAATATGGAGTTTACGCTCCCGATGATGATGAAGACATTGACGTAATAAAGACCCGCAGGCACATCAAATCTGCAAATACAAAAATACACATGCAAAACAAGCTGCGCACCTCAACATCTCAGACGCTTTCAGATGAATTGATAACAGTTGATGGGATATACATAAAAGGGAAACTTATCAAAATTACCGATAATTCCATTACCTTTCTGCAGGACGGAGAAAATATCTGTACTATCCGATTAGAGAACGTCAGTGTTTTTTCCAGCAATAACGAAATTATAAAAGTCTATTATCATGAAAACAAACCCACTCAGTTCTCGATTCTTAAACCTGTAAACGGTGAATATGTATCCATCAAAAAAATAAACGTTTATGCTTTTAAACTATTAGATGCCACTCATACCCTTGATGAAATAATAACCGCACAAAAAGAACCATCTTCATATTTAATACCCAAACAGGCAATACCATCAGATACGCATACATCCGAAAAGGAAGGTGACGCCGTACCTCCAATTGCCGGGGATAAGGATGAAACCGTTACACTGGCGGTAGATGAGTCCAAAAAAGATTCTTCTCCTCAAAAAACATGGAAAGGGAGCGTTGAGTCCGGCATTAACATTAAAACAGGAAATACGGAAGCCACAACAACGCACCTGAAAATTGGATATTCAAACGAAAGGAAATGCGACAAAATATTTTTCGATATGCTTGCCATTTTTGAAACAAAGAAGAACCAAAGTACCGGTGGGTCTGAAGAAACCGCCAATGAGCAAAAGGTGACATTGAAATACGAATATAACACCTCTTTCAAAGTATATCTGTTTTTGCAGGAATATTTTGAACATGATGAACTTGAAAATTTAAATTACAGAACGATTTCCTCTTTTGGGCCTGGGTATCGTTTATTTAGTAGTGAAAAAATTAAATATCGGATTGAAGGAGGCCCTGCATTTACCCATGAAAGATATCACGGAGGTATCACGGAAAACAATTTCGGTTTACGGTTTGGGCATTATTTAGACTGGCAGATGCTGAGTTCTACAAAGTTATTTGCAAAAAATGAATACAACACAAGTGTTGAAGATCAGGAAGATTGGCGGTTAGATTCAAGTTTAGGGATAAAGCATGATTTGATGAAGGCTTTGTCACTAAGCACGGTATTAATAAACCAGTATGATAATACCCCTTCCGGGGCTAATAAAAAAGATGATACCACTCTTATTGGAAGCATTGGATACAACTTTTAGAAACATCATTAATACTACGCTTGAACTGCGCTAAAAACAATCCTCAGTCCTCAATCGGCAATCTGCAATTTGCCGACTGTAGACTGTAGATTGCCAACTGCCAAGTATGGTATTAAAAGTTACTGTCACACACAAGCCTCCGATATACCGACAACGTTTTGTTTATATTTACTTCTAATGAATACTTTTCCGACTTATTCCTTGCTGCCAGTCCCATTTGCTTCCGTTTCTCCTTATCATAAAGCATCTGCAAAGCATCAGCGATTTCTTTTGCATTGATCGGATGTTCAATAACGATACCATCTTTGCCGTCCTCGATAATTTCAGATGCACCGCTCGCTTTACTCACAATTACCGGAAGACCCGACGCCATTGCCTCCAGGCATGCCGTGCCAAACGCATCATACTCACTGGGGAAAACAAAAATATCACCTGCCGCATATATTTTGTGAATTTCTTTGCTAGTGCCCGCAAAAATTACCAGTTCATAAATACCTTTCTCCTTCGCAATTGCCCGAAACTTTTCTTCATATCCCCTGCCAACAACCAACAGTTTCACGTTTTTTGGCATATCTGCCATTGCCAAGGCATGTATCACATGTATGAGGCCCTTCCTCTTAAACCCGGAACCCACAAACACCAAAAGAATATCATCCGGAGCCACATCATACATGCTTCTTATGCTATCCCTGTATTTCCGGCTGTTATCCGGACTAAAAAGCATTGTATCCACGCCATTGTAAATAATTGCTATGTCTTCAGGGGGTATTTTATAATGTGACACCAACTCATCTTTGCACATCTCAGAAATACAAGTAACCTGTTTGTAGCGTTTCCCTTTAAAAATCATTTTCTCTAAAAGCAAAAGGCTCATGTGCCTTGGATTAAGGCAGAGCAATGCCCTGCCAAAGATGGTCTGCATGGAAGGATACGTATGCAGCATATAATCCCAGTGACATCCCCCCCCTACTCTGTAAATATCCTGATACAATGTTTGTGTAAACCCGTGAACAATGTCAAATCGTATGCCAGTTTTTTTAACCGCCCGTGGGGCATTGAAGGCGAATGTCCAGTATTTTAGCGGAGACCAGAAAGAAATGGCAGGTACATAGTGAAAGATATATCTGTTATCTTCTTTTTCAGGAAGACAATGCGTAAATATATGCACCTCATATTTTTTACTGACTAGTTGCTCTGCCAAATTATATACATAACGCTCAACGCCACCTTTTTCTTTAATAAATTGATACACTACTAATGCAATCTTCATTGAAATCAGGTTCCTTTGGCAGCGACTTTATTCTGTTATTGTTGTTAAAGATAGAAATCCCTTATGCTATAGACCGCAGGTTAGCAGATATTACTCTTTCATCACAATCTATTTCAATATACCACCCATCACGAAACATACCCGCATTCAATATCAGCGTGTCCCCGATTTTATCTTTTCCTTTTGCCTCATGTATATGTCCTGAAATGCAAACGTGAGGCTTTTGTTGTTCAATAAAATCCCTCGCGGCGCTGCTTCCCACATGCATGCCATTACTAATTCTGTCAACAGCGGTATCTTTGGGCGGTGTGTGACACACCATAATTTTCCATCGTGCGCCCTTTACCATGTTATATCCTTTTAACAAATTTGCCGCTATTTCATCTTCACTGATTTCAGACGGAGTATTAAAAGGGGTTGGATTTGATGCACCACAGCCGAATACCCCAACGTCTCCAAAAAAATACCCTTTCCCATGCAGGTTTATGCCGATATCAGTCAGATAATTATTTACTGCAGAAGTATCCATATTCCCATACTGTGCATATATATTATTATTAATCATTTTCAATAAGTTTATGACCGGTTCAGCGTGTTTTTTGCCGTGACAGTTTGTAATGTCACCTGAAATAATTATTAAATCGGCTTTTTCCACAATGTGTTGAATTAACGGAAGTTTACTGACGTCTTCATGAACATCGCCAAATGATATGATTTTCATTGTCGCACCTCAAAAAATCTTCTGTCGAAATATGAGACCAGAAAGTCAGGCAAGAAACCCGACCTACGTTATCTAATTCAATGTTTAGTACCTTCTATCGCTCGTTTGCACCACTTTGCTATTTGTGTCTTATGAACTTCGTACTGTGATGACAATTCTGCCAGCGTCTTTTCTTCCCTGATAGCATCCAATGCCACCTTTGCCATGTATTCTGCATCAAAACCCTTTCTCATTTTTCAGACCTCCCTTTCTATTACTTATCTTACCAAAAAAGCATCTTAACTACTGGTATGAAAAAGCCCGTCCATTATATTATGCAAATGCATCGTTTTACCGCAGGGCTTTTACTTTATTCAGGATATCAGTAATACTTGTGTAAACATCCGGTAATGCTAATGCAGGCCTTGTTATCAGAATCGTGTCGATACCTAACTCAATAGCTGCCTGAATTTTCTCATTTACCCCCCACTCCCCCGCTTTCTTTTGAAACGATGACATTAATCCCGTATTGCTGAAACATAGCTTTGTTTAACTCTGTTGAAAACGGGCCATGCATTGCGATAATGTTTTTAGGAAATATCCCCATTTCAATGCACGACACGATATGTTCCGGTATGGGAAGTATACGAACAAATAGCTGTTTTTCATTTTTTAAAGAGATAAACTTTGAAACGCCTGAAATCCCGGTTGTCAAAAAAATATTAGTTCCAAGCTGCCTGGCTTTTTTTACCGCATCATCGGCAGAACTAACGCTATGTATAAGCGGGTGATCAGATATCACGGAGTCTTTGCGTTCAAAGCGAAAATAGTCAATGCCGGCTTCCCTGCATGCTTCATATGCGTTTTTTGTCGCTTCAACCGCAAAAGGATGTGTTGCATCAATTAAAACAGTGATTCCTTTTTCCTGAATGAGTCTTCTAAATCCTTCCTTGTCACAACGCTTTTGAATGCAAAGAGTATCAAGTCCAATTTGTTCAAACATCTTTCTGCCATATTCAGTAGCAACTGTAGTCCTTACATTAAAACCATCATAATGAAGTTGTCGGACGATTTCTTTACCCTCTTCGGGGGGGGAAAAAAAAAAAAAAAAAAAAAAAAAAAAAAAAAAAAAAAAAAAAAAAAAAAGTAAAGGAATAAATCCTGTGTCTCTGCTTTATCGATTGATTTTTTAAGACAAGCAGAACGGAAAAAAATGCTTATTAAAATACTTTTGTAAATTTTTGGCAAAATGATGATACTTACACCTTATTTATTGCCATATCATTCCGTAACATGGTATTAATGGTCTATAGAAACAGGTCTTTTTCAACGCCTTGTTATCGTACATAAAATAAAACTACCGGTCAATTTCAAAAGGAAATTTGAAACATCCTTTTGGATTTACGATTTACAATTTTGAATCGTACCTCGTAAATCGTACTTCGCGAAGTCTGGAGATAGAAAGTATTTTCAGACAAAAAAACGTTCAGCAACCATCCATTAAGGAATATCGTACATGATAAAAACAGACATTTTAATTATTGGCGCCAGCATTATGGGACTCTCCATCGCGCGAGAGCTGCATCATAGACATCCTGAATTAATAATTACTTTAATCGAGAAAGAAGATTCCCCTGGCCGCCATGCAAGTGGCAGGAATAGCGGCATACTTCATGCGGGATTTTACTATACTCCTGACAGTTTAAAAGCGAAATTTACGGTTGAGGGAAACAGGCTTTTAACAGCATATTGTTTACAACACAACCTTTCCATTAACAGATGCGGGAAAGTAGTTGTTGCAAAAGATGAAGAGGATTTAAAAGGGATTTATGCGTTAAAAAACAGAGGTGACAAAAATGGCGTGGAATTACAAATAATAGATGAACAGGAACTATCCCAAATCGACCCAAATGCAAAAACATATTGCAAGGCTATCCATTCTCCTGCAACTTCAGTGGTGAACCCAAAAGAAGTATTGAACCATATCGCAACCGGTTTTAAAAAAAACATCAACCTGCTATTGAATGAAAAATTCATAAAGCGAGAGGGCCTTCATTCGGCAGTCACTAATAAAAATACAATACACTACCGGCACCTTATTAATTGCGCCGGTCTGTATGCCGATAAAATAGGCCACCAATACGGTGTTGGAAAACACTATACCCTCATCCCTTTTAAAGGACTGTATATTGAATATAAGGACAGTAATTTTATTCAAAAACACATATACCCCGTTCCCAATCTGAAAAACCCGTTTCTTGGCGTACACTTTACAAAAATGGTTGACGGGAGGGTAAAAATGGGGCCAACGGCAATTCCCGTATTTTGGAGGGAAAATTATGAGGGTTTATCCAATTTTCATCCCGGAGAATTCTTTGAAATACTCCGGTACGAGGCAAAACTTTTTCTTATGAATTCTTTTAATTTCAGAGATCTGGCATTTGCAGAGATGAAAAAACACTATAGGAAATATTTCATAAAACAAGCCGCTCATTTAGTGAAAAACCTGGAAGAGGATAAATTCGGCAATTATCTCACCCCGGGAATAAGGGCGCAACTGCTTGATACAAGAACAATGAAACTGGAGATGGATTTCGTTGTAGAACAGGAAGAAACTTCCACCCACATATTAAACGCGGTATCCCCCGCATTTACCTCTTCTTTTTCATTCAGCAAATTTATCGCAGATAAAGTGGAAAAGGCGATGTGAATCACCGGCAAAGCCTTATATGTATTGGTATTCAAGGCAGCTTGTATTTTCCGTTAGTAGCTTACTGCCGTACTTTTACCGTACCTTTTTTAAGGGGACACCATGAAAACAATAATTATCGCCTCATGTTTGTTGGTTGCCGGATGCACTTCAACGGTATCACAAACGGAGCAACAGTATTATGACGTTTATGACGAACAGGGCAAGCGCAAAGGTTACATTAGCAAAGTTTCTGAAAGCGTCATATTTTTTCTCAGTTTTCCTGCCAACTCCTTGAGTTTTGGATTATAGGAAAGGATTTTTCTCTTTCCACCCACCCTCTGAATCCCCTCCCAGGAGGGGACTTTTTGTTCTTCCCTCAACACAAAGGAGACTTTTTGTTTTGTCGTTTTCATGGGAGGATCGAGAATCTGTATTCCCCACCCTGTAAAGGCCGGAAACTATGTTCCCCTCCTGAGAAGGATCAGAGATTCTGTTCCACCCCTGGAAGGGGTCTAAAATTATATTCCCCTATCGGGAGGGGCTAGGGGTGGGTACATACCCAGCCGCCCTAATCGTTGATTCAACGTCCCTGTTCACCGCATAATACTGATGATACGCTGCAAGTATCTTTACTGTCTGTATAGTGATAATACCGGTTTCTCTGTCCTCTCTTTTGGATTTTTCAAAAACAATAAAATGCCGGACAAGGTCTAAGAGAGTAGTCTTATTCAACAGACCCTTGACGAGTGTCTCAAGCTGACCAATAAGAGGCGAGGCTTCAACCTTGTCGTCAGCCGTCTTCCACGCCATAAAACGGTTGAAAGCGGCGGAAATTGTACCTGCCCTGGCCTCCAGCCCATCTGAAATAACGATGAAACCGTTGTATGTAAACAATCCGGGAATCGCCTGCTTGTAGGTTTGTATCTGCTGAAAGGCGGAGTGAACAGTAGCGTTTTCATCGGCAGGATTCTTTAGCTCGATAATTACCAGCGGTAATCCATTTACGAAAAGAACTACATCAGGCCTTTTGTTGACGTGGTTCTCGATTACCGTGTACTGATTCAACACCAAAAAGTCGTTGTTCTCCGGGGAGTTGAAATCAATAAGCCATACGAGGTCGCCACGGCTGCTACCATCTTTCTGGTAGCTTACCTTAATGCCTTCGGTTAGCATCCGGTGAAAAGTTTCATTGTTCGATATGAGATCGGGTAAATTGAGACAAAGCAATTACTTTATCGCATCTTCCCTTGCATCCGCAGGGACATTCGAATTGATGCGGACCACGAAGGCAGTAAGCCGCTCAATGAGAAGAACATCCTCAAAAGACTGTCGCTCAGGTGTTACGCTGTCGGGCGCAACATCGGGGCCATAGACGTATTGATAGCCTGATTTTTCGAGCAGTTCGATGGCGAATTGTTCGATGGTATTTTCAGAAATTTTGTTCATAGTATTTATCAGTTAGCCAATGAGAGGGATTATTGATAATGTATTCTGAAATTTTATAATATGATTGTTCGTTGCGTATAATATGTTCGTAATAATTACGTTGCCATACCGTATGTACGTTTGTATTTTTCCGAAACCATTTTGTTACGCCAATTTTAAATCCCCGCACTATGGCGCCGATTGTTTTGGACGTGCCGTTTTGTAGGGGCGAATAATTATTCGCCCCTACATGTGCAACGATTTCGATAATCCAGTGTACATGGTTCGGCATAATCACATATTCACGTAAAATGGTATTCGGATAATGTTTTGGAATATCTAACCAACATTCTTCTGCTATGTTTCCCGCATTATTCAATACCATTTTACCATCGTATATTTTGCCGAATAAACATACATAGTGATTCGTGCATATCGTAATAAAATAGAATCCTTCCTGTGAATAATCGTATTCTTTTAATCTGATTGACTGACGATGATGTATTTTTGGATTATATTTTTTCAATTTTCAACCTGTCCATTAATCAGAAGCCTTAATTTTCTTCAAATTGAACCTTACTTTGCCACTCATTGATTTCTGTAACAGTAAATCGCGTAGTTTTTCGAGGATACGGATTTGTTTATTATTTATATCTATTTTTTCAAGATAAGGGGCACATTGGCGGTTAAAATCTTTAAGCCTTTCATAAGGTGCTATTTTGATTTCCGTGGAAAGCGCAATGTTTCTATTAAGACCCGGAACCGCTGAATCAGAATTCATTTCTTCGAAATTCAGAGTTTTCAACAAAAAATATTCATAGAAAAGCCCAGCAGAGTTAACTTTTCGACTTCACATAATATGTTGTGTCAATCGGAAAAAAGTTGTTATACAAATGTTTTGCTTCAGGCAAGTGAGTGGGTAAGAATGAGTCATGAATTGACTGCAACATAGCATAAAATAAGGGAAAAAAGAAGTTTTTTATGCGCAAAAAAACTGTATGCTAATTGAATGAAAAAAAAGAGACGACTGCTGGACGAATATAGGTTTCCCCGGGTTTAGTCCGAGAGCAGAAATTAAGGGGATATTTGGAGACTCGAAGGCACGTGTTATTAGACTTAAGCGGACACAAAAAAACGGGATGTGGGTGTTGTGGAAAGATTCATTGGAGTCATTACGACAAGAAGGTGCGTCTGGTACGGGATTTATCCTGTGGAGATGCACGGATTTACCTGGAAGTGGAGGTGCGGCGAGTATTATGTCGGAAGTGCAAAAAGGTGAAGCGGGAAAAACTGGAATGGCTTGCGGGCAATCCCTTTTACACGAAGCGATTTGCCTATTCTGTAGGACGGAAGTGCCGTACTATGACCGTAAAGGATGTGGCGAAGGAGTTCAAGCTGGACTGGGATACGGTGAAGACATTAGACAAAGAATACATGAAGAAACAGCTTCGGAGGTATCCAGTAGCAGCACCTCGTGTAATTGGTATAGACGAAATATCCATAAGGAAAGGGCATACCTATCGGATAGTGGTAAGCGATTTGGAGCGTGGAAGACCGATTTGGTTTGGAGGGAAGGATCGGTCTAAAGAGAGTCTCGATATATTTTACCAGTGGCTTGGTGCAAAGAAGGTAAAGAAGATACGGTTGGCAGTAATGGATATGTGGAAGGCATTTGAGAAGTCAACGAGGGAGAATGCGTTTCATGCTGCGATCCTTTATGACAAGTTTCATGTAATGAGGCATCTTGGGGAAGCGTTGGACAAAGTGCGGAAGATGGAATATGCACGGCTTTCAGGTAAAGAACGTTCGTATATCAAAGGGCAGAAATATACGCTTCTGTCAAACAGAGAGAACCTCACCCTTGATGGACGCAAGGCGTTAAAGAAGCTGCTCATGGCAAACAAACGGCTCAACACTGCCTATCTGTTGAAGGAATCCTTTGGACAATTATGGAGCTATAAGACAGGGGGATGGTCAAGGAAGTTTTTCGATAACTGGAAGGAATCGCTGAAGTGGCAACGGTTAAAGCCTTACGAGAAGTTTGCAGAAATGATAGAGAAACACTGTGATGGCATTGCAGCATACAGCAGACCTGAGAACAAGGTCCCATTAGGCTTTGTCGAAGGCCTTAAATAACAAGATTAGGGTGATACAGAGAAGAGCATACGGTCTGAGAAATGAGGAATATCTTCGGCTAAAAATTCTTACTTGTATGCTACCAGAGATATAAAAATGCAAAAATTTACCCACTCATTTGCCTGAAGAGCCAACTAACTATTCGTCGGAGAGCGCCTTATTGCACTGGAAACTCTGTTTCCAGAACATTAGTGGGATTTGATTTAACAAATTATCAAAACTTATGTAACACATTAGTCTTTTAAAAAAGCAGGGGCGAAGCATTTGCCCGTTTGGGTATGAACGCATTTATGACAATTTATAGCAAATGCTTCGCCCCTACTGTCTCAGGTATTGTCGTGCTGTAGCTGTTTGTCTGTCTGTGTTGCCTGTTACTTTTTTATTTGCCCACGATAAAACCACATATCGTAGAGGGGGAAAAAGATGTATGCGCCGAAGGTAAGGATAAAGAGGATGTTGGAAATGGTTAACAGTATGACAAAATGGTGTGATGTATAGCGTATAAGCCATGGCGCACCGAGGTTCATGATGATCCCTGCTAAAGAGCCGCTGTAAACGGCAATCTTTAACCAATCACGCAATTGCGTCATTGCAAGCATCCTGGAAAGGATAAAAACGACAATGGGTATTGAGAAAATATGGGCGTGGGTTACTCCTAAAAGTTCTCTGTACGACTTGGGAAAATAAATACCTTCCTTTAAGCTCTCCAGGTATTCTTCCTGAGATTGATTCGGATCAAATTCTCCCCCTTCATCGCCACAATAATAGCGCACCGTTTTCGCCGGAGAAAAACCCGTCTTGTCATACGCTATCCAAAAACCTACCCCAATGGCGACGGTAATTATGGCCAGGAAAAATGTAAAAAATATCTTATTGCTAATTGGCAGAGACCACATGCCACGTGACATCGGTTTTTCCTTCATTTTCAACTCTTGTAAATTTTTCATTAAAACCACGGGTTGCATACAATACAATTTTCCCGCCCTTCTCACACGCAATCAATGCCTCAGCACCGGGAATCTCACGTAAATATTTCAGTCCTTTTTCTTGTCCCAAAACATATACACTTGTAGAAAGCGCATCAACATCCGTTCCGGATGGAGCAATTATTGTCACAGCAATTGTTCCGTTTACAGGCTTCCCTGTCCGTGGATCAATTATGTGTGAATACCGGACGCCATTAATTTCAAAGAATCGTTCATAATCGCCCGACGTCGCAGTTGCTTCATCCTTAAGCTCCAAATATCCCAGTATTTCATTTTTATATCTAGGATGCTGTATGCCAACCCTCCAGGCGTCTTTCCCGTCAGAAACCCCCAATACATATATATTGCCGCCCAGATTAATACAGGCATTGTCAATGCCATATTTCTTTAATACGTTCAACGCCTTGTCTACGGCATATCCTTTCCCAATAGCGCCCGGGTCTATTTGCGTTGATATATGTTTAAAAAACACCGTGCCTGGTTTTTTCTTATCTCCGTTTCTTTTTATCTCTATATTTTTATACGATACAGACGGCAAAAGCCTGTTAATTTCTTCATCAGAGGGAATATGTCCCTTCTCATTAAAGAACCCCCATAACGAAACTATGGGAGAAACGGTAATATCAAACGCCCCGCCGCTTAACTCGCTAAAAAAAAGTGATTGTTCAATAAATTCCAGGAATTCCTCAGAGCATGGAACAGGAGCCTTTGCCGCTTCCCTATTCACCCTGGAAAGTTCGCTGTCTTTTTTGTAATTGCTTAAAAGTGCGTCCATTCGCTCCATTTCATTCAGCGCGGCGTCAATTGCTGCACCTGCATTCTTCACATCATTGGAATAGGTGGATATCTCAGCGAAAGTACCCATAATCATTCTCGTTTCTTTTACGAGTTTTTTCCCGGAAGCTTCATCCCCTTTTTTGCTCTGTTCTTCATTGAAATTGCGATGCGCCACGCCCTCAGACGATTGCATTTTTTTATCATTAAACGTGCCATCTCCATTAAGTTTTACCAGGGTATTGCCCTGTTTCTTAACGTTTACCTCCCTCTTGCCGTTCAGATAATATTCATTTATCACTCCCAGCACCTTCCTTACACCGGCGCACATATATTGAACTGACATGGTAGCACCGGTGATATTAATGATGTCTTTGTTGGTCCTGATTGAATTTTTGAATGATTTGCCTGAAAACTGGTGGAGAAAACGTTTCCTTGCAATCTCTCCCCCGCGGCTTTCCCGATAGACAAGCACGGCGACCTCGCTTATCTTCCCGTTTGGTTTTACTCCAACAATAAAGGTAAACGGGTGAAACTTGCCTATCTCTTCTGTTATGATCGCATATCCCTGGATTTCATTATTTTTCTTTCCAATATATACGATAAAACCATCCTCAAAGATACGCCTTTTTAATAACTGTTCCAGATGCTGTTTTTCTTCCGGAGTCATAATAAATTCGTCGGTTACTATTTCATCGCTCTTCGGGAAAACCAGTTTAAGCGCCTCTTCCTGGGTAAGATACACGTCCATTTGAAAATTTTCTGCAGGTTCCGCTTCCCCTTCCTGAGAAAAAACCTTGCCGGCAAAAGACACCAACAAGATCAGTGAAACGTAAAGGCTGAACTGAAAAAATACATTTTTATTCATGATAAACTATCCTATCGGAAAATATCCGGCGAAGCGGGGCCTCAAACCGATTTAAAAAAGCTAATATTGACACATTGGAGAGCACGGTAGCGGTGAAGCATTTGCCCGTTTGGGTATGAACGCATTTATGACAATTTACAACAAATGCTTCGCCCCTACATTGCAATTAAATGTTTCAAGGTGCCTGCTCCATTGCACTAAGAATCTGTTCAACCCTATCAAGGATCATTTGTTCGGGGAGTCCATTTGACGGAATGCGGTCCCAGCGATACGCGCGCGTTCCGCCAGGAGCCTTCTGTTCCACCTGAGATCCTATCGAAAGATAGGTTTTGTTTTGCTCCGGCACAACGGTAATGAATAAACGGTAACGTTCGTGCCATCGCCCCTCCAAAAGCACTCCCATGTTCTGTGTTGTGGAATAGCCACTCACCCAGTCAGTTATCAGAAGTCCTTTTTCTACATTCTTCTCTTTCACGCGTATTCCAATAAGCGCCTGATCAACCGCCTCCCAAACCGATGCTGCATCGCCGTTGACATACCGTGAAACATTGGTTAAATTCCTTCGTCCCCATTGTCCTGTAGCGCAACCGGCAAGTGCTATGAAAGCAAAAAAAGTGATCATTAATAAGGCAACATTCCGTTTCATTTACGACAATCCCTTTGTCTTCGTTGAAAAGTAAAAATAGTAACAGATATATCCATCTTTTACAAACACTTTGTATCCTTCCTGTTTTCAGATTGAACCGGATGTTTTTTACAGTACCATTGGCTGTGAATGGTAAAAAGCCGTGAAAAAAACCATAAACAGTGCAAAAAGTTTCGGTTCAATTTTGGACAATTGAATCAGATCCAAGAAACTACTCCACGGAAAAATCACGGACAAACAGAGTTTGTCCGTGCCACCCCTTGTAATGGATTTTATTTAAAATATGTAAATCCTTGGTATCCATTTTACGGCTCTACAGTTATTTCCAATTTATGCGATCTCCAAGCGGGTTCAGGTCTGTGACCTGAACCCCACGTTTTATATAGGCAATTTAACCATAAAATGTATGTGGCGCTTCTGAACCCGCAAAGAGTTTTTTGAAAAATCCCGATAATTGCAATGTTTTGGGCATTCAAACATTTTAATTTAGTATTTGTCTTGAATTTCGTGATTCGACATTCGAATTTGTTCTTAATTTTTTTGTTCAGTAACGCACCTTCACGGATATCCATTTTACGGCTCTACGGTTATTTCCACTTTATGCGATTCATAATCATTTTCCTCCAGGGAAGAAATCACATATCCGTTTTGCGCCGCAAATTCAAGCGTTCCTTTCGGATAAAAGCGGTAAATAAGCCTTGCAGTGATGGTTATTGTGCTGTTGTCCAGTGTTTGGAACTCATAGTGTGTGGTGTCTGTCTCATTCGCCTTGATGCGCGTATCGTACAATTCCTCAACGGCAAAGGCATACAATATATCATTGAAAAAAGGATCCAGATCCTTGTTATCTTCAAGCATCCTGTTATGTTTTATGAATATTTTGCCCGACTTCCCTGCATAGTCTCCTTCACCATTATAATAGCCATTCGGGAAATTTCCTCCCGGGGTATCAACGACTTGATCATTGGTTTGACTAAGAGAATTTCCTGTTTGCGTTACTTCCACATATAAAACGACATTTCGTTGCGTAACACCGGATGGGTAAGCATGACCCGTATGTGAATTTTTCACATCCACATCAAAACTGACAATACCATCAGTGACACTGGCATTCGAAACTGAAAGATCCACCGCCCAATCAAGATATCGTTTCTTTTCGCCAACCGGAAGGTTTTGATTGGTTCCTTCAAAATGGTGAGGATATATGGTTCTGGGGTCGCGGCTGGTCCCCGACTGCTTTTTGTCTTCGGACAACATATAAAATGAATCTGTGACCTCTTTATAATTTGCAATAGATTTGCCCGTTGCGGGGTCAGGGGGTGGGTCTTTCATATGGCAATCCTGACACTGCAGCGCCCGCCCTGCATAATTGTTTACCGGATAATCTTCTTCCAATCCGCTATAACCGCTAAATCTCCATTCGCGATATGTATCTTCACTCCATAATATTCTCTCAATGGTTTCTTCGCCCGTAGGTTGATCATTTTCGTCTACCGGTTGTAAATATAATTTCCGTGCATCCTGATGGCAGGAGGTGCATATTTCACTCTTTTTAAACAGAGGAACGTACGATGCCTGCATACTTTTATATGTAACATCGTCAAAAGGCCCAAACATCACCTTCCCCTCTTTTGAGGATTCCAGGGAAGGATCGGGACGTAAAAGGTCAACTTTATAATTCACGCCTGGTTCCGTCCAATACTCTTCCCCATCATGCACATTTTGAATCTTATGACAAAAATCACAATGAACACCCTGTTTGTCTATTGAAGATAAATTATCAACATCAGTCAAAACACCTGCCCTCATATCCCATTTTGGTGTCTTACCGTCGCCCTGTAAACCGGATGCAAACGAAGGAGAATGACAATCAGCGCAATCGTGAAGATTCCCCGCGTCTCCGAGAATCTTATATCTGCCGGTGTCGTCTTCAAATATTTTCCCCTTATCGCCTACAAATTCAGGATTCGGATCGTTAAAGATTGAATCATCTTCAAAATTTGAGCGGTCACCCGTCACGTACCATGCGGTATATAAAAGAAAGTTCAGTTGATTTATCGGATTCATCGCCGAGGCTGCCATCTCGCTGTCATTCCATTCATTATAAATATTACTGTGACACTTTTTACAATTTTTACTCGTCCGGTATTCATAATCAGAATGGTCTTTCTCCGGAAACGTTGAAAGGGCAATCTCTGCAAAATCATCCTCCCCCAAAATTATTTCTTTACCCGCATTTTTAAATCCTTCTTTGCCTGCGGCAACTATGACTTCCTGTCCGGAAATGCCCTCGTATGTAATTAAAAAACTTCCGTCTTCGTCAGAGAGCACATAGTGTGCTTCATCTTCCGGATAATAGCTCTCATCATTTTTATTAATATCCGCCATCCCCTGTATCCTTACCCGGGCATCTTTTATATTACCTGAATATTTATCATAAACGGTTCCGGCAATCTCCCACGTTTCATACGTACCTACCACAAGACGCGCTTTTTTTCTGATTTTATAATCTTTCCATTCCAGTAGTATCTTGATTGTTATTTTTTTGCCAACCTCATAATCACCGAACGAAACTGAACCTGTGAACGCGCTTTGAGCCGTATTCCAGGTTAATTCAAATTCATTTTTTGAGTTTTTACCCTTTTCTTTTAAAGTAAAAACAGATTTTGTAACGTCATGATAGTCATACTTATTTTGTGATATCTTCACAAAGAGGGTATCCGTGGCGAGAAAAGCCCTGTCATCCGTAGAAAAGTCCGCATTTCTGCTCAACGTATATGAAACACCGGCAAAGGCGCCCTTGCAAAGAAAAACAGATACAATGAAAAACACAATGGTTATCTTTAGAGTAGTATTATATTTCATAACTAAATCAATCTCCTTGAGTGCATTAATTCTTCATGCCCCACAAAGGCATAATGTTTTATTTCTTCTGTTTTTAATTTATTTAATACCACTTCTATTTCATTTTGTATCTTCATCATGTGGCTTATTACTGTTGGACAAAACTGGCTCCCGGTATGAAGCTCAATCTCCCCGAAACATTCCTCTATGTTTTTTGCCCTTCTATAGGAACGGCCTGCAATTATTGCATCAACGGCGTCTGCCACAGAAATTATTCTCGAGGCCAGAGGAATGCCTCCCCCTTTAATGCCTTCCGGATAACCCAGTCCGTCAAAACGTTCATGATGGTGAAGCACTATCCATGATATATCCCCAAACAACGGCAATCTTTTCAGAATATTACAACCTATCCGTGGATGTGCCTGTATTTCTTTTTTTTCTTCAATGGTCAGTTTTCCAGGTTTATTTAATATCTTATCGCATATACCTATCTTGCCTATATCGTGCAAATGTGCTGCTATATGTATTATTTCTTTTTCATTCTCCGGCAATGCCATTTCATTTGCAATCATCACTGACAATTCAGCAACGCGCCATGAATGAATAGAGGTGTATGGATCCCTTGCATTTAAAATATTTACGACAATATCAATTACTTCGTGGATATTTGCCTTTTGTCTTGTCATAATATTATTTTAATCGATAACTGCTCCTCAATGGTTTATTAAACATTCGTAATTTTTATAACTGTTTAACCCACTGCCCCCTTCTTTATCCCCTCTTTTTAGCGAGAAAATGAGAATTGTTTCTTTTAAGTTGAGTTTTTAAAAGCCAAAAACCAACGGCATTCAATTTTACTCACCCCCTGGCCCCTCCCAAGAGGGGAATTTGACAAGTCCCTTCTTGGGAGGGGATTAATGGGTGAGTTTGTTCATTGTTTGACTAAAAATTTGAAACTCCAATACATCAATGCAGAGCAAAGCGCCACTTCGCTCGTAACGAAGCAATCGCTTCGTTCTACAACTTTGAAATTCCATAACATTTTTTGTAGAGACGCATGCAATGCGTCTCTACAAAAATATTGAAAATTCCTATACGTTTAATTAAGTGGGAACAGCAACCCCTTCTTTTTAAGCTGACACTGGTTATCCTTTATCTTTTGATAAATGGACGACCATGATCTTTTTGCATAAACAACGGGTATTTCCTTCAAACTTGCATACTCTTTAATTTTATGTGAAAGGTTATGGTTCACGTAATCACACAATACGATAATAAAATCCATTGACTCAGGAATGCTGTTTCGCATCTTTTGATTGCTCCTCCCAGCCAGATGTTTTATATCATTCACCCCTATTTTATCGAGCTCCTTTGGAATACTCCCCAGATGATCACCGCCCACTATCAATACAGACATTTTCAATCCTCCAAATATTGTTATTGAGACTCATTCGCAATATACTACTAAAAAAAATCTGATTGTCAATAAAATTATTCTCCGACTTTCCTTCCATATCTTTCTTTCAAAATACATGGCGCCGCTGCGATAGCATCGTATTTTCTCAAAGTAATTTTTGAATAAATGGTAACAACCAGCATATAACACAGTATAATTATGTGTGATGAAAAAGATACGATACTGGCGTCTTTCCCTGAAAACCCGATAAGCACCAGTCCTCCGAACCATCCCATCTCGTGTGAACCAAAATCCGCGACCCCCTGAAACGCCCTTGACATTACGGCGATAACCGATACGGCTGTCATCTGCAAAAAGCTTACAGAATACCCTAATCCCCTGGTAATCATATAAAAAGCCAGGAATATGCACAACCAGGTACATAGTGTATAAAAAACGGTTTGAAGGCCTGTCCTGATATTACTGATTTCCCTGAAGCTCTGTACAATTTTCTGAAACTCTCCTGAAAATTTTTGGATTAATTTATTTTCCTGCCACAAAGCGAAAAAATTACTTTTTTCCCCTATCCATACCACATAGGTATTCTTCCTTAACATGCACAAAATAAACAATGCGGTAATCGCAAAAAACAATACTGCCCCGCCTTTCATTAGCATGCTTATCCAGGGTGTCATGCGCAATTTCATACATAATGCTATTATCCCGCAACATACAATAAGAAGTGAGTAATCAAACATCCTTGCAACCACAAGGGAAGAGATACCGTTCGCCACAGGAATGTTCAAATGCTTTCGCGCAAGATATATATACGTAGCCTCTCCGGTCCTAAAAGGCAGCAAGTAGTTATAAAAAATGTATAATGACTGCACCCGGAACAATTGTTTTCTCAATGTCTTTTTTGTGTGGATAAGGCATTGAAAACGTAATGTGCGAAATGCCTGGTTTGCGCTATAGGCAATAAACCCTAATGCTAACCAGAGAACAGACGCATTTTTTATCGTAACGAGAAAATCTTCCGGCCTCATTTTCGAAAATAAAACCCAATAAATAACAAACGGCAATGCTATGGGGAAGAGCCATTTTATGCTATTTTTAACTATCTCTTTTTTGTAATTCACACAATTATTCATCTGAAAATATCGATTTTTGTAACGACGGTTCAACACTCTTAACACGCTCATACATATAAAAAACTTAAAATCCTGCCAACGAATGCCTTTGCTTTTTCAAAAGCCTGAACTGCTACCGGATTTTAAACGTCTTAATTTTTCAGCCTCATCCCGTATACGAGTCAGATTCCCGACTCCCTGAGCAGTACCCCACCACCAGCTTATATCCGGCTGGGCGTGAGCAGCGCCTTTATAACCTTGCAAATGGCTCCAGAACCACATCTCCGCATATTCCCTTTCTATGCCGCCAGGATTCCCTTCATTTTGGGTAAAAATAGAATAAGCGCCAAGAATGGGGCCTATCACCGGTAAATGCCCGTTGGTTTGTTTAAATAGCCTGTACATTTCAGCCCCCAGTTTTTCAGCGCCAAGCACCTTAATAATCAAATCACTGAGGGGAAAGGGAGGCCTTTTCTCCGGAGGAGGTTCAATTGCATTCTCACTAAAAAGTTTTTCTATAATAAGCTGCGCTTCGTCTATCCGCCGCCATGATTCAAACATATATTGGTCTAACGAATCAAGCCACATGCCGGCAAAGCGGCTGCTATGGCATTTTGAACAAAGCTCCACCCATTTGCGGCGTTTTTCCTGGCTTTCAGCAGAATAGATTTCAAGTTTTTTATCCATGGGCGGTATTTTTATTCCATAGGGGAAGTCTTTTAGTCCTGATTTAAATTCCACTTCCTTTGGGGGAATGACTCCCATGCGCCATATACCCTTTGTTTCCACATTCATTTCCCATTTATTATTTCCAACGTACATATGACAATATTGACAAGTCGGCGCCAGATAATCTTCCCCGGGAATAACCTCCGCAAGGTTTTTGTCCCAATTCCACCGCTCTTTTGTAGTCTCATAAATTACCCCCCATTTGGAACGTGAATAACTCTCCCAATCGGGGTGGTCAGGTCCCATATGACAAATTGAACATGCTTCGGGCCTTCGGGCTTCAGCCGCGGAAAAACGGTGGCGTGAATGGCAATCATCACATGAAGACATGTTTTGGTGGCATTGATCGCACCCCACCATAGAATATCCCTCGCCTCGCCGATAGTATTCAGCATACCATGGAGTAGATACATTCCCTTCCCAGCTTTGAGGGTGGTTTGGCCTTCCATGATCTCTCCCTTTTATAAATTCCGCTGCTTGTTTTGGATGACAGGCTCCGCATGAATTGTCAACTGTGGGCATAAAGAGTTTTTCATGATCGGAACCATGGCAGTAAGAACAATACACACCGTCCTTTGTGCCAGGCCGCCAGTTGTTCAGCTCTTTCCCGATTAATGCCTCTATCTCCTGCGTCTCAGCGGATACATGCGGGTTTTTCTTTGGATTTGCATGGTTGGACATTTTCCATTCGGCAACAATACCAGGTGTTGTTTCCTCATGGCATTCTACGCACTGATCCGGCCTGTATTTCACCAGTAGATTTGTATAAGCGTCGCTTTCCGGAGGAACATAATGCCGTGAAGGATTAAAATAGGTATAAAGCGGAATAGGGCTATAATAATCACCCCAAATGCCGTCACCCTTTTCTAAGCCTGCAAATGATTCATACATGTTTTTCTCTGTAATTTCCGGATACATGTAAGCACCTGAAAAACCCTCAAGCGTTGGAGGCTGTCTATCCTGGCCAGGCGCACTGAGTGTTTTCCTACCTTCATCGCACGATGCAATCACAGCATTGACCCTTTTCCCTTCCTCAACCATAAAAATACCGAACATGCCGTTCATCATATGTTCCTGTGACTGGCAGTGAAAAGCCCAGTTACCCTTCCCCACACCTTCACCGGCAACGAAATCCAGGACATAAGAGTCAAATGGATTCAACCCGATAGTATCAATAAGCTTATCACAAGATTTATCCAGCCAGCGATGCCCGTGGGTATGAAAAGTGTGTGCTTCCTCCGTAATATTTATGAGATGAAACCTTACCTTGTCCCCCATTTTTGCCTTCCATGTTTCTCCTGGAAATGCGGAACTGTCTCCCCTCATAAGCTCAATATCGCCTGATTTATTGTTAAAGGCATAGTATTCCTGTCCGTTTACATTAAATGCATGCATAAATACCACAAACTCTTTATCCGGAGGATTTGGATCACCGCCAACCGGTTCCACAATAAGCGCTCCCCATAATCCTCTGGATAATCCCTCTTCGCCGCCTCTCTCAAATACGTAGGAGTGGTAAAACCACGTGCCTGGCGTGCCGGCAGTATCCCACTCAAAAATCCTTGAATCCCCAGGCGCTACAATACTTGCTGGATTCCCGGCAATATTAACGCCGACATTGGCGGTGGTATATTTAACTCCGTGAGGGTGGATAGAGGCAGGAACTGTCAGTTTATTCCTGAAGAGAATCTTAACCTTAGTTCCTTCCCTTACCTTTATGACAGGGCCGGGTACGGTGGGTACGTCACCTTTCAGGCAATACCCCCAGGCATCAAAGAACACGCCGGGCCTTGGCTCTATTGTTAAGGGTTTGGCCTCCATCTCCAAATGCACAGCACCATCCTTACCGGTAAGACAGCGGATGTCAGCGTATAAACATTGAAAACACAGAAAAAGGAAAAGGAAAGCCAGCACCACAGGCACTAAAGCCGCTGATTTGTTAAGCATAACCTACTCCAATGTACAAATTGCCTGCGGACATTTAATCCTGAGCACAGAACTCCCCACAACCCTGAACCGGTGGTTCAGATCCTGAGGGCCCCAGTACTCTACTTTATAATTGCTCCCTACGGCAAGGTCCATATTCAGACTGCCCGTTGCAATTACGAGCGCCACATCTTTATTAAAAACGTAGCTCTGATAAACACCCCCGTTTACCAACTCTTTTACCCCCTGTATCTCTAATTGTCCTGTACGCTCATAAACCCTGTGGAGATATGCATACAACTTTGGACTCACTACCAAAGCAAACGGGCCATTAAAACCCCTGCTTGTCAGTTTCTCTACTGCCAATACAACATCCTGAAAGCCGTTTCCAATAACTGACCAATCACTGAGTTTCATTATATTCCTGCCGCTTGCAGTCAAAAGCCCCGGAATGCCCATCTCAGACAAACCGTTAAAAACCATGTCGTCCTCTTTCCTGGAAACAGACACCGCAGCTCCTATTGCAGCACTTATATCAATGGGCGTCTCACACTTTTTGCTGAACTCAATATCTCTCCGGAAAAGCCAAAAGTCTTTGTAAATAAGGTATATTTGAGCAATTTCCCTCTTAAGGGGATGTATCGCCTCATTGCCCTCGCCCAGCATATCAATGCTTGCCCATGATGGCAGGCCATACGTATCAAGTGGCACACTCTGGGCGCCTGTTCCAAGTGGTCCGTAAATGTTTAAGAATTTTCTCCCTACAAGATGCTTTTCTGTTGTCTCATGGACTGCACGTTGAATTTTGTTCCAATCTTCTTTGTTGATGTTTATTTCAGATGAAATTTTTGCGAATCTACCATCTTTTGCGTCTGAGCATGTATCATCTGCAGCAAAAGCTTTGTGACACACAATACAGCTTTGTCCCTGGTATGGAGTATTTTTATGGACTGCATTTAATTCTTGTGTGGTATGACACGAAAAGCAATCATCTACTTTTGCACACGCGGCAAAAGCAGAGGACCCCACCTGCGATAGAGAAAATACTGCTAACAAGGCAAAAAAACCCGTCACTGCATATACTTTTTTAAATGTATTTAAAATACCCATAACCATCCCTCCCGAATTTCCTCTTATAAATGTTTATTTAAAAAATCCACCAATAAAATACTGCATTATTAGTCATATGGTATTCTCCTTTTTGTCAAATAAAAGTAATAAAAACCAAATTGAGCTTACATATGAAAAAAATGAAAGTCCATTGTATTCTTTTACATTTATTTTATCAGAATGGTACGGTTCTATATGCACTACCACATCGCGGATATTTACATTTTTATTAATCAGCTCGTCTTTTACCAGGTGTGCAATCGCATGGCTTTCCATTACACTCATCTCACCTTCAACCTGCACATGAATATCTACCAGCAGCGTAATTCCGCTTTTTCTAATCCTGCATTTCCCGATCGATAAAACACCCTCTACCTGTTTTGCCATTCTAATGGTTTCATCTTTTATTGTTTGCGGAGCTGAGGCATCCATTACCTCATTGAGCGCTGTCCTGAAAAGTTTCATACCGTTAAAAGTTATAATCACACATGCAAATAAAGCCGCCCAACTGTCTGCGCTTTCATAGCCTTTGCCGCCTATAAGAGCAATTGAAATACCAATTAATGCCGCGGCTGAAGTAAGTGCGTCAGCCCGATGATGCCATGCGTCACCTTGCAATGCGGTACTGTCTATTGAATCTCCGATGGAAATAACAAACCGAAAGAGTATTTCTTTTGTTACAATGACAAACACTAATACGATAAGCGTAAACCATTCAGGTGTTTTATGGGGAACCAGAATATCTTTAATACTATGAACTGCAATAAACAAGGCTGCCCCAAATAATAACATGGAAACAAACAGTCCTGCAATAGAGTCTGCCTTTCCATGCCCGTAAGGGTGTTTTTCATCCGGAGGTTCTGATGCTATTCTCAGGCCGCTCCATACGATAACAGAACTGATGACATCCGTAGTGGATTCAATGCCGTCTGCAATTAATGCATACGAATGCCCGATGATGCCGGTAATGATTTTAATTATTGCCAGCGCTGTATTAATAATTATACCAAGCACAGAGGCCTTAATGCCTGATTCAATGGAAGTCATTGTTTGTTATTACTTACAAAGAGTAACACTTTAGTCTTTTGAAACTGGAAATTGTCATTTGTAGTGCGACGAGGTTCGTCGCACTACATACTACTATCCATCAATTTCTTGTTTTTTATGCGTGTTTTTCATGCCGCCATTTCCGTAAGTGCTTTAATATCAAGGGCTGAAGCGGTCATCAGTGAACAAGAGAACTTCTGGCCTTTCTCCGTCAAAACATAGCGGTTGGCCCTCGGAACTTTGCGGATTAGACCGTGTGCCCGCAGCATCTTTATCCGTCGGGTCGTTCGTCCGGAATATTTCTTTTGCTGATCCTTGCCGGATTGTTCGGATTCCCGGTAAAGCCACTTACGCAAATCATGGTTGCGGAATCCATTTATCGCGTTTTCGCCTTTGGACAGGAACATCAGCATCTGGTAATCATCCTGCTGCCAGGGATTCAAACCCCGATACCTCTTGCCCTCTTTGACAACCTTGTTACAAGCGCTGCTCACCACTTCTTTCAGTTTCTCCTCTACCTGAGCCGCCGCCAAAGCATCCCCATAACGATCATTGCATTGTTGGCTCACCTCACACCGTCGATGAAGATCGCTTACGCCCTTACGCATCTTCTGCCATGACGCCGGTTTGCCTTCATCATCATTGGGACTCCGAAAGACCTTAAAGTCCCGCGTATTATTGATCGTTGTCTCAATACGCAAGAGACTACCGCTCTTGTTATACATCTTCACTGAATTATAATTCACACTGTGCTTGACCCGTATACCTTCATAGCGTCTTCGATAGTCGCTGATAACCTCATCAGGGGCAGCGCCTGCAAGGTTACGCCTACCCAAATACTTCATCACCGAAGAACTGTCGCAAACCCGCATCGCATGATGAACAAACGATGGAAACAACTCCTCCAATGCCTCAACCGATTTAAACATGATGTCCGTCGCCCACTCCGTCTCATCCGCAGACCAGTAATACTCCGCTCCCAACGGACGAAGAATCTGCGACAATGCCGGGCAACTGCCCAACGCAAGCCCGTTCAGCAGCTTCGCCCAGTCAGTCTTAAGCTGCTCATGGAGCAGAACCTGCGCAGCCGCAATATCCTCTATACGCACAAAACAGTTGCCGTCCTTAACATAATCAATACCTTGCTTCTGAAGTTGCCTGCTCCAGCCAATGACGACCATTGAGACAAATGAAAATATTAAACGGCGCCCAACTCTGGATACGAACATGACCAAAAACCAAACACTGGATCGTTAAAATAATGATACACAAAGACACACTTGCGGGGCGCCATTACCAACTCGAGCTTCTTGCTGGCCTTGTTGCCCTTGACCATCGGCGCAATACAAGGCTCTACCACACTCAACAGGCAGATGGAACCTTCCGTAATCCTCTTATCCGCCGCGATCTGGCGAGCCAACTTCTCCTTATCAACACCGCTGCTCATCAAACTACATATTTATTAAAAATACAGCCTTAACAAACTATGTATTAAGCACTTATGCGTTTTGGCAGGGGTGAACATCCGTTACAAAGAGTAACACTTTAGTCTTTTGAAACTGGAAATTGTCATTTGTAGTGCGACGAGGTTCGTCGCACTACATGAATTTAGTGGGCGTAGATATCAAGTGAGGAACGAGCAGCAACCGATTATAACAAATGCTTCTCCCCTACACTATGCGGCAAGCAGCGCTATTATTGGAATTTTTCAAAAAACTACATCGTTACTACAAAGAGCACCTTACACAATTTAAAAACATAATACATGATGAATAACTCCGTAATAATTTCTATACAATCAAACTAATGCGTACAACATACTTATAACCAACAAACCCGTCAAAGAAAAGAGATACCAATATGCAAACCTTCTCATTTTTTATTTTCCCTCCTAAGCTGGCATAGCCAGAAGTAAACAAGCAAAAAAACAGTCATTAGTCCTCAGTCCTCAATCTGCAATTTGCCGACTGTAGATTGTAGATTGAGTGTTGATGACTTCGGATTTCACCATTCAATAGCAGCAAGGAAAATGGTAATTGCTCCCCGTTTTATTCAGGGCTCATTTTTTCCCCTGCTCCGCTATGCAGCTCTCTTGCAATACTGGTATCTGAAGTTCTTTTGCTTCTTTCAGTATAGTATTGAGGTAGGGAGAACCACCGGCATCTCTCCCTACTATGATAAAATCAACAAACGGCACAAATGCAATTGCGGTAGCGTCCAAATCCGTTCTCTCCTTAACACTACAAAAATGAATATTTGTAATACCGTAATCTTCGAGTGGTTTCGCCATACCGGCAAAGCCCTCTGCACTACTTATTACCATTGCTGACACAACACACCTCCATTCTTTTTTTTTGCCGCCGGTTTTCCCGGAAAGTACACTATTCATTTATCGTTTCCACTTCCGCTGCCGCTGCCACTTCCTTCGGGACATACCCCTGCATCGCTGATGTCTGCCTCACTGGGATCCTCACCATTAGGCCCCTTTGCCCCGCTGGCTATCCAGCGCTCTATCTTCTGGATTTCATATTCGCTAAAATAGGGGCCTCCGTAAGGCATTCTGTGATCATTTTCTTTTTCCTCTTCCGTTACCTGACCGCGCAGCCGTCGTACTAGTAAACTATTCGATGGGTTTTCTCTATCCACAAGTTCCTCGTGTTCAATCCCGTCAGCACCTGATATTATCCCCTCCCAACTTGTCAAATCCATGCATGCCTGAGCAGGCGAACGTTCTTTGGAACTAGCATCATTATTATTATAGTGACATAGACTGCAAGGAATATTGCCATTTACCGATTTAGTCAACAGTGGAAGTACATCACGATTAAAATCAGGTTCCGGAGTATCATCAATTGCCCCCTGTTCTATCCAGGTGCGGATTTTTTTGATTTTATTTTTTTTAAAAAACGGGCCGCCGTATGGCATGCGCGCGTCGCCCGCCGCCATATCATCGCCCTTTCCCTCCAGCCTTTGCAACAACAAGCTTATATCAGGATCTTCAATATCAATAATAGGTTCTGTACCTGCGTCAGCCCCTGCCATAATATCCGCATATGACCCCAGGCTAAATTCTGCAAAGGCGTTTTCCTGAATTCCGCTGCTTTCTATGGTAAGACTCGTAAAATGGCATCTGACGCATACAACCGATTCCTCACCGCCTCTTTTTTGTGGCTCAGTAAAGAGCGGCAATATATCATTGGTAAAGCTAATCTTTTTGCTTTTTTTACCTAACTTGTTTTTTACATCCGATTTTGCATGTTCATATTGAGAATGCTCTTCTGCATTTCCGGACCTGTAATAAGCCGTTACAGAAATCCCTGTTGCCAGTATCAAAAAAAAAGTATCGAATAAATCTTTTTATTTCTGTTCATAGAATCTCCTTGCTACACGAAAGACCGTTAAATAAAATCCAAACTCACAACATACTTCCATTTTCCTGGCGGGCTTCCACGTGGTTTATTTGGATAATAACGCCTGAGATAATCAACGCTACATTGACAATACATAAAGCGGGTTCAGATTAAAAACCTAAACTACAGCAATTCGTTTTCGTAACTCTCAATAAGTGAACTGATTGTTTCTATGGCGGATGCGGCAGATGATGCTTTCATTTTATCGCTGGCATTCCTCAAATCATGGAGCGCATCTTCCATATCATCCATAGCATCATCACCCAACCGTAATCCCAAATCTTCCAGAAATACTTCTGAATAAAGCAATGCCTCTTCAGCTACAATCATGGCATCTTTACGGTCACCTTCGCTTATGTTGGATTCGGCAGCATCCAACTCCCCTTCTACCCGGCCAATAAAACCCCTGCTCATTTCACTTACAATGGTATCGGCATCTACCTCCGACACATCGCCAGTCAGTTGGCTTTTTATCGTCTCATTTCCGGAAGGATTATCACGGGAAACATATTCTTCGATGATTCTGTAATAAACTTCTCCTTCTTTCTGATATTCCAATGCCTTCTCAAGGTCTGTATCGCGATTATTGATAATGCTCTCCACTTCCCTCAATACTGCAATATAGAAAGACCTGATAAGGGATAACCGGATAACCTGCCTCTGGACCCCTACGGTAATCTCGTCTTCGTCTAAATCTTTTTTATTTAACGCTGCTTTTCCCCGTATAAATGCAACAGTAACCCCATCCTCAAGATTCGGATTACTCCCTGTTTCTATGGACAAACGGTCCTCCGTCAGCACCTTATTTTCCCTGTCTGCCGTACTAAACAATGCCTGATAAGCAGCATATGCCTCATCCCATAATGTTCCCAGATATGAAGTACTTTCGTCATCAAAATCATTGTTGACCTCTGTAATTCTGTCATAAATCGCCAGGTAAAATACCCGTTGCAGCGTTTTGTCGATTACCTGCCCTGCCAGCTTTGGGTCAATATCATTTTCAATATCACCCATTGCAGAAATCAGGTCTTCGTCCATGGTCAGACTATATTCACTATCCAATTGCTGCGTTAAATCCTGTAAATATTCCTCATATAGAGATACAATCTCTTCTATATTGACAGGGTCTTCTTTTCTCAATGTGCCAATTTGCTGAAAAGCCGATACGGCATCATCCATCGTTTCAGTGTCGTTTGTCTTCACGTATTCATCAAAATTCAATGTAAAATCACCCTCGACATCATCTGCGTTATTTCCAATCTTTACTTTTTCCTTCCCGTTTTTATATCCAACAGACGTCACCTTAATCGTGTATTTTCCTTTTTTCAGTCCAGTAAACTCATAAAGCCCATCGGAATCTGTTTTTATTTTTTGCTTCTTATCATGCCCTTTTTTCCCTTTAATCGTCACCTCGGCCTTCTCTATCCCAACGCCATTTTCATCTACTATAATACCGTTGATAGATGCCGCCAAAACCATTGAGTGATCCTGCGGCAATGACTGCACACCATACAAAATTCCCATAAAACCAAACGACAACAATACTTTCTTAAACAACATAAAATACTCCTCCTTGATAATACTGAGACTCACTCTCACAGATAATTTAAAATTTTTTTAAGATAAGCACAGACAAACTTTGTTTGTCTGTGCCGCCCTTAAGTATACTGCCATGTTGAGAGACATTTTATCAGCCGCCACTTCCGGAACCAGAACCTCCCCCACTTCCACCTCCATTACCGGAACCACTACCGCCTCCGTTCTCTTTTGTTTTCAACGTAATGTCAACCGTTTTTTCCCGTCCATCTTTAAGCTTAAAACTCTTTTTCCCATTTGAATATCCTGACTTTTTTACGGTTAGCTTATATTTTCCTGCATCAAGATTGGAAAATTCGTATTCACCGTTTGTTCCAGTAGTACCCTTGTCTTTGAATTTTGTCTTCTTATTTTTCAATACTACATTTGCGTCTTTTACCGGTTCATTCTGCTCGCTGGTTACCGTGCCGGAGACGCTCGCGCCACCCACGGACTGTGCCTTTACCTCGCTTAAAGAAGCAAGCACACCTGTAACACATACAAAACACAACGACAAATAAAACGTTTTTACCATCTTTCACACTCCTTCCTGAATAAATAAAAATCTCATTTTTTATGAACGCATCGTTCCAAGAGTCAAACTTTTTATATTCCCCTTTTGAGAAGCTCTGTCCTCAGCCCTCAATCTGCAATTTGCCTACAGCCGACTGTAAACTGTAAACTGCTACGGTATAATAGAAAATACCTAGTCCCTTAACGGATGCGGCTAAGCAATTATTTCTTATCTTGTTTCATCAAATTTTACCAACGGCATGCCCTCCTGTTCTTCAACAATACCTTGTCTATTTGAATGATCTCTCCTTTCCACAGGCTCTTTTATCTTCGCCTTGCTTTCAAAGCGATACAATGCAAGCAAGTTATAATCTGCAACTCCATAAACGTCTCTTTCAAATACTGCCAGTTCCTTCAACCTGTCTGCATATTTGTGGCGTCCAAAAAGTTTTGAGGAGATAAGCACATTTTCCGGTTTCTTCTTCAGCCGTTTTAAGTCATTTTTCACCCCATTCATATGTGAGACAAAATATACGTGAGTGTTTTTCCTGTCACACCATTCAGGGGCGTAATACTGGAACAGCCGCCAGTCATTCAGACAGTAGAATTTAGTATCTTCTTTTTTATAATTCTCTTTTATATAGTCTATTTGCGAAACAGAGGGAGGTTTTATATCCCTGTTTATCGATACAATCCTCACGGAGTCAACCGCATGTGATAAAATAAATACCCCTGTCATAAGATAAAAGGATATTCTTCCGTATCTTTTATTCTTCAGATAATACGTATAAAAATAAAGCAATCCGGCGCTTATCACCATTGCCAGAAAAGGAACAAGCACCATGATCTGACGTATAGCATCCTGAATAAAAAGAACCCATAAACCATAAAAGAGGAAAACTACCGATAAAAACCGTATCTTTTCAGACCATTTCACCTTTTTAAAGAAATACACCAGAGAGACTACCACAATAATTGTAGGCACTACGCGCAGTAAAAACGCATCCTGCCACCACAGCCCCATACAATGGGCAATGAAACGGTAAGCGATATCATGCACCCTTTCAAAAAAACTGTCTGTTGTAACAATAGAATTGCCGTCTTCATAAAAATGGTACTCAGCATGACGTAAAAATTTTTTAAAGAACTTGCCAGGGGTAAAATGTATTATCAGATAGACCAGCCATGACGAGACCCCGGCAGCAAAACCAAGGCCGCCCCATGCGACAATCCTTCGGACAGAAAAGATATTCCTTAACAGAAAAGCCACGTAAAGCATAACAGGGGCTAACGCGAGGTATGTAACCCTTACGCCAATCCCCAAACCCAGCAGAAACCCGCTGAAGGCCAGATATGTCAAAGCATTATTTTCATTCCTCTCCAGATATTCCGGAATATCCTTTGAAATAGCCACCCGTTCTAACGCAAGATAAGAAAACAAAACAGCAGTAATCACAAAAAATAAGCCAAAGGCGTCAGAGAGTGGTTTTTCCGCCTGCAACCATATTTGCGGATTTACTATGTATAAAATGACAGCAAGTATTGACACATTTTTGGAAAACATCCGTTTTGCCAGTTCATACAGGGGAAATACCGCCATGCTGCTAAATAAAATACCTGAAAAAATCAATGCCTTAATGTCAGAACCGATAATCTTATACCCTATCCAGCTAAAAAACATGTATACCGGGTACCCCGGGAAATGCGGCTGGTCGTGTAAAATATCGTATCCCTTTGACAAACCAAAGGCAAAGTTAACACTATCCCACTCGTCAACATATCTACCAAAGAACAACAGTCTTGTCACAAGACATAGTGCAACTGCACATAATGGAAACATGTTTCCCTTTAATAAATTTTCTTTTTTTTTGATAGCTGTCAGATTTTGCTCTGCCATTTACGTTATACACCCTTGCACTATTAACATTAACTAAATTACTCCAAGCTGGTATAGCCAGAACCAGACAAGCAGGAATAAAAATACGAAATTCGAAGCACGAAATATGAAACAGGCTGGTTTTACGGTCACAGCAAACGGACACACATCTTGGTTTTAGTTTTGAACATTTTAATTTTGAGTTTCGGTATTGTTTCGAATTTCGATATTCGATTTTAGAATTTAAACGTTTTGACATATCGACAAAATTTTGTCGATGTCGAGGCGCTAAACGCCTAGGATGTCACAGAGCTTACTTCAATAAGCTCATCCTCAGAACGCATGTGATGAATAGCATCCTTCTTCGACATTGTATCCAGCATAAGATGGTGGGCAGCGGCAATTCCCATTTCCATTGCAATATCCATAAAGATATACCTGAAAGTCCCCTGCCTGCCGCACGTGATTATATTTTCATATCTTTCTAAAAATTGAAAGAGTTTTTGGCGATGCTCCACGTAATCAAGGGTATAAACAGGATATCCGTGAGTCACGCCGGTGGTAAAATAATCGACGACCTTATCCCTTATATCGAGGCCAAGGTCTTTTAAATCTTTCAAACATCTCTCCAGCAAATCCACCTTTGGGCAACTCCAAATTTCATCACCCTCATTGCATGGGATTTCAAGCATTATGGACGTTTTTCCCTCCGGGGCGCTGAAGGAACTTCTTCTCTTTGGTTCCTGGATGCGTGTCATGATGTATTTTCCTTCGGACACATACATCCATGTGTTTTCACTTATATCCGGAAGATTCACCAGAATATTAAGGAAACGAACCGCCCTGAATTTCAGCAGAGATATATGTTTCTCCATGCCAGCAGTCAAATGTGCCGGAAACGTATTAATCAGATCCGGCAATGATATGGTGGAAATCACCGCATCACAATCAATCGTTTCCTCCACGCCATCTTTCAGATACCGCACGCCGGTTATCGCATCGTTGTTTATATTCACACCCACGACCTCTGCATTCAGGACGATCCTGCCACCCATACTTTCTATTTCACCACCCATAATATCAAACATCTGCCCGATGCCTTTTTTGGGATAATAATATCCCTTTGCATAGGTTCTCGGCGTCCTCCTCTTCAGTTTAAGGAGATGAAAAAGGACGTCCTTTAGATTCAATAGTGATATTCTTTGTGATGCCCAGTCGGAGGAAATCTCCCCGGGCGATATGCCCCACAGTTTTTCGGTATAAGGGCCAAAAAACAAATTATAAAGAGTACGTCCAAAACGACGCACAATCCAATCCTCAAACGACACCTCCCTTTTGCGAACGAACATACGTGAAAATGCAGCGATAAGATAAGACATAAATGCCTTTGCATTTGTCCACATATCCATTTTCAGGAATATATCCTTTGCGGAAAGGGGATATTCAAAGACCTTTCCCTTCAGCAAAATCACACTTTTCCGCGACGATGTCAAAAGTTCACTTCCCATCATTGTGCGAACATCTTCTACCAGTTCCCTGTTTTTAGAAATAAACCTATGCCCGCCAAGGTCAAACCGATAACCGTTATATTCATTGGTAATGCACAATCCGCCCACTTTTGAGCCCTTCTCCAGCACAGTAACGTTATATCCATGTTTGGATAATTCCCATGCGGCAGACAAGCCACATGGGCCTCCCCCTAAAACAAGCACTTTTCCTTTCATAAATCTTACTCCTTCTCACAAAAACGCCGGTTTTTCTGAACATTTGCAAATCGAATATTCATTGCTCAAACAAAACGGTATCCATCAGCGTTTCATGTAAATTCCTTAAATGTTTTATTAAAAATATGTTGCCACAGAAAACAGAAATGCGTTATTTGCTTCGTCAGGCATATCTTTATTTTCCATGTTGATTTGATAATCCAGTTTAAATACCGTGTCCTCTGTGTACCGGTAATTAATGCCCGGCGTAACCCTCGATCTCAGCCAATGGACTTTTGCAAAATCATCATCCCTGCCTGCCGTCTGCACCTGATCCCATCGCACTACTCCGGTAAATGTTGAATTATCGCCAAACAGTGTTGGGGACATGTTTCTCAGGAAAGACGGCATAAAGTGGTAACGAGCCTCAAGGTAATATCCCCACATATCATCAGTAATCCCTGAATCCTTTGCAAAATCATCCGTCTCAACAAATGCATATGCGCCCTCACCCAGGAATTCAAATGCACCCCTTTGATAGGTAAAATCAAGGGCGGAAATGGTCAACTGGTTATTGTTATTTTCGTCATACCTGCTTGTATACGCAGATCCCCCAAATCGAGCCCGATGAACGGACTAAAAGAAACACGCCCGACAACGGCGGGACTTTTATTATAATTATCATTATTATACCCCCCCTTTGCGCTTCTTAATCCGTTCATTTCTCCGATACTTATATCGCCATCTTTATCCAGCCCCCTGAACGCACCATTCGTAACATAAATTTCATAATTGAGCTTGCTCAGTTCCGTTGGATAGAGCGAGCCAAAAAAGCCCATCCCCAGATCGGTAAGCGTGGTTGGAATAATCAACTGGTTAACAAGTGGTCGGTCAGTGAGGTCCTGTATCGGAGAATCATGGACAAGATTAAACTTTCCTAAAGGCGTAAGAAGATAGCCGCCTCTCCAGTTGATCCATTCGGTTACCAGGAAATCGATAGTTCCAAATTCAAGAATCACTTCGCCGGATCTGCCGCCGCCAACGCCGCCGAACTCAAACTCAATTTCCGTCGCCAGTTTTACACGGTCAGATATGTCTGAATAGATAAACGGTATGAATCTTTTCTGGGTAAACCCGTGTGCGGCGTCTTCATCTTCCGGCGCCCTGAATTCAAAATCCATATATCCTCCAAGATACGTATTCCTGCCGAATCGTCTCAAAAAGGGCTTTGTGTAAACCCCTCCAAATGCAGACCCAAGGTCTTTATCCACCATTTCAGAACTCTTTTTTGCCAGATAAAAGTCCTTTTCCATTTCCTGTCCTGCAGTGATTTGTTGATCATCCATGCCCGCATAAGCCGCAGGAACACTCTCTGCCTTACTACTTACCACATCCGCTTGCGCAGCTAATTGTTTTTTCAAGTCAGCAATCTCTTCATCTTTCTGCATGTCTCTCGATACTTGGTTTTTCAATAGTTCCTTAATCTCTTGTAATTGGTTTTCAAGCGCCTGCACACGGTTATTTAACATTTCCGTATCTCCTGATTGGGCAAATGCCTGCGGAGTAAAAACCCCTATACCTCCAAATACAACAATTAAACACACATACCTCACATCACACCTCCATCCTAAAAACTATATTGAGACTCAATCTCACACGTCTAGGATTGTATAATAAAAAACAATATTGTCAATTATTATTTATTATTTTTTGCATTCAAATCACGCCAATCGTGTAAAGAACCGTAACATCGCTTTCTCCGCATGACTTTTGCTATAATTTTTTGATGCCTGCCTCAATCTTTGACTTCTGGAAACACCACTATAAAAACGCTTTCATAAAATGAAGATTCCTGTACAATTGCAATGAGAATTAAGCAGGTAATTTCCTTGCATTTTTTGGCAAAATATTTACTGGTGAAATCCTAAATATCCTCCCCCTAATCCCCTACAAAGGAGGCAGAATGTCCCCCGCTGGCGGGGGTGCAGGGGTGGATTATGGAATTTGTTTCGTATTTCGTACTTAGAATTTCGTATTTCGTGTTTCGTATTTCGTCCTTGTTTGGTTCCGTCCATGCCAGTTAGGTTGGGTTCTAAAAGATTTTTTATGTTTTGTGGGTAGGTAAGGCGGATTCGTGGTTAAATTCTTTTTGGTTGCAGCTTTTTGCTGCATTATAAAATATGAAGAGAAACTCTTTGGATGAATTAGTTGATATAGTGAAGGCTATTGGAAAGATATACGACGATGAGGGTATGCGTATTGAAGTCGATTTTGACCCGAATGACGGTATCATCCTTGTCAAATACCAGAGTGCTACTTCTGAACAAAAAACTTACGTTATAAATTCCAGGAACAAAACCGTCAGCGGGATTGATACCACAAAATTCTGGCTGCCAGACTATTCAAGAGAACAGAAGGCAAGTAAAAAACTTCTCCATTTTCTGCAAGCAAACGGTTACTCACCATCCAACATTCATTACAAAAAAAATCAAGACCGAAAATAAAATGTAACTATTCAGCGTAAACATTACAGTCGAACACCGGCATGGATGTTTCATATCAGATGCATTTCCTTGTGCGCAACAACGATGCCTTTTTCGGTTACCGTAAATTGTTTTCCATCATCCTGCAAATCATATCCCATTTTCATCCCATCCGGTATTGTTACATGTTTATCAATGATTGCATTTTTAATCTTAACGTTTTCCCCGATTCTTACACCTTCCATTATAATGGAACCTATCACTGATGATTGAGCTCCGATTGTAACGCAGGGAGATATAATGGATTTCACGATGCTGGCGTCATTGATCAGGCATCCATTTGATATCAATGCATCTTTTATCATTCCGTTTTTCTCATTTTCGAATATATATTTTGCGGGAGGATATTGCTTATTATATGTTCGGATAGGCCACCTATTATCAAAAAGATCAAAGTCGGGGTTTTTTTTAACCAGATCAATATTCGCCTCCCAATATGCATCTAAAGTGCCAATATCTCTCCAATAGTTAGACGTGTTATGCTCATTGCCATTAAAAACAAATGAAAGCACCCGGTCTTTTTGAATCATAGTTGGAATAATATTTTTCCCAAAATCTCTGTTAGTGTCATTTTTTGCATTCTCTATTATGCGCCTTACAAGCACCTCGGTATTGAACAAATATATGCCCATGGAAACAAGGGCGACATTTTGATTTGTGGGAAGTGGTTTGGGATTCGAAGGTTTTTCATCAAAATCAATGATACGGGAATCATTATCTATGGCTACTACGCCAAACCGAGTAGCATCTTCCAACGGCACCTCAATACAGGGAACCGTCAGATCCGCTTCATTTGTGATATGGTAATTTATCAGTTCAGCATAGTCCATTTTGTATATATGATCGCCTGCTAAAACCAATACCATCTCAGGGCGTTCACTTTCCAGAACATATATATTCTGATATACCGCATCGGCAGTTCCCAGATACCACATTTCGTTGGTTCTCTTTTGAGGAGGGATATTTTCAATAAATTCATCCAGCTCGGTATTGAAAATATTCCAACCTACCCGTAAATGCCTGTCTAATGAATAAGACTTATACTGTGTTAAAACGCATATTTTTCTTAATCCTGAATTAATGCAATTACTTAAGGTGAAATCTATAATGCGGTAAATCCCGCCGAAAGGGACTGCGGGCTTTGCCCTGTCTCTTGTCAACGGATACAACCTTTCCCCTTTGCCCCCTGCAAGCAGCATTACAAGGACTTTTCTATACAATGTATGATCAAACGGTTTTATCATTGTCGTTTTTCTTCCTTTTATTAAGCAATTCTTTAATCTTGTCTTTTAATTCTTTTAGATCAGATGATTTAACAATGTATGCATCAGCCGACCATGACATGAAATTGTTCTGATAGTTGCTATACGCCGTATTAATGATTATAGGAATGTTTTTATGTTCACTCAAAATCCTGCACATAGACTCAATGCCGTCCATCATGGGCATATTTATGTCCATTACCACTAAGTCCGGTTTAAAATGCCGCGCGTTCTCAATAGCCTCTATCCCATTTGTAGCCGTAACAACTTTATAACCTTCTATTGCTAGTTCCTGTTCATATAACAAAATCTGATTTTTATCATCTTCTACCAATAATATAGTATCCATTTTAAACTCCCTTCAATATATAATTATTTCTTTAGCGGCAGAAAAATGGAAAATGTAGCGCCTTGATTTAATTCGCTTTTTACTTTTATAAAGCCTTCATGATCATCTACAATTTTCTGCGATACCGCCAAACCAATACCGGTCCCTTCCCTTTTTTTAGTATAAAATGGAGTAAAAATATTTTCTATAGTGTCCGCGTCCATACCCACTCCTGTATCAGTAATATCTATTCTCACATATTCATCCTCTTTCGTTGTTCCGACAATCAGTTTTCCTCCATTTTGCATCGATTCAGCGGCATTTTTAAAGATATTTAAAAATACCTGCCGTATCTGGTCCTGATCAACCACAATATCCGGTATCATTGATTCGTATTTTTTTACTACATCTATGCCGATATTTTTAAAATATGATTCCATGAGTGATATTGTATTGTCAACTATTTCATTTACCTGCGTTTTCACCTTAGCAGGTTTAGCGACTTTGCTAAAATCCATTACGACTGCAAGAATTTTTTCTAACCTGCTTACCTCATCAATAATAATTTCTGCGCTATTCTTTATTGTTTTATTATCCGCTGTTTCCCGGGCTATTGATCTGGCAAATCCTCCGATAGTCACCAGAGGATTTCGTATTTCATGGGCAATATAACCCGCCATGTTACCGATAACCGCAAGCTTTTCAGAACGTACCAGCCGTTCCTGTGCGTCTTTCAGTTGAATAATTTTTTTCTCTAATTTCTTGTACGCATCCGCGTTTTCAATCGCCAGCGCTGCATGATTCGCAAATGTGGATAAAAGCATTACCATTTCATCTGTTATTGGTTTTTTGCTGTATATATTATCTGCGCAAATAGCCCCAATCGCTTTATCTCTTACAATCAAAGGAACACAGACAAATTCGTTTGAACCAATCATATTTACAAAATTCTTGTTGATATTGGGATTGTTAAATGCATTTTTTTCCACGATAACCTTCTTTTTTCTGATGCATGAAACAATAACCTCATTTTCGTCATCCAGCGAATATGCCATCAGCCGGGTAATCATGTGCAAGGGGGAATCATATTGATAATTATCTTCCGACGCCTTTATTAAATCCTCCAGCATTTTGTATTTATGTGCTATTTCATTCCATATCTTATTCGCTTCGGCAACATCTGACGGACCTACCGCCATCTTGCCGAAAACAATGTTGCGGTCATGGTCCACAACAAAAAGCCTTGCACGGTTAAACCCCAGCGCAGTTCCCGCCGTCACACACGTCAGAATCAAATGAAGAAGCCGGTCAATTTGAAGCGTTCCCTGCATTAATTCAGCTAATTTTCTCAATAAATCATATTGATGAATCTTCTCTTCTTTTAACGTAATATCAGTAGTAATTTTTAATAAATGTGTTATGCTTCCCTTTTCATCTTTAATTGGTACCGATACATTTTGCAGGTATTTTCTTGTATCTTTATCAGCGCTTAACTGAACCTCGCTGTACTGTTTTCTGCCGCTGGAAAGAGCCTTGAGTATTGTGCAATTATTCTTATCTTTGCATTCACAGTCAAATATCTCACGGCATGATTTTCCAACCGGATCATAATTCAATTTTAAAATAGAAGAAAGTGAGCGGTTCGCCCATGCAACATTAAGATCGTGATCAAGCAATGCCAATCCGGCAACTCCCGAATCTGAAATATTATTTATAATATCTTCCAGTTTTAATTTTATAGTATCCGGCAACATTTATCTGGCCAAAGGTTAAGTTAAGTTGGGTTTCCAAAAGACAAAACCCAACGGCGTTCATTTTTTACCCACCCCTCAATCCCCTCCCGAGAGGGGAATTTGACAAGTTCCCTGTTGGAAGGGGTTAGGGGTGGGTTTGTTCATTGCTTAAATAAAAATAAATATTGCAATTCCTAAACGTTAAGTTAGTACTGCTAAGTATACTTAACAGGGAAATTGCATTTTCTCATCCCGCCCGGCAAAATAGCAATTACAGGGGAAATAAGATTAATTTCTCAAAATTTTTTCATAAAGAGAGATATACTTTCGCGCACTTTCCTCCCATAGCCAGTTCTGTTTCATTCCGTTTCTCATAAGTTTCGTCCACTCTGAACGATTTTTATAGAAATCAAGCGCCCGTATAATTGTTGCATACAATAAATCTGCATTATATTCTTTAAATGAAAACCCGTTTGCTTTTTCTTTATAAACTTTTTCGTGACGAACGTCAAAAATCGTGTCCGCAAGACCTCCGGTATGTCTTACAATCGGTACCGTTCCATATTTTATGCTATATAATTGATTTAACCCGCACGGTTCATAGCGCGACGGCATTAAAAAAATATCTGCCCCGGCTTCAATTTCATGCGCCAGTGGCTCATTAAACGAGATATTTGCTGAAACCTTTGCAGGGACAATTTTAGCGTACTGTTTAAAAAAATCCTGATAGACAGATTCTCCGGAACCTAATAAAACGAATTGTATATCCAATCTAAGCAATTTATTAAAAATATTCATTACTAAATCCAGACCCTTTTGATCCGTCAGGCGTGTAATCATTGCAATTATGGGAACAGCCTTTTCCGGCAGTCCCAGCTTTCTTTGCAGGGCCTTTTTACAGACATGCTTGCCTGAAAGATCTTTGTACGAATAATTAGCCGCTATAAGCGCATCACTTTCAGGATTCCATAATGAATAATCTATTCCATTAAGAATGCCATAGATATCCTTTGACCTCGTTCTCAATACACCATCCAGACGTTCTCCAAATTCCTGCGTCTGTATCTCCTCTGCATATGTCTCGCTTACGGTGGTAATACTATCACTAAAGATAATGCCTGCTTTGAGAAAATTTATCATTCCATAGAACTCTAAATAAGCCGGGTGAAAAAGACCCCAGTCTAACCCCGTATATTTCATACAATCAGCCGGAAATAATCCCTGAAACGCAAGGTTGTGAATGGTCATTATCGTCCGTGTCTTTTTAAAACATTCGTTATTCCCGTATATCGTCTTTAAATAAACAGGAATAAGCCCGGTCTGCCAATCGTTGCAATGGATAATATCCGGACAAGGTTTTAAACGCAGCATTAATTCCAGGGCGCTTCGGGCAAAGAAGATAAAACGTTCGCAATTATCTTCATAATTGCGCATGGTACCAGGATAGTTATACAGGCCATTTCTCCCGAAATAGTGTTCGTTGTGTAAAAAATATATCGGAATATCTGTGCCGGGCAGACAACTTTTATATACACAGCAGGTTTTTGCATCGTCTCCGATGTTTACCGTAAAGGTGATATCTGTCTTATCTATAGTGCAATTACATTCTTTCACCATATTATAAAATGGCATTATTACAATAACGTTGATGCCCAATTTATTTAAATTCTTTGGTATTACACTCGAGATATCAGCCAGCCCTCCTGATTTTGCAAAGGGAAGGACCTCAGATGATAAATATACTACATTCACAATTTCATATCCTCATTGTTGTTTTGGATGTTAGCATTCCTGAGAAATTCAGCGGCAGTCTCAGGCGTAACCGTATTAATATAAAAACCACTGCCCCACTCAAATCCGGCGATGTTTGTCAGGCGTGGAATAATCTCTATATGCCAGTGATAGTATTCTATTTCTCCATAGGTAAAAGGCGTTGTGTGAATAATATAATTATAAGGAGGATATGTTAAACATGCCTCCAGCTTTAATATTGTTTTCTGTAATATCTTTGCTAATTCCTCAACCTCAAGTTTTTGTATGTTTTCAAAATGAGACGCATGCGTTTTTGACAAAATCCAAATCTCAAAGGGGAAACGGGAGGCATAAGGCGTAAAGGCTATAAAATTTTTTTCCTTCCATTACAATTCTGGCGTCTGTTGCTAATTCCTGTCTGACCATATCACAAAATAAACAACGTCCCCTGTATTTGTAGAATACCTCCGATCCTTCCATTTCATGGATAACCGTAATAGGCACAATCGGAGTGACAATTAACTGGGAATGCGAGTGCTCCAGAGAGGCGCCTGCGGCTCTTCCCACATTTTTAAACAACAATCCGTAAATGAAACGTTTGTCCTTTTTTAAATCAATCATCCTGTCCCTGTACGTCCACAATATTTCTTCCACCTGCCAGATAGACATTTCCGTTAATGATGTAATGTGCAAGGGACTTTCAATAATCACTTCGTGAGCGCCTACGCCACTCATGGTATCGTATATTCCCACACCTTGTTTGTTCAATCCCCCCTCAATTTTTAATGCCGGGAATTTATTCGGCACAACCCTCACCCTCCACCCTTTTTTATTTGCATAGCTGCCTTTTTCCCTATATGCCATAATTTCAGGAGGAGTCTTGTCTTCATTGCCTTCACAAAACGGACAAAACACATCTGCACTTAATGGGGCATGCGGTTCTATCTTAAAATCGTTAGGCCGCATAGCCCGTTCCGTCGCAATAATAACCCAACGACCGGATACAGGGTCTTTTCTAAGGTCTGGCATAATTATCAATTCCCGTTATTCGCAAAATTATTATGAAGTTAGTCATTAGTCAACCGCCGTGTGTATTTTCAGGCATGCCCTCAGGAATCTCTTTGGGATGTTTAATTTTTTCCCAGTATTTTGGGTATTGAAATTTTGGACTATGGTCGAAATTGTGACATTCAAGGCAACGATTTTCGTTTACCTTGCCATATGAATCAGTGATATTTTTTATGTGATTGCCGCCTGCTCCGTGACAACTTTCGCACCCGACATGCGCAAGATTCCGGTTTGTATCATAATTTGCAAAACCAGAGACGTATCCAAATCCAACCGTATGACAACGTATACATTCGGGATCATACTGTTGTCCGCTATCGGACAATGTAGTGTATGCTTTTTGATGACTTGTATTACTCCAATGGGCATGAATTTTCTTGTGACATGTTCCGCAAGCCAAACTCCCAATATAGAAATTTCCATCTTCCAACGGTAATTTCGGGAGGTTGCTCAACAAATCCTCCTCCTTTAACGTTTGCTGATATTGCTTCAGCAATACCTGCATTTTTTCAGATGCAGCATATTTGTCGTCTAAGGGAACTATATCAACGGATGTATTTCGTATCGAGCCGCTTTTCACAACATAGTCAGCAACCGCTACGTATCTCCCCCTTGTTCCATGTGAGAGAAGAGGGGTATTATTTACATACATTAACGATTCTATTGGGTCTTCGATACCATGTCCGGTAATTACTAATCCAATTTCCGGGAATGTTTCGGCAATTTCAACAGATTCCTCCATGGGTGCGTGCGATATAAGCACGATAAGATCTGCTTTCCCTTTTATCTGGTTTATTACCGGCGTTAATGATTGAACAGGATCATATACCCTTATAAAATCCAATAAATGCCCTTTGATCAGCGACTCTGAAATAATGCTTAAAAATGCGATTTTTAACGGAATGTTGAATCCTGGCAATTCTTTTAACAGGTATTTTTTATACTTTAAAGGGAACGGCGAATTTATTTCAATATTGCCGCAAAGAAAGTCTATCGTATTTGTTTGCGAAGCAAAACTCAGAGCCTGCAGGCCAATTTCAAAATCTTTCTCGCCAAGATTGTGTAATATACACCCCATCTCTTTCATTGCAGCAAGCAAATATTCCATTTTAATCTCTTCCTGGCGTTCAGGACTCTTAATAAGATCGCCCGTACTTACCGCTATCGCAGAAATGCCTTGTGTTTCGTAATCCTTTAAAAGCGTATCCCTTCGCGAGATACCGCCCAATTGACCCTCAAAACAACCGCAGGGGGCAAGGGCGCCTTGCTCTTCACCGAAAAATATTAAAACGAATCTATCGGAAGAACTGCCGGTTTTTGCGATCAGAGAAATGAAAACAAGGAGAAATATGGCGTTATAATATTTTTTCATAAAAATATTGTAACATTTGTAACAGTGTTACACATTCTTTTTTCTATCCGAAACCGGAGCTTAATTGGAAACGGGAGCAGTTTTTATTTTTTTGACAACCCCTACCAAAACTTATTGAGAAACTACCGTAAGAATTATTTACCACTTCAATCATTTATTGTCGCCGAAATAGGGATACAAATCTCAGGCTGAAGAGAGCTATTCGAATAGATCAACAAACTGCCGTTTACCGTTCCGGTAAAATCTCCCTGATTCATATGCACACTGATTACCCGGCTATCATCATTCAGCGGAGAAATATTATATGTCATAAATGCAGGCTCTATTTCTATTTTTTCAATTTCTACACTTTTATCCACTAAGGTAACAATAACCGTTTTTTTAACTTCCCGGTTTTTCCTGACTGTTCCAAAGGACAGTTTATTCGGGTAATACGTAATATCACCTATCACCTCGCCGTTAAAAGGGATATCAATCTTTGGTTTCTTTTCGCTATTTGTATGAACAAAAATAAAACCGTTAAACTTTCCAAGCTCTTCAACACCTCTTAACGCAACCTCATAATTCCAAACATCTCCACTTTTCTCTTTATCCTTTAGTTTTATATAGGGAAAATTTGTTTCAACATTCAATATTTTTATCCTTGAACCGGGTAATGTTTTTATTTCGAGATTTACTGAACAAGGACTACCCATTCTGATGACGCCAAAATTAATTCGCTTAGGAGTAACGCTTACTTCTTCAATTATATTCATTTCAATGACCAATTTAACCTTTGGATTAACGGGGTCATTTGAATGCACAAATATTGATTTTGCTATTTTACCAACGTACTTGCCGGAATTGAATTTTACCTCGATTTCTCCCTCTTCATTTTTTTTGATATTTTTCTTTGTACTTAATGCCGCCGTACAACCGCATGCAGATTTCACCTTATCGATTATCAATTCACCGTCGCCATGATTTTTGAATTTAAATTTATGGATAACTTTTTCACCACTATAAATCTTCCCAAAATCATGGGTATATGCATCAAATTGTATAGCCGGAGCAATGCTTTCAGCATTTTTTAATCTGCCATCACCCTGTATCTTATCATCTGCAATTCCATCAATAGCATTTCCCACAACAAGCGCCAATAATAATACAAAACCATACATTGCCATTTTACGCATAATTAGTATCCTCTAAAACCAGTACTCAAAAATAACAAATTATCTGCCGGGAATTATACCTTTTTCATAAAAACCACAGTTACTGTTTGTTATTTAAATACATATACACCTTAAAATAAATAAAAAAAGATAATTATTGAACTCCGCCGGTATGAATCGATAAGATATGCTACACTTTTGTCTTTGATTGAATTATAGTGCAAATTTTCTCGTAACAATTTAGTTTTTTGAAAAAGTAGGGGCGAAGCATTTGCCAGTTTGGGCACGAACGCATTTATGCCAATTTATAGCTAATGCTTCGCCCCCTGCTTTTATTTTCATTAATCCATGGAAGGAAGTTTGTTATGAAAATGGTTTTCATACCCCTTTTTACCTGCATTGCATTGTCCTGCATTACATCAGACATATCCGCAGGGATTCTGGAGAAGGTGATGGACGGCAAGGCATCAATTATCGATTTAACTTATCCACTAAACGAAAAAAATGCGCACTGGCCTGTAGGGGCATATGAACCATTCAAATATGAAGTAATCGCTTCATTAAGAAAAGACAAGGTCTTTTCGGGAAAATACAGCACACCGGAACATTTAGGCACACATATTGACGCACCAAATCATTTTGAGCCAAATCAATCTTCCGTAGACCAAATACCATTCGAACAATTAGTCGGCCCCGCTATTGTGATTAACATACAGGAAAAGGTAAAAAGAAACCAGGATTACACACTGTCTGCCGAAGATATACTGCACTGGGAAAAAGAACACGGCACAATTCCTCATGGGGCCATTGTTTTGCTTTATACCGGATGGAGCAAGCGATGGGATAATAATGAACAATACAAAAATATGGACAACTGCAACAGGATGCATTTCCCCGGCTATTCTAAAGAAGCGGCGCTTTTTTTAATACAGCAAAGAGAAATAAAGGGCATTGGCATTGATACCTTAAGCGGAGATTGCGGCATGTGTTCAGACTTTCAGGTGCATCATATAATAAATGGCGCAGGCAAGTACATACTTGAAAATGTAGCAAACCTCGACAAATTGCCGCCAAAAGGCATCATACTTATCCTCGCACCGATTAAAATAGAGGGAGGTTCGGGAGGACAATGCCGGATGTGGGCATTGTTGTCTGAATAATCTTCATATTTTTACGAAATGATTTGTAAGGAGAATAAAAATGTCTGCTCCAATCCCTGTTAAAACTTTTATGTATTTGCAAACATCCCTCATTGTTATTTCCTGTTTGCTCTTCTTTCCGGGCTGTGCCACACAGAATGAACATACAAATGTTCCAACCCTTGAAGTGGTTAAACCAAAAGAAGAAAAAAACGTTGCCGTGGAAGAGTCGTTACACTGCATCTCATGTCATAAAAAATCCAACGTTGCTCATCATCTGAATGTCGAATGGCAAACTAACAAACACGCCGTAATGAATGTCGGCTGCAAGGACTGTCACGCTGTTTCTCCTGAATTTGACAAAACAGAAAAAGAGTCATTTCAAAAAAAAGAAACCAGTTGTTCTGACAAAGGCGTTCAACGTATGGTATCTCCACAGATTTGTGGACGCTGTCACATGAAACAATACAATGAGTTCATGCAAAGCAGCCACTCATCCAGTTGGGATTCAGTGGTTGATTTCCAAAAAAATGTTCCATTCTCGTCAGACAATCTTTTAACTTCCTGCGAATCATGTCATACTATACAATTTAAATGCAATTCATGCCATACACAGCATGTAACCGGCCAGTCTCACATAAAATCTCCCGCTGTTTGTGGCGTCTGCCACACCGGTTCTGATCATCCGCAGTATGAAATCTATATGAATTCTAAGCATGGTTTGGTGAGTTCCGCTATTCGATCTGCAAAAGAGGGCTATTCCAAATCCGCTTACTTATCATCACCCGTTTGTGTAACGTGCCATATGCCTGACGGCACACATGATACACGCTTCAGACTATCCGGCAAAATGGGCGGTAAATCACCCTATTCAGAGAAAGAAGAAGAGAAAGGCTTCAATAAAGAAGATTCATGGAAAGAGAAAAATGATATGTTGGTGCTATGCAATAAATGCCACTCCCCAGCTTTTTCAAAAGATGCGCTGGTGAGCGCAAAAAATGCGCAAAAGGTATTTAATACGGTAGTAAAAGAGGCAGAAGGGTTAGTGTTGGCGCTTGACAGGGAGAAACTACTCTTACCTGAATTGACAATACCGCTAAATAGCAGTTATCCTGAGCATGCATATTTTACAGGAGAATACCCCTTGCACAGCACTGTTTCAAAGGCGGAAGGTATTTTTATACGTCTGACAAAACGCCATGCGGCTATTGCCGGAAAAGCGCTTCATCATATGAATGTAAATTATGCGTATTCTCATTGTTGGCCGGAAATGTTAAATGATTTACGAGCGTTAAAAAATGAGGCAAATAATCTACGGCAGGAAGCGGAAATTAATCGAAAAATGAAGATCAAGCTCAGGTAGTGAGTGTATCCGCAATAATGCAAAACCTGCGTTTCAAAATACGTTGTATCGTATTTTCTCACAAAACAAGTCATTGTAATGTCCAATTATTATACCTTGCGATATAACCCGATGTAGGGATGAGGCATTTGCTATAAATTGTCACAAATGCGTTCATACCCAAACTTATACATGCTTAGCCCCTACGTTAATGCTTGTTTATTTGATCCATCTCTGAGAGAAGGTCGCCATATCTAAATTCCCTGTCTCCTTCCATAAGAACATGTAAGGCATCCAGGGTATCATAAAGTTCTTCTCTGTCATTATCGTTATAATATTCTGAAAAAATCTTTTTATGCTTTCCCATCATAATTCCTCCAAACAATTGTAAAAAAATAATTAATACGGCCTTTCTTTTGAGCAATCAGCATGCCATGAATTATGTACTATGATAAAATTACGAAATCCGAAGCAGATTCTAATGACAAAATAATTTGAAATTATAATTAACATTTAATTTGTATAGAGGCGCACGGCTGTGCGCCTCTACACAAAATTCTTCTCTAAAGTGTTTGAATTAGAATAGTTATAAATTTATCATTAAATGCATTTTTTAAAGGTGGGGTGACGTTTACAACAAATAAAAAATTCTAAATTCAAATAATGTGAGATTTTGTACCAAATAAACTGAGACGCAGCATTTCTGCTTATGCAATTGCAGATTTCGACCAATCCGGGAGGATCATCTTTCGTATTTTTAGCGTAACGAGGCCTGCGTGTTTGTTCACTTGCGCTACGGTCTGACGGCTCGCTACAGGAAACTCGAACGTATTCATCGCTGTTTACACCCTCCCGTGAGGCTTTCTGCCTCTTTCACTGATGCCCGAACGGCCAATTGACGGGTTGGATTTGCACCAACTGATATATAAACACTCCTTGGCGTACCAGATTAACACAGATGAGAAAATTCGTAACACTTTAGTTCTTTGAAAAATTAATAGCGAAAAAAGGTAAAAAAAGCTGGCGTCTGTTTTTCCTTTGTGGTATAAAAGGCTTCAATAAAGGGAAACAGTTTATGAAGCCTATCATATTCCAATACCGTTCACGAAAACTGCATGCGGACGATATCGCCTTTATAAAGGCGCTCATCGAGCAGCATTTTCTCAGAGGTCGGACTTATATTTCCTGCGAACTATGCAAGCATTGGAACTGGGTGCAGCCCAATGGCAAACATAAAGAATACGCAGCACGAGACCTCCTTTTGAGATTAGAAGAACAGGGATTGATAACGCTTCCTCCACGTATACGGGCCAAAAACAATCTGAAACCCAAGGTCTTTGTCCAGACACCCCTTTTCGTCAGGAGACCACTAGAAGGTAAAATCACAGAGTATGAAAACCTGACAATCCATGTGGTAAAAGACCCTCAGGAAAGATATCTCTGGGAGTATCTCTTCCAACACTATCACTACCTCGGCAATCCCCGGCTTGTTGGCGAACACCTCAGACACATCGTACGTATAGGCAATCAGGTTGTTGCCTGCCTGGGGTGGGCAAGCGCCGCATGGAAAGTCAAAGACCGTGATCGTTTCATTGAATGGGATGAGACGACTAAACGTACACACTTACATTTGATTGCAAATAACGTACGATTTCTCATTCTACCATGGGTTAAGATCAAACACCTTGCATCCAAGGTATTGTCACTTGCCCTCAGACGTCTGTCAGATGACTGGAATACCGTTTACGGCCATCCCGTTTATTTAGCCGAAACCTTTGTTGATACCGCGCGGTTTAAGGGTACCTGCTATCAGGCGGCCAATTGGATTCGTGCTGGCAAAACCAAAGGGAGCGCAAAACGGGGCAATCGCTATCTGTATCATGGCCAACCTAAGGATCTCTACCTCTACCCTCTTCAAAAAAACTTTCGGAGGTTTCTTGACTGTGACCAGGGATGAAGCCATAGCTATTTTGGAGATGGACAGAGAGGATGCGATTCAAGCCATCCTGATACTGGCGGAGAAAGCAGAAAAATATGACCGGCTTTGCGATAAACCGGGTCCGACTACCCCTTCCGGTTCGATACCGCCCTATCTAAAGCCCACAAAGAAAAAGAGAAAACGGCCTTGTGGCAGGAAAAAGGGACATAAGGGAGTTTGCCGGAAACGACCTGAAACAGTAACTGCCTATCAAACGCATTCCATGGAGAGTTGCCCTGATTGCCACCAGCCATTACAAAAACCGGTAAGAACTTATAAGCGATACATCGAAGATATTCCACGCCTTGACCCTGTTGTGACGGAACATACAGTTCATGGTTACTGGTGTGCTTGTTGCAAAAAGATAGTTCAACCCAAGGTCACAGATGCGTTGCATGGCGCGCCCGACTAGGATTGCGCCTTGTTGTCTTTACCGCATGGCTTCACTACTTAATCGGTATCAGTGTAAACAACATCGTAAAGATGCTTTCCGTATTTTTCAACCTTCAAATAAGCGCCGGCGGTCTAACCCAGGCATGGAAATCCCTTGCAACACTCCTGGAGCCACAGTATAACGAGATTGGCCAAAAAGTCTCCGCAAGCGCTGTCTTATATGCAGATGAAACCGGATGGAGGTTGAATGGAAAAACCCATTGGCTATGGTGTTTTACAACACAAAAACTCTGCTACTATCTCATAACACCAAGTCGGGGGTCTCCTGTCATAAAAAAACTCTTGGGCATTCTATTTGGTGGTATCCTGATCTGTGACTTTCTGGGCGCTTACAACAAGATAAGCGCACTGGCAAAGCAGCGGTGTTTCTATCATCTGTTCACGGAACTCGTGAAAGTAGATGCCCACAACCATTCTGCCGCATGGAAAGCTTTCCGGAAAAAACTCTCCCGGTTGCTCAAGGATGCCATCCGGTTATCAGAGAAAAAGAACCAGATAAGCCTGGTATGCTTTCTTCGGCTAAAAAAAAGATTGTATCGCAGGCTTGAACAGTTTTTGGCAACGCCTTGTCAGGATAAAGACGTACAAAGATTGACCAAACGCCTGAAGCGCCATAAACAGGAACTCTTTACGTTCCTGGAACATGAAGGTGTGAGTCCCTATAATAATCATGCCGAGCAACAGATGCGAAAGCCAGTATTGACCCGAAAGGTATCACAACAGAATCGTTCTGTTCAGGGCGCCAATACCCAGGCTATCCTTATGACGTTGCTTCGCTCTGCAGAATTGCAAGGAGACAACCCCGTGGAAAACCTTCTGGCATACGCCAAAAAGCTCTTTTAACAAAAACCACTTCCGGCTTAACTTATAATATCGCTTGTTAATTTTTCAAAGAACTAAAGTGTTACGAAAATTCTTATTGTGTAATCTGTAATTCCACCTTTAACTGGCATAGAGCACTGTGTCTATTGTAAAGAAATGCGGCGTATTCCGTTATATTTCTTGACTTTACACAATTACTCTCTTACAATTTCTGCATAAATTACCTTTCCAAAAAATCCTGCTTAAATAATGTCCAGACAATATATAGCAAATCTAAAGAGTGGCAATCAGGTAGAGGGCGTTTTCCTTGTTCTCAAAAAGGAGATTCGGGAGACTAAAGACAAAAAACCATATCTCAATCTGCAACTGGCAGACAAATCCGGATGTATTGACGCAAAAAAATGGGATGCAAGCACATCGCTTTATAATAGTTTCAATAGTGACGGATTTATAAGAATCAAAGGTACGGTAGAAACCTTTAATAATTCTCTGCAAATCAAACTTTTGGAAATTACCCCTGTTTCTGAATCAGAAGTGCAAATGGATGAGTTTGTACAAAGCACTGAAAAAAATGTCCCGGAAATGCTGGCTGAATTGAAAGAAATTATCAGGTCCGTTAAAGACCCCTATCTTTCAAAACTGCTCATCTCCTTTTTTACGGATAAGTCATTTGTTACGGCATTTTGTGCTGCACCGGCCGCAACACAAAATCACCACGCCTTTTTGGGCGGCTTGCTGGAACATGTCCTTTCAGTTACAAAACTGGCAGTCAATTTTTCCGGTTTTTATCCTGTGGTCAAAAAGGACCTGTTAATTACCGGTGCGATTCTTCATGATATTGGTAAGATTAGAGAATTATCTTACGAGAGAAGCTTTCAATATACCGATGAAGGCTTGCTTACGGGTCACCTCATATCAGGCGTCCTTATGGTGAATGAGAAGGCTTCAAAGATTGAAGGATTTCCGGGAGAACATCTTAACGTCCTTTTGCATCTCATATTGAGTCATCACGGCGAGTATGAATGGGGTTCCCCAGTAAAACCTGGCACACCTGAGGCAATAGCACTGCACTATCTTGATAATCTGGACGCAAAAATGCAAGGCGCTTTAAAAGCCATCAGTAATCATAAAGATGACAGCAGTGCCTGGACGGATTATGTGAGGATGTTTGAGCGGAGACTTTATAAAAAATGAAGGCTCATGGAACTTAGGGATTTGGAATTTGGAATTTGCCATTATACCGTAACACTCGGCAGTCGATAGTAGGCAGTGGGCAGTGGGCAGTAGGCAGTAGGCAGTAGGCAGTAGGCAAATTGCAGATTGAGGATTGAAAACTGAAGACTGAAGACTGAAGACTGTGCAAAGGGAGAAATCTTAGAATTTCTCCCTTTGGCGAAAATGACAATTACAGGCATATTAAATTCTTCTATGTCCATTACTCCTATATTAAAGACATCCCCTCTATAACCTTTTCAATATCCGTACATGTATTTCCCTTTTTCATTAAAATAATTTTATTGTTAATAAAGTACCTATGATAGAACCTGTATCAATTATACAATTTGTCCACAGCAAAAAATACACTCCAATGACTGCCGCCGAGCTGGCGGAACATTTTGAGATCAACGACCAGGAATACCGGGCTTTCTGCAAATTATTGCAGGATCTCGAATTCCAGGGTGAAATCGTCAAGATAAAACGAAAACAATACGCCAATCCCAAAACGGTAAATCTGTTGGTGGGAACGATGGATTGCAATTCAAGGGGGTTTGGCTTTGTAGTGCCGGCGAAAAAAGGCGAGGGGAAGGATATCTTTGTAAACGAAGAAAACATGCATTCTGCCATGCACGGAGATACCGTCGTTGTTCGCCTGCCGGATTTAGAACAAATACCAAAAAGAGGCAAACAAAAGGGGGGCGGTTCCGGACAGATTGTCAACGTGTTAAAACGCGCCAATCCTTTAGTTGTGGGTACCTTTAAAAAGTCCAAACGGTTACGATACGTCGTACCGGACAACGCACGCCTGTTCAGAGATGTTTATGTAACAGAAGGCGATGCAAAAGACGCTACACCGGATGATAAGGTAGTGGTTAAAATAGTGCAATGGCCGTCAAGACACCTGAATCCGGAAGGCGAGATAACGGAAATATTAGGAAAAGAAGGCGACCCGAAAGTAGACCTCCATTCCATAATATATCAATTCAAACTGCCGCGGGCATTTCATAAAAATGTATTGAATGAAGCGGAAAGCATCTCTCAGGAAATACCTCAGGAGGAAATCCAAACACGGCTTGATTTACGGAAAAAGCTCATTATCACAATAGACCCGGATGACGCCAAGGATTTTGATGATGCGCTGTCCCTTGAAAAGGACGATAGGGGTAATTGGCAATTGGGGGTGCATATCGCCGATGTTTCCTATTATGTAAAACAGGACTCTGCCATTGATAAAGAAGCACGACTCCGCGGTACGAGCGTATATTTGCCAGGGAAAGTCATTCCCATGCTGCCGGAGGCATTATCGAATAATCTTTGCAGTCTCATGGAAGGGGAAGACCGTCTGACCAAAAGCGTTCTCGTAACGATTGACCCTGAGGGACATATCCTCAAAAGCACTGTTAAACATTCAGTCATCAACGCTACAAAACGCTTAACCTATAAACAGGCAACGGCAATTATTAATAATGAATCGGCGGGGAATATACCGGAGATGGTAAAGAATGTTTTGGTAGAACTGGCGCAACTGGCACAAATACTTTTTAAGAACAAAATGAACCGGGGGGCAATAGAGCTTGACCTGCCTGAAGTATCCCTGAAACTGGACGAACAGGGAAATATTGAACATGTTGAAAAGGAAGAAAGGGATGTATCACACCGGCTTGTTGAGGAGTGTATGCTCCTGGCAAATGAAATGGTGGCGACATTTATGCATAAAAACAAATTGCCGCTGATAAGCAGGGTGCATCCGGAGCCTGACGAAGAAGATATGCTCGAATTCGCTGATTTTGTCCGCGGGCTTGAAAACACCAGAGTGGACCCTTTTAAAATACATCAATTACAAGCATTTTTGAAGGAAATAAGCGGAAAACCTGAGGCGCATATGATAAACCTTGTCTTGCTGAAATCGATGAAACAGGCAGTGTATTCGGCAACGGAGAGCGGGCATTTTGCCCTTGCCCTTGAACATTACGCTCATTTCACATCCCCTATCCGCCGCTATCCCGACCTCATTATCCACAGGGTTTTGGATCAGCATTTTTCAGGAGAATTGCGGTCACCTGTCGTGCAAAAAATATGGGAAAACTGTTTGCCAGAATGGGCAGGGCATTGCTCCGTTACGGAACGCAGGGCGGAAGAAGCAGAGCGGGAAATCACCAAACTGAAATTGCTGCGCTTTTTTGAAACCCGTGTGGGAGATAATTTTGAGGGCATTATCACCGGAGTGCAGGAATACGGCTTCTTTGTGCAATTAAGCGAATATCTCCTGGAAGGTCTTGTACATATCCGTACCCTGGAAGATGATATCTATCAGATAAGCAAAAAACATATGGCGCTTGTAGCACCAGACGGAAAAAAATGTTTCGAATCGGAGACGTGGTAAAAGTAAAAATATACAAAATAGATCTTTTAAAACGAGAGGTGGATTTTATCCCCTATGAGAACAGAAATGAAAAGCCCCACCGCGGGAAAACACGAAATATCCCGGAAGATGACCCTGAGTAATAACCCTGCAGTACCTTATCAGTAATTTTTCTGCACACTTCCATTCGTCAGTGCGTGCTTTTTGGCAAAATATTTAATGTTGAAATCCGAAACGCGAAATACGATGCATAACCCAGTCAGGGAAATATAGTAAAAAGCATTTATTTTTAGAAGAACCTGTTTTTTTCTTGCATTTGAATTGTTTCTAGAGTATTAAATTCTGCATGAATCCATTTCTCAGTGAAAAAACCCGAATAGAATTTAAAAAAGCACATAAGAAAGAGCCTCATAGACGTCATGCCGACCGAATCAAAGCTATACTTCTTCTTGATTCAGGATGGAGTTATGAAGAAGTAGCAGAAGCGCTCTTGTTAGACGATCAAACAATCAGGAATTACGAAAAACTATACAAAGATAAAGGTTTTGACGGGCTTTTATCTGACAATTATATTGGCTGTGTGCCAAAACTCACCTGCGAACAAGAAGAACAATTAAAAGATCATATCAGGAAAAACAACTATAGCGCGGCAAAAGAAATTGTTGAATATGTAAAACAGACATTCAATAAAATCTATACACCCGAAGGAATGGTACATACCCTCGATAGATTAGGCTTTACTTACAAGAAAACTACAATAGTTCCAGGCAAAGCAAACCCTGAAAAACAAAAAGAATTTATCGAAAAATACAAACAACTCAAAGAAGAGAAAGCCCCCGGAGATAAGATACTTTTTATGGATGGAGTTCATCCACAGCACAATTCTACGTCTGCATATTGCTGGATAGAGAAAGGCAAAAAGAAGGAAATACCCTCTAATACCGGTAGGAAAAGAATAAATTTAAACGGTGCTATTGACATAGAAACCTTTGAAGTAACAATCCGGGAAGATGAAAGCATCAATGCTCAATCAACAATAAAGCTTTTCCATGAAATAGAGTCAAGGTATGCTCAAGCCGGTACTATTTACATAATCTCTGATAATGCTAAATATTACAGTTCTAAGTTGGTCAAAGAATACCTTGCAAATTCGAGAATAAAGATCAAATTTCTCCCTTCCTATTCACCCAATTTAAATCTCATTGAAAGATTATGGAAATTCTTTCGCAAAGAAATATTGTATAACAAGTATTATGATACTTATGAGAAGTTTAAAAACAAATGTTTAAGTTTTTTCAAAAATATTAACGAGTATACAGATGAATTGTCTACTCTTTTAACTGAAAATTTTCAAATTATTGGCGAGCAAATTTCGAAAACCTGATTTGTTTGACTATATAGGAACACTTCCCTTATTCTCCTACCAGATCAAACAAGAAATATGGGAAGTGTCCCCATATTCCCTGTTTGCAGTGTAAATTCCACGCTTAACCGTCGTGATCACATTAAGCCCCGCACTATTCCAGTCTGTCAGTATAAACTCACCCGGCAAAAGAGAAGCTGTTTTACTGGTCAGTGGCACAACAAAAATGTCACCAGAGATATGTGGCGTACTGATAACAACCGCAGGTCTGACCGTTGAGCTTGACAAATCTGCAAAGGGATAACGGACTAAAACTACATCATTCTTTGAGTAATTCTGCATACACATCATCCTCTGAGTTATTCCAAATCGCATCCAAAGAGATTTGGCTTGTTTTCAACCAGAACTGTAAATCCAGTATCGTCAGGCAACACAGTTACCAAAACCCTTGTCCCTTCAGGGATATTTGCCTTTCCCAGAAGCTCAATTTTTTCTTTTTTGACAACACCCCACAATGTATTTAACATCTTTAATCTCCTGGTACTTTATTGATAGTTACTGATACTAACGCACAGCATCAGCCGACAGCAGATTAGAAGCGCATAAGTTGGCCTGCATGATGATGGTGAACGAAGCCACAAAACTAGAAAACCGCAAAAGGGTAGCTGGTCGGCTGAATGCGCTGGTTAGCACTGAATTACCTGCGTTGTTTATTATACCCACGAGCCTTGCCTTGCCTTGCCTTTACTTTTCTTGCACTTACTTTCTGCTGCAATTAATGTTTGATTTACAAAATATGTTGAGCTAAGCCGACCCATCAAAATAAGGCCGTGGCTTGGCGGTTGTATTTCATTGATACCAATAATGTTTGGATTCTATTGGCTTTATCCCAGTGCCGCCGACAAGCCACACCCTGTAAATTACCCGTATGTTTCTTTATATGCAGTTTTCAACTGAACATATAATTCGTGCAGCTTGATGTAGCCTTCATCTTCTCTATCTGGATATTCTTTTTTATCATTAAGGGCCATAGAAAGTACATCTAGGATACAATCTAAATCCCAACTGTAAAAGGATATTGGTCTAGTACCTTTGTAATTTTCAATTCTTCTATCCAGACCAAATGCTTCACACATATCGACTGTATATTTCTGGAGTTCTTCTAATTGCCTGCCAGATATTTTGACCTTTATAGGTATATCGTTTTTTTCTGGTTTCATCTGTTTTCTTCTTTTAAGTGCTAACATTGATTAGATTGATCCGCATAATATGCGGAATACAGATTTATTGTACATATAACACGCCTTTGATATGGCAAGTACTATATTGATAAACACTTCAAACACCATCGCTTATGTCTCTTTGTTGGATCGGGTCGGACCAAGCTAACCTGTTGCGTTGACTATGTTTCACCCCCAACAATACATATTTTCATGCCTTAGAAGATCTTTTTTGGCACTTAAATGAGCATTGTAAGGAACAATCGGTTCTTTAAGTACAAACTTATCGTTACCCTCCTCTACCTTGCGTCCATGTGCTTTTAAACATAACTTAACCTTCGTATCTTCTACAAATCGCCTACTCCCTACTGCGATACTTGCTGTCCAACAGAACTCTCTCCTGAGGCCATTATCATTAATGGCAGCTTCTACCCATTGTTTATATTCATGCCTCAGTTGTTCCTTGTTGGATAACCCACATAATTCAATCAAGCCTTTTATGTCTATTAAGGCGTATCTATCCGGTGGGTTTTGTATCTCATCATATCCACTCATTGCCCATTCACACGGATGCTTTACAACACCAGCCCTGACCATATTCAAATCAATATACATCATATATCTTATCAAATGTATGTCAGTTTCTATTGCCGTTGCGTGATATCTGTCTTCCCAAAATGCACCCTTACGCTTTTTTCCTTGATTATACTCCTGTGCAGTTCTCCCCGCTACCAATTGGATACTCTTCGGAATAACCTCACGACCATTGTCAATAACCAATAGATGAATATGATTTGATGTGACAGTATAGTTTAATATCCTTAATCCAAATCTCTTTTTAGCTACAAACAGCCAGTACACCCAACGCTTACGATCTTTCAGAAATTTCAAAAGAAATTCTTTCTTATGGCATCTATGAGTAATATGCCAAACATAATTTGGGATATAATGTCTATTTGCACGTGCCATAACAAAAATTACTTAAACAACTCTTTTCTGTACTAAAAATAGGTATTTAAGGATAAAAATGTCACCCCTTTAAAGGTTATCTCTTTGTGCAGCGATAACTTATCATGGTCCGACCCCGTTGCCATCTCCAACACAGTTACCAAAACCCTTGTCCCTTCAGGGATATTTGCCTTTTCCAGAAGCTCAATTTTTTCTTTTTTGACAACACCCCACAATGTATTTAACATCTTTAATCTCCTGGTACTTTATTGATAGTTACTGATACTAACGATCAAACTCAGCCGCGCTGCTTTTTAGCGTCGGCTGGAGTGCCTTGTTAGGCATTAGTTGGTATTGCACTTTTAACCTCATTAAATATTTCCGTGACGGTAAGTAGCTCCACAGAGTAATCAAGTGGTTGTCTTTGTAGTTGTTCAGTAATTACTGTTTTATCAGCATCACTTGTTACTATGACCATAATACTCATTGTCTCGAACAATCGATCTACAAAAGGTAGTAGTTCTTGTGTAATAAGACCCTGCGCGACTCTACCAGGAAGTGAGCTGCGTCGGCCTGATACTACTGAATTAAGTTTTCTTAATCGCCATACGACAGATTCTGGCCTAAGAGAAGTAAATCTGCCAAAGTATACGTACTCGTTACCTGAGAATGTATTGAGCAGGTTAAATCCAAGTGAATCACCCAAGCGATACAAGTTTCTATCGCCTTCGCTATCTATCGCAGAAACTAGTAATCCTCTCTCCATTAAAAACAATTGGATTATTTGATCAGAATTGTCCCGTGGCACTGACTCCTGTGTCGTTTCAGAGATTGCCTGTTCTAATGCAATAATCGCTTTATCTCGAAAGTTTTGATTTGTGTATTTTACGGTATCTAGGCCAGCGACATTAAAGGGAAGATGCTGGCCCTCACGTTGAAAAGGGATTACATATTTATTAAATCCTAGCATTAGCCCATATTCCATATTTACGTTTGCATTTGGAGTCTCAACGCCATTTCTTAAGTCATGATTTAATAAAACTACACAGAATTGAGATGTAATAATTTTCGAGCAAATTTTTGCGCAAAATGCACTTTGACCAGGAGCAAGTGTACCACCTGCTTCTTCAGCAATGAGGCCGCGCTCTTCTAGTAGGCTTTTTAGGATATTCATTTCCAGTGTACTAGTATCAAAGCCATACGCTATGAAACAACTACGAGTTGAAGAAAACACGAAGTCACAGCGTGGTAATCCAACAACGCATATCTCATTTTTTCTAATTGATTTATCCATGTTTACTATATATACCTAACAAAAAGCTCAGCGGCGCGACTTTTTCTCGTCCGCTGAAGCGTCTTGTTCTGCTATTTTGCATAATGTTTCTTTGATTTTTTCAGCAGCTTCATTAATACTATTCGCCCTGATATATTTATGCTCTGACAAGAAGGAGGGAATATGAGTATCTTTAAGAACCACAGGAATGATTTTTTTCTTTAAAGCGACAGCAGCACCAAACTCCATCATCACCCACTCACTTGCCAGTGCTCGTGGAGATATGAACAAAAGTACAATTTCACTTTTTCTAAGATTCTCTTCAATTAAGTTAGCCCAGTTATCACCTGCAGAAATATTTTGATCTGACCAAATATCAAGGTTAATTTGACTCAAATTGTCAACTAAAGCTCTTATTTCGGAGGTATCTTCCCTTGAATAGGATATAAATACTTTTTTATTCATTGCACACCAGATTGAAACTCTTGTATTTTGTTTTTTAATTGCAAAAAGAATTTATCGATTTCGTTCAGTTCAATTATGTCTCGTTTTTTAATAAATACAGGGATTCCAGGGCGTTTTTGAAGTTCAGATGAAGTGATACCATGTAAAACAACTATTATTGGGATTCGATTGCTCCATGCAGCACCTATCTCTGCCCATACATAAGGTCGTTCTAAGGCCCAAGGGGTAAATAAAACTATCAAATAGTGCGATTTATCCAAAAATTCCAATATTTTATCTTCAAACTCGTCTCCAATATTCACATTTGCTTCATCTAAGAATGGAATTGCACCACATAGTTCGACCTCCTTAGCTATCTGTTTCGCTATCCAAGTATCGAGGCTACTGTGACTAATAAAAACAAACCTTGAATTATTTTGATTACTGGACATTTTGGGTTTTATTTATTGTTTCTCAAGTTCTGTCAAATCCTCTACCCCTGACATATCTGCAAGCATTTTCGTGTATATTAGTAAAATTTTTTGAAGCTCCTCTAGTTCTTTCCTAAACTCCGCGCATTTCGTAGGATTCTCAAAAGCTTTGTCTATCATCAGTTTGTGCCATTTTGCAGTGAATGGTCTAATTTTTTGGTTAAGAATCACAATCGCAATTTTAGTAAATTCAATACAGAGACGACCACGCCTTTTGATAACTTCTCTGGTAAGGTTGAATATGGAATGAATAGAATCAAGTGCTGTAGATTCATCGCCATGTTCTTTGGGGAGTGGTTGTGTGGTAATGCGTGTTAGAAGCTCAATATATAGCTCCCAAGCTGCATCTTTGTCCTCATCTTTAGGCTTCCACTCCATTTCCAGAAAAGGTGGATTTATTTTAAGGGTTGTCATACTCCAATTTTCAAGCCATTCTTTCCATTTCATTCTGACCACCTTTCTCCCGATTTGTTATTAATGAAAGAGGGAAATGAATTATCTGGATCAACCTTAAAACGGCGGTTAAACGCTCCTTCTATCCATTGTGAAACTATCGCTGGGTCATCAGACCAATCATGAAGTGTAGCATAACCGCATTTGGCGCAATAATGAAGGCGAGGAGGGGTTATGTAAGGTATATATTTATCCCGACCAAAATCAGGATGATCTGGCAAAAAAATTCCCAGTAATCCAGATCTTGAATTTAAAATTGTGTGCCTTAGACTCGCACCAATTTCCCAGTCAACATTCTTTCTTTTCCATGTTTCTTTACCAATGAGTACTACTGTAACCGTGCTGTCTCTGAGGTATTCATCCCGGATTTTTTGTCGAATGGTATCTGTTTTTAGGAATGCGCTAATTTCACCTATTTGGACAGATTTTGAAATAAAAACGCTATAATAATTACTAAATAAATTTTCGAATCGATCCCTATCCCATTGATCATTGGCATGGTGATAACTTATAAAAACCTTATGCTTAGGTGGGATGCGTAGACCAGATAATATGCCGTAATTTTGCATTTAGCGAACCTTTCCCTAACGGAGCCATTCTCCCAAGCCAGTGGCTGTGTTATCGTTATGGTCCCAAACCATCCATTCACTCTTATCTTTACCTTTAAATTTTGACCACACTATTCTTTTATATAATCCAAGATATTCCTGCTCATGCCAGCTTTCTGTCAACGAATCCTTTACGACTGGGAAAATGGCTATGCTACTTTGAAATTTTTTCCCATCTCCAAGACCCAATTCCCAAGGCACCCAGCGGCTGTCTTTCGTGTTTGTTGTTACTAATACGACCAATTTGCTACACTTACCAATTGTTTCACGCAGGACTTCGGCTGTATTAGGGTTTACCTTTCCTGATAACCTGGGATCACCATCATCTATATAGACTCTTCCACCATGGTTCTCGAGTATTTTTATTACAGCAGGCAAAGATTCATGATCAGCGGAAGAATGTGAAAGAAACACACTAGGATACTGACGGCTATAAGCTTCTTTAATAATTACGTTTCGATCAATTTTTTCATTAATCGAACGGATATCATCAAATGTAGTGTATGGAGACATTTTTATTTATCAGCAGAACGACTTAAATAACCCGCGCAGGCAACCACTTCGGGAAAAACCGCCGACGCTATTCTGCGTCGGGTTGATTTTTTTGTTCGGCGTTTTCATTTGCATATTTAATTGTTAATTCATCCTCAAGATTGAGCAAGGTCAGTGCCTGCTTAATCCTGTCAAACTTACCTATATTGTCTAAGTTGCTTTCAATAAAATACGTGTCGTTAATGGCAATTGGTTGTCTGGGGCTTCCTTCGACTGGATTTTTAGTTAAGCCGATGCGCAGCCCTATGTCTGATGTAAAGAATGTTTCAGGTTGTAATTCAAAGAGTTGTTTGAATACTTCAACGTAAAGCTGAGACACCGCCCTGATTTCAAGTTTTTGATCCAGAAATATGGCATACTCCAATTTCTTGAATTTTGGGTCCTCTGCCTCAAATATATTAACTTCATTATTGCCATTATCCTCAGCAAAAGCTATGGTTGGAAGCTCCCATATTTTCAAGAATCTCTCTGCAATTATGCCAAAACGTCTTTCAATTTCCGCCCTGTCCCACTTCTCTGCGACTGACAGATATTTGTTTAGCCACAGCCTGCTATCTTTGTAACCATCGTTTTCTTTATCTCTTTTTTCGAGGAATGGCTTATTGCCAAGTTTTCCATTGTTGCCGGAAAGGGTAAGGTTGCCGATTGTATTTAAATAATTTTCCTTAATGAAAGAATATTCATCATTACCTAATTCAATTTTCCATTTGGTATCAGGATTCTGCGGAAAGATATGTTCAATTGTAATATCTGGATTTCCATCAATTGCGACGTGTTCACGGTTGTCATAATTTTCAAGCCGCTCAAGTAAATATATTCTGTTCTTAGCCTTTATGTTGTAAACATCTTTTACTTTTAATGCATCTATGGTCTCTTCATTTTTAGGATATCTTTGAACTCCTGCCCGCTGTAATAAAGCTTTTTGAATTGAATATAAATAATTCTCTCGCTCAACCTTGTCGTAAAGATTCATAAATATTTTATTCAAAGCATTTGTTGGGAGACCAACAATAAAACGACGCCAAGTGAATGATTGGATTGTATCTAAAACCTTTAAGAATGTTGCTTTGTCAATTATGGAGTTGCTGTAATCATCATATACCTTCATCAAAAAGGGATAGGCAACATTAATTTCAAGGCGGTTAATATATTCGAGTTGCAATCTTATTTCTTTATCCGGTTCATTTTTCGGATTAATCAGCTTGTTATAGTGCTTTCCTAATGATTTAATTCCTGATAAGTTTGATTCCAATTCTTCAAGGGTAGATGTAGGATACTTTGATTTGAATTCAAAATATACTCTGCCTTTGTTCGGAATATTATTATTTTCGACTGTTAAATAATCGCGGATGAAATCAGAAACGCGGCTGACATTAAGAATTTCATCCTTGGCAAGTTTTTCAATTACTTCCCAATAATTCTGATAAATCTTATTCTGCTCTCTTCGTTTGAGACCCATCAAAATATAGTTGCGAATCAGGTCAGCTTGTGAAAGTTCCAGGCCAGTTGAATTAAGGCTCTCAAATATTCGCTGCGGCTCGTCTCTTTCTCGGTCAAGCGAAATTTCGACGAACATTAATTTTGATAAACCAGTCAATACTATCTGATAGTTATCTTCTGTAATTCTGCCTTTGAAATAATTGAAGTTATCAATGAGTTTTGAAAAATCAGAGTATTCTTCATTTGCATCGCCGCGCAAAAGGTATTTCAGTGCTTTATCGTTATTGTCTGTTGGCCGGAGTTTCAGCTTTTCTTCTTCAGGAGCAAACTTGTTTATTAAATACGTTTCACTGATTTCATTAACAAGCTTTTCTTCTTTGAGTTCCTGTGCAAGACGATGTAATACCAAATAAATCAGGGTCAAGGTTGTAACTCGTTGCTGACCATCAATGACGGTAAGTTCCTTGATTCTTGATGCCGTGTATACGTCATCGTGAACATAAACGATACTGCCGATAAAATGGGCGTTCATCTTCTTGTTTGTACCAACTTCGAGAATGTCATCGAGTAGCAGTTTGCATTGACTGATAGACCAGTCATAATTCCTTTGATAAACAGGGATTATGAATTGTGTCTTGTTTGATGATAAAAAGTCTTCTACCTTTGTTTCGCTTGCCTTCATATTCTTATCCTTATGATTATTGGATTTGATTTATGCCGTAATTTAATTGGCCGCACCGGATAGGTCACGGGCATTGCTGCCCGATTCCCTCCTAAGAACTGTACGTGATAGTTTCCCATCATACAGCTCAAGCATTTCAATAAGCTGCCCTTGTGGGACAACCCGACTGTTTTACCTCGATGCTATCATTGCCTGATATTGGCGATGTGATAGCGCACCAAGCAGACGTGATTCCTTACTGTTTCTCCTTCTCCAGAAATAATTACTGTATTCAGAAAGGTAAGGAGTTGCTTCTGCTTTAATCTTTATATGCCTTTTTATCCCTATAGAGCTTACCCGAATTATTTTTAAAATTCGAGTCTTCTCTTTTTACTTGTGTAAGATTGAAAAGACATGTTTTCCTGCGGCTGACCAGTACTTTTTTATTAGCCAGCCTTTGGTCTTGTTCTGATGCCTTCTTCTTACCATACGCCATAGTTGTTCAAAGATATAGGTGTCAACACGGCTGAATGCTTCCGATGAGACAACATGCCTGTGATAATTAGCCCAACCTCGTAGAACAGAGTTGAGCTTTTCAAACAAGGCTTCAATAGGAGCACTCACATGTTTACGTATAATGTCCCCTACTTTTCTGATGAGAGATTGAACTCCCTCTTTGGGGTTGGTAAATCGGGTCGGACCAAGCTAACCTGTTGCGTTGACTATGTTTCCCCCCAACAATACATGTTTTCATGCCTTAGAAGATCTTTTTTGGCACTTAAATGAGCCTTGTAAGGAACAATCGGTTCTTTAAGTACAAACTTATCGTTACCCTCCTCTACCTTGCGTCCATGTGCTTTTAAACCTAACTTAACCTTCGTATCTTCTACAAATCGCCTACTCCCTACTGCGATACTTGCTGTCCAACAGGACTCTCTCCTGAGGCCATTATCATTAATGGCAGCTTCTACCCATTGTTTATATTCATGCCTCAGTTGTTCCTTGTTGGATAACCCACATAATTCAATCAAGCCTTTTATGTCTATTAAGGCGTATCTATCCGGTGGGTTTTGTATCTCATTATATCCACTCATTGCCCATTCACACGAATGCTTTACAACACCAGCCCTGACCATATTCAAATCAATATACATCATACATCTTATCAAATGTATGTCAGTTTCTATTGCCGTTGCGTGATATCTGTCTTCCCAAAATGCACCCTTACGCTTTTTTCTTTGATTATACTCCTGTGCAGTTCTCCCCGCTACCAATTGGATACTCTTCGGAATAACCTCACGACCATTGTCAATAACCAATAGATGAATATGATTTGATGTGACAGTATAGTTTAATATCCTTAATCCAAATCTCTTTTTAGCTTCAAACAGCCAGTACATCCAACGCTTACGATCTTTCAGAAATTTCAAAAGAAATTCTTTTTTATGGCATCTATGAGTAATATGCCAAACATAATTTGGGATATAATGTCTATTTGCACGTGCCATAACAAAAATTACTTAAACAACTCTTTTCTGTACTAAAAATAGGTATTTAAGGATAAAAATGTCACCCCTTTAAAGGTTATCTCTTTGTGCAGCGATAGTTGCTGTTGCTGTTGCTGAAAGGGCTTCACGAAGACGGTTCATGAGTTTCGGCTTGCGGTCCATTTCCGACTTGTCTGGTGGACATTTGATGGTCATGTTCGAACTTGTTGTTACGAAGAGAGCTTCCTGTATTGTCTTCTCCCCTTGGCGAAATCAAGATGATAGGAAATTGCTTTTGCTTTAAAAAGGAAGATACTACAAAAATAAAGAAGAATGCAAGCTTTTTTTTGGTTATTCTGAGGAGTGAACGGGAAGGAATCTCTCCATACACATCAACCTAACCTTTATTAAGGGGAAATATGGGAACACGTCCCTTATTCTCCTACCAGATCAAACAAAATATGGGAAGTGTGTCCCCCTATCCCCCATACGGAACGAAAGGATAAAATACGTATTATCAATTGCAGAAAGGCAACAGCACGCGAAAGAAGATTTTATGAAGAAGGTATCCACTAAAGGCTCGTTGAGGGAAGAAGATATGAGGTCGGAATACGATTTTCCCAGTATGAAAAGAGCGGTACGGGGAAAACACTACAAAGCGTATCGTTCGGGTCATAAAGTTGAGATACATCAGGCTGATGGCACTATCTCAGTACAGTATTTTAAGCTTGAAGATGGAGCAGTTCTGTTGGCGCCGGACGTAAAAAAATATTTTCCTGATTCGGAAGCGGTCAACAAAGCACTTAGATCATTGATCGAGATTATTCCATCTAAACGGCGAATAACTGCCAACATCAAATGACAATCAGCCGCGTAACAAGTCGCTCAAGCGGACGGCAAAAACCAGCCGGCGCTTAGTTCGGCGTTATGTGTCAAAACAATATAAATGCCCAATCACATTCTAGCCTTGACAATGATATCATTAATGATACTATCTTAAAATGGAGCAAGATAAAAGATATTTTAGAACAGATGCGCCAAAGCCCTAATAATGTAAGATTCAATGATCTTTGCGCAGTTTGTGATAATTATTTTGGAGACGCACTTCAAAGGGGAAGCAGTCATCGAGTATATAAAACACCATGGCTGGATAACCCGCGGATAAATATACAGAATAATAAAGGAAAGGCTAAAGCATATCAAGTGAAACAAGTGCTTATGGCCGTTGAAAGATTGGAGATTGGAGATAAATTATGGCACTGAAAAATGATCATTATACTTATCGTGTTATATGGTCGGCAGACGACAATGAATATGTAGGATTATGTGCAGAATTTCCAGGCTTAAGCTGGCTTGCAAAAACTCCTGAGGGAGCATTAAGAGGCATACGCAAAGTTATTGCTGATGTAATAGATGATATGAAAAGAAACGGTGAGGAAATACCAGAGCCAATTGCTAATAGAACTTATAGCGGTAAGTTTATGGTGCGAGTTCCACCAGAAGAACATAGAAAACTTGCGATACAAGCCGCAGAAGCAGGAGTCAGTATAAACCGCCTTGCCAGTGCAAAATTAAGCAAATAATACACATAACCAGTCACTTAAGCTAACCGCAAAAAGACACGCGGTAGCTTAGCTCAACGTTAGCCATAGAAGAGAGAATTGTAGAAAATATGGACAAAATGCCCATTGTCAATATTCTGCGTGTCGGACTATCCGGTCTATGCTTCTTACAGGAAATACAGGGACACTTCCCTTATTTTCCCACCATATCAAGCAAGAAATATGGGATATGTCCATAATTCTCCCAACGTTTCCGTTTTCAATGTACGATTTTAGATTTACAATTTACGATTTTTAAATCGTACTTCGTACATCGTAAATCATACATCAAATGCCATTACGGTTATGAACATTTCGGCGTGCCGGATTTGTCGCTCAATGCCCGGATTCGCATTTTTTTGAATATTCATATATTTCGTGAAAATTCTTCGTCAACTGCCACCATCCATTTTTAAAAGTAGCATGGTCTGCGCCTATCATGGCAGACGCAAACCGTATTGAATTTGCATAAAAGAACCATTCTTTTACCCACAACAATTCGATCAACTCATCAAATGGAAATATGGAAATATAGGGACACTTCCCTTATTTTCCCCAGATCAATCAATCAATAAGGGAAATGTCCCTATATTTCCTATATTTATCCATAGATTTTTCATCAAATTAATATCAAATTGCAAAATTTGTGCTTTATGAAAGGTCGTTTGGAGTTAGTCCTGTATGCTTTGAAATTCTCGCAAGCATACGAGGGCCAATTTCTTCTTTGTCATGAAAGGCAAAAACATAATCAGGCCATCCTTCCCTCTCCAGAACCCTATGAGATGTTTTGTCATGTCGCTTAATATTCCATCCGAGTCTCATTAACGCCCTCAGGACAAGGCGAGCTTTTTTAGAAGGCCATTGACTCATACAGGTGCCACAAAAAGTGCGTCAAGTTCGGGGATTTGATCGCCGTGTTCAACCCGATCAGCCATCACGCGAAGCGCCAAAACTTCCACTTTAGAAATAGCATCTTCCCGGTTACTTCCATAAACCACAACTCCGGGCAATTGCTTAATTTCAGCTATCCAGCGACCATCTTCCTCCCGTTCTAATTCAATATTCATTGATTACGCCTCCTGTTTAAAAGTCTAATAATACCCAAATATTTAATTCCGACTTCTTTCTCTGATACAAATGCGAGTTTCTGTCTTTCAAACCCCTTCTTTACACATATTTTATTTCAAAATGTTTTCAATTGCATTATATACCATTTGGGGTTCAATATAATTCATGCAAGACTTACTTTGCATACATCTTGGACTCAAACGATGTACGATTTTAGATTTACTATTTACTATTTACGATTTACGATTTTTAAATCGTACTTCGTACATCGTAAATCGTACATCAAATGCCGTTACGGTTATGAACATTCAGCATGCCGGATTTGTCGCTCAATGTCCGGATTCGCATTTCTTTGAATATTCATATATTTCGTGAAAATTCTCCGTCAACTGCCACCATCCATTTTTAAAAGTAGCATGGTCTGCGCCTATCATGGCAGATGCAAACCGTATTGAATTTGCATAAAAGAACCATTCTTTTACCCACAACAATTCGATCAATTCATCAAACGGATTCGATGCGTCTGCAAAACCGTTATCCCACATGTTTTTCATAAGATTTGTCGTATTTAAAACCATAGTGTCGGTTTCTATTATTGTTGTATCGAGTTTTTCAAAGTGGCCCATAACCCAGTCGGTGCTATGGCAGCTATTGCATACTTTTTTCATTTCTTTTTTCCGCAGTAATTGTTCCTCTTCATCAATCAAATATTCCACAGCCGGTTCATTCATAAATGTCACAGGCAAAGGCAAACCATCTTTATTTTCTATTTCATATGTTTTCCCGTTTTTAGGTTGGGGGTGAGAATAAATAAGACCAAATATCCTGACCCATAAACGTGAGCCAAAATCATGCGTGCGGGATACAACTTCCTTCCCTTCGGGTGTGACAAGCAAACTATTGTGGCATGCTGCACAGGTAGGGGCTTGAAAATCTTTGCCAACCTTCCATGGAACGTTGTTCCAATTCCACGTATCCTGTTTTGTAAGAAATATGTTTCCATGTTTACTCTCACAGTACACTTCATACGCCGGTATATCCGGTTCGAGGTGGCATTGTGAACATGTATATGGTTTTCTTGCTATTTCAATGGAGAAACTATGTCTTGGGTGGCATGCCGTACAGGCGCCGCGACTCCCGTCGGGATTAATCCTTCCTACGCCCTGATTAGGCCAATTCTGCAGGTTGGGAACTTCAATGCTTCCAGTGTTTGTTTGTATTTCTTTCATGCCATCCACTGTTATTTCAGTGCCATGGCACGCATAGCATGTTTCCCGTCTTGAATTTTCCGATGGGATTAAACATCGTATTGATTTATCGCCTACTTCTTTTATACCCGGAATCGCATCAACAAATTTTTGGTAAACGGGGTTTTCCCGCAGATTATCCAACGCGTATGCTTTCTTGCTGCCGGAGAATTGTTCTACCTCTACTGCATGGCATGTCCTGCAATCGTTTGGAGATACAATTACATTGATCCAAAACCCGAAATGCTCAAAACTGTCCTTGTGTTGTGAAATATTCTGACTATGGCATTCATAACATCCAACGACAACCGGACGAATGTCTTCCGGTATTGTTTGGCTCGAAACCCTTCTCTCTAATGCCGTTTTTTTAAGGGCGATTTCTGGAGTTATTTTCGAGTGCCTGCTTGTTTTCCAGTCTTCCACAATGCCTGGTGTCACGTTTTTATGACATAATATACATATCTTTGTCTGTTCGCTCACCGCATACGGCAAATCATGTTGTGATTTGCCAATAGCATATATTTTTGAAGTAAGAAGAAAAACTGAAAATAAAAGCAATGCACAAATAGATATCTTTTTCATAGACGTCTCCCTTCTATTTATGGTTATCATTCTGTGCGTAATCGCACGCAGAGAGATGCAACGCACAGGCGGGTCGATATTAAAATGCTATATTAAATTGTCTGAAAATATAGTAAGAATTTAATTTTTTGAAAACGTAGGGGCGAAGCATTAGTATGTTTGGTTATAAACGCATGTGTGCCGGTTATAGCAAATGCTTCGCCCCTACATCGTGCGGCGAAACATCGTTATTATTTGAATTTTTCAAAAAAACTAAAGTGTTACAGAATAGATACTTTTAGCTATACCGTGCATTTGTAGGAGTGGCATCAGACGCATTCACCGCGAAGAGAATCTTCGCTAAAAGATGAAAATTGATAATTATTTTTACCCGATTCTTTTGCACGGTATAACGCTATGTCTGCGCTTTTTAATAATGTATTCACGTCTTTGCCATTATCAGGATACTGCGCAATTCCAATGCTAATGGTAATGCTTATTGTGTTGCCGTCGAGCACTACCGGCTGTCTTACCGCTTCAAGTATTTTGTCAGCTACGCTTATTATATTGCTTTCATGCTCTACCTGCGTCAGTAAAACCGTAAATTCATCACCACCCATCCTTGCAATCGTATCTGATTTTCGGACGGTCTGGTTTAATCTATACGCAATTTCCCTAAGCAATTGGTCGCCTGTCTGGTGACCAAAGGCATCATTAACCTCTTTAAATCCATCGAGATCAAGAAACATTACTGCAAGCCTTTGCCGGTACCGGTTCGCATTTGAAATGGCCACATACAGGCGATCATTAAATAGCCTTCTATTGGGAAAGTTCGTAATTTCATCAAAATACGCCATGTGTGTAATCACTTCTTGCGTCCACAGATGCTGGACAGCAATGGCATATAAGATTGCAATACGTTCCAACAACTGAATATCTTTTCCGGAATAGCCGTTTGCAGCATTACCCACAGTTATCTGCCCTACAATTATCTCGCCGAGCATGGCAGGCGCTGATAAAAAATGCTTTAATGATGCATTCTTATTTAATGACGCCTCCGACCTTGCATCATTTAACGGGTCGTTTGATAGAAGAGGTTTTTTGTTTTCAAGCACCCATCCCCATAGCCCCTGGAATTCATCAACCCCGATGTTTCCTTCCGGTATATTAAATATTTTGGAAACTTCGGGTGTTATTGCAGGAGAAACAAAGCTGTTTGTTTGCTTGTCAATATATCCGACATAGCCAACAGGACTGTTTGTCAGACATTTTGCATATTCCAAAACAAGCGCCGACAAACTTTCAATTGAGTTTTCCGGTTTTACCAATGCCTTTGATAAATCTACCAGCGCTGCATTAGCTTTTGCCTCCCATGCAGCGGCTTCTTCCGCCTGTTCAACTTTTAATTGCCGCGTCTCGTATTCACTCAATTTTTGACGCAATATCTTTATCTCTTCAATCAGTTGTTGCTTTGTCTTTATTTCGTCCATACTGCCCGCAGTATTTGTTTTATCTTTAATGTCCATACGATATGAAAACCTCCCCTCCTCCCAATAATCGATTAATTTGTGCCTTCATCAGTCTACCGTCGGCAATCTGCAATCAGCAATCGGCAATCGGCAGTCTACGGACTGAAAACCGTTACACGTTCTTATAGCACTTAATTTCAAAATAGTATAATAAAAAAACGGCATTTGTTCAGCATAAATCGGCAAAATCTAAACCTCCCGATAAGTTGTGGCAGTCTACAGTCTACAGCCTACAGCCTACAGTCGGCAGTCGGCAGTCGGCAAGTTGTAGATTGAGGACTGAGGATTATTTTCGTGCCTGGTTGGTTCTGGCTATGCCAGCTTAGGAGATAGTAAAAAAAGCCCCACTATAGCCAAAAGCATCAATTATTCAAAAAACGGTCACCTCTCACACAGAGCAGGGCATGTAGATCAGACAATCCCCGTCCCCAGTATGAATGCCAACACAAACAATAATATCCCGACAATACGTTTGATTGTGCGCATAGTAATTTTCTTTATGAGGCGCGAACCGATAAATGCGCCGGTAAATGCGGTCAAAATAGCCGCCGCAATTAGTCCATACCCAATCTGTCCACGAATGACATGAATGTTTTGCGAAAAGAATGTGACCCCATAAGCAGCAAGCCGCGTTACATCCACCACGACTGCAGAAACAACCATCGTCCCTATGAACGCCTCTTTTTTCAGTCCGATTCGTATCAGAAATGCAGTACGCAATGCCCCCTGATGTCCGGATAATCCGCCAAAGAATCCCGATAGCATCCCGCCAAGCGGAATATATTTTGGATGGAATGAGAGTGTTTCAAAAGAGGGCACCAATTCGAGGATTGCAAAGATTGCAATAAGAACGGCGATAATCAATTTTAAAAAAGTAATAGAAAAGACTTTTCCGGCAAGCACATACTCGGCGAGAGGCTGCATGCCGCTGAAATAGTTCAGTAATAACGCCCCGACGATAGCCATGCCTGATGCGGGAATAGCAAATGTAAGTACGACCCGAATGTCCGCCCTCTTCCCGACCAGCACGACTTTAAATATATTGTTTGCAAGATGGACGAAGGCCGTTGCGCCAATGGCCACCTCCAGTGGGAAAAAAAGCGCAAAGGCCGGCATAAGCAGTGTCCCCAAACCAAAACCGGAAAAGAGAGTTAAGGCGGATACTATCAGTGAAACCGTGCAAATTATCAGATAAACCATGTATTTTCCTCTTTTTTCGGCAAAATATTTAATGGTGAAATACGAAATTCTAAGCACGAAATACGAAACAAATTCAAAAATACAAAATCCCAATGAAAAAACGGGTTTTGAACATTTGAAAATTGAAATTTGGGGTAACTATTCATCGTAAACGATACACGGCTCGTTCCCAAACATATACTTCACTATGTTCAGTACAAGGTTTGGCAACGAGTTGCGCTCTGATCTCCGGTAGTTTAATAAATCACGCTGAATAGTTACCAATATTTCATCGATTGGTTTACTACATATAAAATGTTTTCCGCTTTTGTAAAAAGAAATGCAAGGCAAGCCACTTTATTCTTTTGCATTGAAAATAAAGATATATTTTGTTATCTATTTCAAAGACCTGAAAAAATATTTTATTCTTTAGGTGTTTTCATATTATAAGCTCTATGTGAGTTTGGGATGAAGCATGCCCTCTATTGGTTCTGTAGCGGGGTTTTGCGGTTATGAGTATCAACAGAGAAAACTATACGTTTATGTCGCATTTAAAATAGGCGCCTGTTATAATTATCAGGTGCGTGGCGAGTATTTTTATTTGATAATCTGTCACTACCTGCGCCGGATTACGATGATGTGTGTTTGGACAATTTCCCCATATTGTTATTTCCCTTATTGTCTTATAAGTAAATTTTGACAACGTAATTTCCACAGGGTCATTAATAAAGGTATGAAATGTCAGAATCTTTTAATGAACTTAACAAGGAATTGCAAGAGTTTATTTCCCGGCAGAAGATGTTTTTTGTTGCAACTGCTCCTGAAAATGGCAATATTGCTATTTCTCCAAAATGCATGGATACATTCAGGTGTTTAGACCGCAAGACGATTATTTACCTGGACTTGAAAGGCAGTGGGAATAATACCGCTATGAACATACAAGAAAATGGCAGAATGGCGATGATGTTCTGCAGCTTTGACAAAGATCCCATGATACTTCGTTTATATGGGAAAGGCGAAGTGGTCCGGCAAGACGACGTGAAGTGGAGCGAATACTACCGGCATTTTCAGCATATTCACGGGAAACGCCAGATTATCCTGCTTAAAATCAATTCAGCACAGACTTCCTGCGGAACCTCTGTTCCTGTTTATGAGTTTAAAAGGGAACGGTCAAAGCTGAATGCGTGGGGAAAACTTAACATTATGGAGATTGGCAAACAAATAGTAAGTAAATTCCTGAAGACAGGTATAGTCTAAAATTTGTACTGCTATTTTTTATGAATAGTTTATGTGGTGTGTGGAACAACTCCATAAATCCCCCTTGTGGAGTTGCTGAAGGCCTTCTTCAACACCGCTCTTAACCGGGGAAAAAGAATTATTGGCCTAACATGTGTGAACGAGAGCCAGAAATAAAATTCGGCTTTTATGCAATTTTTCAGTGAAATAGTACAGATAATTAATCATTTTAAACTACGAAAGGAGTACCGCATGGTAAGAGCACGGGCGCGTCATATTCTGGTTTCAACTCAACAGGAATGCGAAGATATTAAATCAAAAATTCAAAATGGAGAAGAATTTGCAACAATGGCCCAGCAGTATTCGCAATGTCCATCAGGCAAACAGGGAGGAGATCTTGGAGAATTCGGACCAGGGCAAATGGTTAAGGAATTTGACCAGGTAGTATTCAGGGATGAAGTAGGAAAAGTTCACGGACCAATCTGTACGCAATTTGGCTACCACCTTATAGAAATTACCAGTCGAGCTTAATTCGTTAAAACGTAAGAAAGAGGATGCACAATGCAAAGCGAACACCATGCCCTCGCAAATGAATTTCCTGAATTTAGGGACAAAATCCATGACCTTAAAATGTCTGACGAACACTTTCAAAAACTTTTTGATGAGTACCACAAACTCGATCGGAAGGTGTACCGTGTTGAATACGATATCGAACCACGGTCGGACACTGCGCTTGAAGAACTAAAAAAACGCAGGCTTGCTTTAAAAGATGAGCTTTACAATATTCTAAAACATAGTGTTTCTTAATCATGAGTACAGCAAAATCATCGAAAATAAAAGGATCCTCTCCCTATCCACATCTTTAAGGCGCTTCCTTAAATGGTCCACCATCTGTAAACATTTACATTGTGATATAGGGGAGCACAAAGAGACGTATGCAATGTATCCAGAGAGATGTTATTTTCCCGGGAAACAGATACTGATAACACCAAAAAGAGAGAAATGTATGCGTGTACGATGCAAGGATTATACCAGAAGAGATTTTCTCAAGGGAACGGCAGGAACATTTGCCATGAGCACTTTTCCTACCATTTTTACCAGTTACGGAGGACTTCAGCAAAAAAAACACTCCGTATACATTAAAAAATATACCTCTTACGACAAAAACGACTTTCAACAGCTTAAAAACTGTATTGGGGAAATGGTTGCAAGCCTGTATCAGATTAATCCCTTTTTTTCGTATGGGGATAAAATATCCCTTAAAATAAATCTTGTTGCAACCAAAGATTGTCTCGACCTGCCTGCTGGCGATACGTACGTTACAAATCCGCTGGTGGTGAAGGCGCTTGGAGAGGTATTGCTTGATCTTGGCGCTGGTTCATTATTTATCGTTGAAGGCTCCACACATCCATCAAATACAATGGAGGCATTCACGGCGCTTGGATATGACGTAATTGCCTCTCAACTCGAAGCAACATTGATTGATCTGAATAAGGCAGACCCTTATCCTGATTTCACTCATGTAGACATTGAAAGAGGGCTTATTTACAACTCTATCGCGGTGAACAATCATATTGCCGAAACAGATTGCCTTATCACCGTATCAAAATTAAAAGTCCACAGCTCGGCAGGAGTTACCCTGTCTTTGAAAAACATGATTGGTCTGTTGCCCATTCAAAAATATGGAACAAATGGAAATGGCGCACGCATGCAGTACGTACACTCTCCCGACCAAAGAACTCAAATCCCTTATAATATAGTGGATATTGCAAGGGCTTTTCCGATTGATTTTGCGTTTATAGACGGCATATCTGCCATCGATAAGGGCGAGGGTCCGTGGGTAAAAAACATCTCTTACGCAACTCCAGGGGTATTGGTAGCAGGCGATAATGCAGTTGCAGTGGATAGTATAGGAACCGCAATAATGGGGTTTTCACCGGAAACGGCTTACCCCTATCCTCCATTTGTGAATTGCTACAACCACATACAACTCGCAAGCAGTTACGGCCTTGGCTCTAATAATTTAAATGACATTGCCGTTTTGGGAGAAAAGGTAAAAGATGTAATGTATCCTTATACCCCTCCGGAGCAACAGGAAACTACTACAAAATCCTATCATTAAGCCGGAACCAAACAAGCAAGAAATAAAAAATCCGAAGTTCGAAGTACGAAATTCGAAACAAATTCCAAATTCCAAAATTCCAATTAAAAAACCGGGTTTTGAACATTTCCCCAGCTCGTTCCCGAACTCCTGGTTCACAAATGTATTTGAATACCCTCACCGTTTAACCCTGACAGGGTTCCAAACCCTGTCAGGGTTGTTTCCTTTATATACTGGTGAAGCATATATACAATCGCGGCTATATCTCTGAAACAAAAATATAACCGTAGTGTTTGTTTACATTTTCTCTACCTTAACGGCACACACCTTATACTCCGGTGTAAGCGCAAGCATATCTTCTCCAGGCCCAGTTAACACATTCGTCGGTGTTTCAGGATAATGGAAGGATAGAAAGACGCTTCCCAAACGGGATTTTTCCGTTACCTCCGTCTTCACTTCCAGCGAACCACGCCTCGAAGATACTCTGACCTTCTCGCCTGATTTTATATCCAGTTTCGCCGCATCCGCCGGATGTATTTCCATAAACTCCTCAGAGTTTATGGCGCATATCTCCGGATTCCTCAAGGACATCGATCCATTATTATACTGATACAGCCGCCGACCGGTTGTCAGCAACAACGGATACTCTTCGTCCGGCAATTCTTCTGAAGGGGTATACATCAGGTCGTTAAACATCCCCCGCCCCCTTTTAAAGGTGTCTTTATGCAGTATCGGCGTTCCGGGATGATTCATGTCCCACACAGGCCACACTAACCCGTCTCCCTCCAGACGCTTGTAATTAATACCCGCCATATCAGGCGTCAGCTTCGCTATCTCATCCATAATCTCACTCGGATGATTATAACTCATAGGGTATCCCATTGCCGTGGCGATTGAACAAATAATATCCCAGTCCGATTTCGTTCCCTCCGGCAACGGTATAGCCTTATGTAGCCTCCGTACTCTTCTCTCCGCATTGGTAAACGTACCATCCTTCTCAAAGTAACAACTCGTTGGCAATACCACATGCGCAAGTTTCGCCGTCTCTGTCATGAATAGCTCCTGCACTACCAGAAATTCAAGCTTGCTTATTGATGCCCTTACCTTGTTTATATCCGCCTGTGATATCGCCGGGTCATAGCCTATTATATACATCGCCTTCAAATCCCCGGATTCTATCGCACGGTACATCTGCGGCTCTTTCAAACCGGGCTTCTCCGGAAGCTTCTTTACCTTCCATGCTTCAGCATGCTTACGGTTGGCTTCCGGATCGTCCACCCTCTGGTAACATGCATATACGTCCGGCAATGCACCCATATCACACGACCCCTGTACGTTGTTCTGCCCACGCAGAGGGTTTATACCCGTATTCGGACGCCCAACATTCCCGGTTATTAGCGCCAGATTCGCCAAAGACATTACCCCGTGTGAACCCGCCTTGTGCTCCGTCATCCCTAACCCGTAAATGATCATACCCTTGTTCGTACCCGCATACATCCTTGCGGCTTTTATTATGTCTTCCTTCGGGACCCCGGTAATCGCCTCCGTCTCTTCAGGGGTATATTTGCTTACTACCTGCTTCAGCATTTCAAAGTTCTCGGTACGCCTTTCTATGAAGTCGTCATTCTGCAATCCCTCTTTTATGATTACGTGAAGGAGTCCGTTTATGAGCGCCACATTTGTCCCTGCCCTTAACTGAAGGTGTATATCCGCATATTTGACCAGTTCTATTTTTCTGGGATCTATTACGATGAGTTTCGCTCCGTTCTGCCTCACCGCCTTTTTTATTTTTAACGCGGCTACCGGGTGGGCTTCCGTCGTGTTGGAACCGCTCACGATGAGCACTTCAGCGCCTTCAATATCGGCCAGTGAGTTTGTTGCCGCTCCGCTCCCAAGCGCAGCCCTCAGCCCCGTTACCGAAGGCGCATGACATACACGTGCACAATTGTCCATATTATTGGTGCCCATTACCACACGTGTAAATTTCTGGGCAAGAAAGTTTTCCTCGTTTGTACCCCTCGATGAACTCAGACACCCGAACGAATCCGGGCCGTACTTTTTCTTTATCTCCGAAAATCTCTTCGCCACAAGGCCGATTGCCTCTTCCCAGCTTGCTTCCCGAAACGGTTCGTTTATGTTATCACGCACAAGCGGCGTTTTTAAACGATCCTTGCTTGAATAAAATTCAAATCCATACCGCCCCTTAACACAGAGGCTCCCATAATTGGGCGCAGAGTTTATATCCGCCGTTACTTGTAATATTTCATTGTTTTTTATATGGAGCACCAGACTGCAACCCACCCCGCAGTAAGAACATACCGTCCTCACTTTTCTGGTCTCCCATGAACGCGCCTTCTTCATTACCGGCTTGTCCATTAACGCCCCCACCGGACAGACGGATACACAATGACCGCAGAACACACAACCCCCGTCCTGCATCGATTTCTCAAAGGCGGTTGATACCCTTGTCTTTATCCCACGATCCGAAAACGTCCACACATGCTGCCCCTGCACTTCATCGCATATCCTGACACATTTGCCGCACATTATGCACTTGTTCATGTCACGGTAAATGGCAGGATTAGACTCGTCAGGCGCAGGCACGGGATTCTGCTTCACAAACCGCGATGTCTTTACGTCATACTCATACATCAGGTTCTGCAGGCTACACTCCCCCGCCTTGTCGCAGGTAAGGCAATCATTGGGATGATTCGACCAGAGCAATTCCAGATTCAGCCGCCGGGAACGCAGCACCGCTTCGCTCCGGGTTGACACCTTCATGCCCTCCGATACAGGCGTCGCACACGAAGCCGCCAAATTGTCCTTCCCTTCCACTTCCACCACACATATCCTGCACGCCCCCGATGGCTTCAACCGCGGATCATGGCATAGTGTCGGTATCCGTATCCCAACCCGACGTGCTGCTTCCAGTATCGTCTGCGAAGGGTCTGCCTCCACACGCTTCCCGTCTATTATTACTGTCGTCATGTCTCCTCCTGCATTTTATAACTATCTCACATATAATTTGTAAAAAAATAGGTTTAGCATTAATGTACAAAAAGTCTAAATCGCCTGCAAAATTACGCGTTAAAATTTATTATGCCACACATTTAAAAAAGCATAAAGGTTTAATTATACAAAAATGAACCTTTTTATTTCAATTTTAAAAACATTAAACAAATTAAAAAGGTTTGTTTTAGATAAGAGAGGTATTTATAATTCATCTTGAAATCCCTTAATATTAAATTATTTCCAAATAGTCATCATGTTGCATTGGCAGCACCCGGAAACGATGAAAATGGTTTTATAACCATCTCGTGTTGTAGTATCTGTACTTAAACTATTTTTCGTAGTCTTACTTTCGAGTCGGAAATGTCCGGCATTTCTGTTTCTGTACCGGTTCAAATGTATAGGGTCATCCAAAAAGGTATCAGCTTGTCATTGTGAGGGTCTTTTCCGAAGCAATCAGTATACTAAGAGATATTTCGTGACGTAAGAAACGCCATATCGCGGGAGAAGCAAATTAAGGGTGGCTCAAGGGCTAAAAAAAATAGAATTAATTAATGGAATGATGCAGGATGGAAGGATCTCTATGACGGTTTATGAGATTGCTTCGGAAAAAGCCCTCGCAATGACAGATGATGCCCTTGCAATGACAAACGGATGTGTTAGCAATGACAAACGGATGCCCTTGTTATGACAAAATAAGTCACTAGTCATCATGTTTCATTTGCAACACCCGGAAACGATGAAAATAGGCTTATAACCATATCGTGTTGTAGTATCTGTACTTAAACTATTTTTTGTAGTCTTATTTTCGAGCCGGTATCCTGAAAATAAATATGGAGACATGCCATTAAACACATTCATGACTTAGATTATTACAATTCATCTGAAGGGAATACGCACAAGCATACCTATAGACTTCACGAGCGAAAAAAGCTTATCATGGCAAGCGCTATCACGGGAGTCATATTTATTGTTGAAGTAATTGGCGGGATTATCACAAACAGCCTTGCCTTACTTAGTGATGCAGGCCATATGCTCACCCACCTCTTTGCTTTATTGATTAGCCTGTTTGCCATAATGTTTGCATCAAAACCGCCTACGCAAAGAAAGACCTACGGTTTTTACCGGTTAGAAATACTGGCAGCATTGCTTAACGGCATCATACTCCTCCTCATCACCGTTTGGATATTTTACGAAGCATACCATCGGTTTGTAACCCCGGAAGCGATATCTAGCGGCATGATGTTTTTCCTGGCTATTATAGGCCTGCTTGCAAATATAAGCTGTGTTTATATTCTTAAGTCAGGCGAACATGGGCACAGTCTGAATGTCAAATCGGCTTTTTTGCATATGCTTGGAGATACCATTTCCTCCGTTGGCGTAATAATCGGCGCAGTTATTATTTATTATACAAACTGGTATATTATCGATCCCATCATTAGTATAATGCTATGCATCCTCATCCTGATATGGTCATACAAATTAATAATGGAATCAGTTGATATTTTGCTTGAAGCAACGCCAAAGGATATTAATGTCGGGGAGGTAATTTCACAATTAGAGCAAATCACGGGCGTTGACGGAGCGCATGATATTCATATTTGGACAATTACTTCCGGCATGTATGCAATGAGCGTGCATATAGACACGAAGGATATGCCGATCAGCAAAACTGCCGCAATTTCAAGGGAAATTAACCGTGTTTTAGTTGAGAAATTCAGGATAGGACATACTGTGATACAGTATGGATGCGAATGCAACAATAACAATGGTGAAAGTAGTAAACATCTATACAACAAAGAACATGCGCATGAACAAGACCATACCCACGCACATGATAACAAATAAATATTTACGCATTTTGTAACGATTTAGTTGCAGACCAGCGTGTCTAAGGTAGTACGTTATCAGTAATTTCTGTGCATTTGACCGTAGACTGTAGACTGTAGACTGTAGACTGTAGACTGTAGACTGTAGACTGTTTTTTGCGCTTGTTTGGTTCTGTCTATGCCAGCTTAGGTACTTTTTAAAACAACCCGTGCCGGGCTTCCATCGCCGTCCTTTATTTTTAATGGCAATGCAATTAATTCATACCTTCCACGCTCAACATTTGATAAATCCAGGCCTTCGAGAATAATGACGTCGTTTCGCAAAAGAGTGTGATGTGTTTCTGCCAGTTGGCTTTCAAATTTTTCTACTGAAAGATAATCGACTCCAACAAGTCTTATTCCCTTGTCTACTAAGTACTGCGCCGCATCTTTTGTTAAGTAAACAAAATCTTTTTTAAAGGTGGAAAATTTCCAGTATGATGAGTTGACTGTTTTAAAAAGAACCCTTTTTACATTGTCAAATCGCAATTGCTTTATATCACTTACGTCGATATTTTCTTTGTTTTTAAACTCAAATACCGTTGCTTCGCCTATCAGATTTTCAAGGGCAAGCTGGTCAATTGTCCTGCCGTTTTCCAGAAAATGGCTGGGAGCGTCAATATGAGTGCCGCAATGCGAACCTATTTTTAATTCAGAAAGATTACAAAAATCTCCCCGGGAAATCAGGCTTGTTCCAGTAATCGATACCGCAGGGTCGGATGGCCAGGTAATCATGGCATTTGATATGGGTACGGTTACATCATAAAAAGTCATTTTTCTCCCCTTATATAATCCCCGCAAGTATGGGAGAAGCATTTGCTATGAATTGCCCCCGAACTGGCAAATGCTTTTCTCCTATTCTTTTATTAAACACTATAAACAATACCGCCATTTTCAAATATGAAGAAATTATGCGAAACAAATCAAGGGGATATTTTTATAGCGGGTTGGAAGGGTACTAAAGAAACACACGATGTGAAGCCAATAGCCAAAGACACCATTATTTGCTGGCAAGATAGCCTCAACAATTAATGCGAAGCAAGAGTTGCGGCAAATCTTAGCATTTCATTGGTATGAATGTCTGATGTAAGGAAATAGGTAGTGTCATTTTCAATCCAAATAACTGTATTAAATCCACGCCGGTTAGTGATGTAAAAGTCTCTGGGACCAAAACTAATACGTTCCAGTTTTGCTATTGGGAAATGCATGTTGCGGATAATTTGAAGTGATAGTTTATTCCCCTCGTGGTTAAATACAATACACGGACTGCTTGTGCCATAATGATTTACAGGCATGTCATTTACAATGCGTACCTGCTCTATATTCAACGGATTTAATGACTTGCGTATCTGGGTATTAATGTTTTGGCTTAAATATCTGCTGGCGTTCCCAACAACAGATGTTCTTTCATTAAAGACTAAATTCTCATTCAGCACTTTAACATGATTGGTAACTGCGTCATCGACAATAGAAACCGAGCCTGCCTGTCGATTGTTCGCCAGATAAAATATTCCGCCTGCAATCATTAATAATAGAGAAGCCGCTATCGCAAGAGTATGGGGTGAAAATAGTATTTTTAATCGTTTTCGTTCGTGGGAGGGGGCTGTGCGAGAAACCGATTCATGGTCAATGGAGTCAAGATTTGCTATGATTCTGCTGCGTAAATGGCGCGGGGCGGTTACGTTTTTACAATGAGCTTTTATCAATAAACGGGTTTGTTTTTCAAATTCATATCGTTGATTACAAAGAATGCATTGTTCTAAATGCTTTTGCAGTTTGGGATAAAGACCGGTCTCCAACTCACCGTCCATAAATTCATAGAGATATTTATTAACATCGATACAAGACATCATTTCTCCCTCTTAACAAAGCCTCTTTCTTTCGCATAGTTCCACAAATTTTTTCTCAGCAAACTTCTTGCGCGATTAATCCTTGATTTTACTGTTCCGATGGGAACATTTATAATTTCTGCGATATCTTTATACGTTAATTCTTCAATATCAGAATATATTATTGCCTCGCGATATTCGATGGGCAAACTATCTATTGCGTTCTTTATATCATCTCCCAGTATATCATCAAGGCTCTCTACCTTGCTTTTCAATGTATCAATTGATTCCTTTGTGTCTGGTTCATTATTGTTTGATACATAAGAGCTTACTAATTCAATATCTTCGTAAAACACTTCACCTGGGGAACTGATAGTCTTTCTGTATTTATTTATAAATGTATTCCTTAGGATTTTAAAAAGCCATGCTTTAACATTTGTCCCCTTTTGGAATGTGTTAAAAAACCGATATGCCTTCAAGTATGTTTCCTGAACAAGATCTTCCGCATCTTCTTTGTTCATTGACATACGCACTGCCATATTATAAAGGGAATCTACGTGCGGCATTGTGAGTTCTTCGAATTCTTTTCTTGTGTCGTTTCCCTTCATTTTTTCTCAATGCATCCTTACAAACAGTTAAGTACTGGATAATGTTCCCGACGAAGTGAGTATTCTGCAATTTTTAATTCAAATTTTAAGAAAATATGCGACCGGTAAAAAAGGTGGTTCTTTGATAATGCCAAGTGGGAAGGTTTATTTGTAACTTCTCAATAAGCAGAGGGAAACAACCCTCTTTATTAATGAAAATACTGTAACAGTCGGCAATCTACAGTCGGCAAATTGCAGATTGTAGATTGCCGACTGTGGACTGTGGACTGTGGAAGGTAGAAATTATTATAAAAACCTCAACTTATTGAGAAGTCACGTCTATTTTTGTTGTTTCAGTTGTATTGATAGGCATAAAGGCTCCACCGCAATGCCGTGTGAGTTTTTTTTAAATGACCCGTATTTTACGGTGGTATTCCCAATGATAGCTTTGTATTTTTCTCACTGGAGACTATATACGCCACTAACAAAGACGGGATCCCAAATTATTGTTATAGGTCTTAAAAATTATACCTCTATCCACGTACATGGCAGAGCCCTTAAAAGTAAATTCATGTTAGCAATAAATATATTTTCTGGCAAGCGAAAAAAAGTTTTACAAATAATAGTTTTTTTAAAATGGAATACTTTTGTCTGAAAACAATCAGGGGGTTTTTGTTTTCGGATGTTCATTTGATTCTCTTGACAGAAATGTTGCTTAAGTTTAATATTGCATGCATGAAATTCGGAGCCAGTTATTTTGCTAACAGAATAGTACGTCATGTAAAAACAGACATGGAAAAGATGGCAGACGATGGGTGTACCTTCGTTGTTCACACCATGAGCGAACACGACGTCACGTACCATTCCGGAAACATGTCAGATATCGTCAAAGCAAGCCATGACGCCGGACTTGAGGTATTCCTCGATCCATGGGGCATAGGCCGTGTTTTTGGCGGAGAGTCTTTTTCCGCTTTTGTAAAGGTATACCCGCATTGCAGACAAAAGCTGAACTTCGCGGAAGGCGATATGATGATATACAAGGCCTGCTTGAACGTAAAAACTTTCAGGGATTACATGACAAATTGGATTGAATTGGCGGCAAAAACAGGCACAGACGGGGTTTTTTGGGATGAACCACACCTTTTCTTCGGGGAATTTACCCACCTTTTCGGGGGCAGAAAAAAGGACGTATGGGGCTGTGTATGCAACACGTGCCGCGACCTGTTCAAACAGAAATACGGCTATGAAATGCCACTGGAATTTACTGGTGAGGTAAAGGCATTTCGCCAATCCACTATTGTTGATTTTCTGGAATACCTGGCAAACACTGCTTCTCAAAAGGGACTCAGGAATTCCGTGTGTCTGTTCCCGACGACAGACCCACGATACGGCATATATGAATGGGAAAAGGTTGCGATGATTAAAAGTATGGATATATTCGGCAGCGATCCTTACTGGTATGCCTATAAAAAAGAGGTTACGGAATTTGTAAGAGAGATTTCATCAGCGGTTCTCTCTCTATCATTAAAACATAAAAAAGAACCACAAATATGGATACAGGGATATAGAGTTCCTGCCAACAGGGAAGAAGAAATAATGACGGCGGTTGACGTTGCATACAATACCGGGATTCATAATATCGCCACATGGAGTTTTGAAGGCACAGATTGCATGACTTACGTGCGGTCTGACCGTCCTGAGATCGTTTGGCAAAATGTACGCAACGCCTATTTAAAATACAGAAAGAAACACCCCTAAACTGGCATAGACAGAACTAAACAAGCACGAAACACGAAAGGGAAACCACAGATTGCACAGACTTCGTCGTAAGCTCAGTCGAACGATTACACCGATTAAAAAAAAAATAGTAGGAGCACGGAGTACCACGTCCCTGCAAAAGGACGAATAACTAATAACCAATGACCAATGACCAATGACCAAAAATTATGCATAACCGGATAGAAACAATCGCCCAACAATCGTTACAGAACAATGAGATCAGCCATGAAGACGCCATTTATCTATCGCAGGCAGGAAACGACGAAGTGTATGATCTTTTTTATTGGGCAAACAGAATTCGCCTGAAATATTTCGGGCAAACAGTAAAGGCATGCTCTATTGTAAGTGCCAAACAGGGAACGTGTACAGAAGACTGTGCCTTTTGTTCCCAGTCTTCATATTATCCCACGGCAATTGAAAAATATAATCTCATTGAAGAAAATAAGATAGTCGATGCCGCATTGTACGCGGAAAATACCGGTGCCCACTCGCTTGGCATCGTTACCAGCGGATATAGTATTGACAATGAAAATGAATTGGACCGTGTGTGCCGCGCAATAAGTACCATCTCCCGCGATGCACACATACATCCACACGGCTCGTTCGGCGTATTAACAAGAGAAATGGCGGATGCTCTGGCAAAGAGCGGTTTAAAGAGAATAAATCACAATTTGGAAACCTCCGAACGATTTTTCCGCAACATTTGCACTACCCATACCTACGCTGACCGTTTAAACACAATATACGCATCAAAACAAGCCGGACTCGAAATTTGCTGTGGTGCAATATTTGGCATTGGCGAAGAAACGGAGGATCGTATTCATCTTGCATTTACTTTGAAAAAATTAGACGTCGATTCCGTGCCACTCAATTTTCTACATCCCATCCCAGGCACCCCTATGGGAAACCGCTCAGTTCTGACTCCTATGGAAATATTAAAAATTATCTCTCTCTTCCGGTTTATTTTGCCTGATAAAGAAATCAAAATCGCCGGCGGCAGGGAAAAGAATCTGAGAAGCCTGCAATCATGGATGTTTTACGCCGGGGCAAACAGCACAATGATTGGAAATTATTTAACGACAAAAGGGAAACCAGGAGAGGAAGACCTGCAAATGATAAAAGACCTGGGGTTAGAATTAGAAAGAACTTCTAATGACGAAATGATTTGAAATTCAAAACAAGCCTCATGGTGTTTTCAGGTTTGCAAACCTGAAAACACCTGAAAATCTGTGTAATCGTTCGACTTAGCTCACGACGAAGTCTGTGTAATCTGCGGTTCCCCTTTCGTAATTTTGCGTGTGTATTGAGGACTTAGGATTTCACAATAATCGGATAGCACCTCTAAATATTTTGCCAAAAAAAGTGTTACCGGAAAACGAAAAGGTGTTTATGTTATGACTATGGAATTTATTTCCGGCATATTAGATGAATTAAAAGACCGCTCCCTACTGCGTGATTACATAACGATTGAAAGCGCTCAGGAGCCAACTGTACAGATAAATGAAAAACCCTATCTCTCTTTCTGCTCAAATAATTATCTGGGACTTGCCAACCATCCCATAGTAAAGCAGGCAGCCATAGAGGCTATACGCCAGTATGGCTGTGGAACCGGCGCATCACGGCTGGTATCCGGCACTATGTCCCTGCACACAGAACTGGAAAAGAACATTGCCCAACTCAAAAAAACAGAGGCCGCATTGCTTTTCCCCACGGGCTATATGGCGAATCTTGGTGCAATATGTACACTTGTCTCGAAAGAAGACATCGTTATCGGCGATAAGCTGAACCATGCAAGTATTATTGACGGATGCCTATATTCCGGCGCAACGTTCCGTGTTTATCCACACAAAGATATAAATAAACTGGAGTCATTGCTGCAGAGGTCTTCATCATACCGCAGAAAACTGGTAGTAACAGACAGTGTATTCAGTATGGATGGCGATACTGCCCCCTTAGTGGAAATCGCCAGCGTCGCAAAAAAGTACGACGCGCTGCTCATGGTGGATGACGCCCATGCTACCGGGGTATTCGGGGAAAACGGCAGAGGATTGATTGAACATTACGGACTGGAAGGACAGGTGGAAATCATCATGGGATCATTAAGCAAGGCTGTTGGCAGTGTTGGCGGATTTATTGCCGGCAGTCAGCAGCTCATTGATTTCTTAAAAAACAAGGCACGGCATTTTATTTATACCACCGCCCTGCCACCGGCCGTATGCGCAGCGTCACTGGCCGGACTGGGCCTAATCCGGAAAGATTTATCCCTAATGAATAACTTGTGGGAAAATATCCGTTATCTCAACGCCCGTTTGTCTCATTTTACCCCTGCCATTACCAGCGAAAGCCCTATCTTCCCCTTTGTTGCCGGGTCAGCCAAAGACGCACTGTCTCTTTCACTGAAACTATTTAAAAACGGCATACTAATTCCCGCAATCAGGCCTCCAACCGTTCCCGAGGGAACCTGCCGTTTGCGTGTCTCCCTTATGGCAAATCACGAGAAACACCATCTTGACAGATTAATTGAAGTATTGTGTAACATTGGATTTTTGAATGAACATTCGCCACGATAAGGAGTGACTCTTCCATGCACAGGCCTACATGGGCGGAGATTGACCTTTCCGCCCTGAGACATAATCTGCAGGAAATAAGAAGACGCATCGGGGCAAACATAAAAATCCTTGGCGTTGTAAAGGCAAATGCATACGGTCACGGTGATTACGAAATTGGTGCGCTATTGGTAAAAAATGGCGTTGAAATGCTCGGCATCGCCATTCTCGAAGAAGGCGTCCACCTTAGGGAAAAAGGAATCACTTCTCCGTTACTCCTCTTTGGCGGTTTCTTTGAAGAACAAATTGATGCGATTATTCACTACAACCTCACGCCAACCGTTTACGATCTGACACTTGCCGAAAAACTTGCACATCATGCACATTCTGCCGGAAAAACCGTTAATGTCCACGTTTATATCGATACGGGAATGGGCGGCACGGGAGTGAGACATGACGTCGCTTTTGAATGTATAAAACATCTGACCGGAATGAACGGCCTCGTTATCGAAGGGATTTACACACACTGTTCTTCTGCGGACGATAATGATTCCACTAACACGGAACGGCAAATAAGAAATTTCAAGGACATTATTGCGAAACTTGATACGGCTGGTATAATAATTCCGCTGAAGCATATGGCAAATACCGGATCAATACTGCGTTACAATGACTCGTATTTTACCATGGCAAGGCCTGGCCTTTCACTCTACGGTTTACACGTATCAGATAAAGAATCGCGCAACCTGTCTGTTAAACCTGTTATGAGTTTAAAAACAAGGATTATACATATCAAAACAATGGAACCGGGAGAGACTTTGGGCTATGGCGGATCATATAAAATCACCCGGACTACCCGTGTAGCGACGCTGCCTTTAGGTTACGATGATGGATACAACCGGTTATTATCAAATCAGGGAAGGGTCATTGTGCGGGGAAATAAGGTTCCTGTTATCGGAAGAATTTGTATGGATCAATGTTTTATTGACGTAACCACGATAAAAAACGTATCGGTGGGAGACGAAGTCGTGATCTATGGCAGACAGGGAAAAGAAACTATTTCAATAGAATCTGTTGCAGAGCAGCGAAAAACCATTCCCTATGAAATAACCTGTAATGTGAGTTACCGGGTACCAAGGATATATATTGACGAGAATGGTTAGATCGGAATTTCCCCTTCTTTTCCCATTAATATTCGATACTCCAATCAGGGTCATACCTTGCGTGACAGCTTGGGCATATCAGGATAATCCCGGTTTTCTTCTTTTCTCTCCTTATAAATGACATATGAAAACCATCCTCGTATCCACACTGAGGACAACGGTGCAATTCTTCTTCTATCCTGATGGGAATCGGTTCTTTCTTCATATCAACAATAATGCTCCATTTTTACCGCACCTTATTTCATTTCAAACAATGTAACTGCATACGTAATTTTAGTGCCGTCGCGGTCTATGTTAACGGTACACGAATCCCCAAACTGCTTTGTTTGAAGGTAGTGTACCAATTCAGCGACAGTATTCATCGCCTTGCCGTCAACCGCCAAGATAACATCGCCTGCCATAAGTCCTGCCTTCTCCGCAGGACTGCCTTCACTTAATTTTTGTATAATTAATTTCTTATCATCCCTGTTTTGTATATGTACGCCAAGATATATTCTCTTTGTTTGTGATGTTGTAGTTGCTACAACCCAGATAAAATCCGCCGGCTCCAGGGGGATTGAAGAGATAAACATGTGATGGTCCCCGCCCGGCATCCCGCCGTTAAACACGGTAGGGTAGATAGTATAATACGGCAATAAAGTGCGCCTGAACACCCTGGCCGGTATGCCAAAATCGTAGATTATGTGGCCGTTCCCCACAAAAACCAACATTTTTTTACCCTTACCTTCCCATGAGGATAAATAGTCCACAATTGATTGCGCCATATACTCTTCCCAAAGGCACTGCACATTATTATATTTTTCCAGATTTTCCTTCCCGTGCATATGGCCGCCGATAACTTCCTGCAAATAAATACGGTGGAAAAAACCTGTTGTATCTATTTCTGGGAGTTGTGCTTTTTCTTCCTCCGTTAAAGATTCAAGCCCCTTTTCGCTCACCATTTTAACCACTTCTTTTGGCGCATTTAACGCACGTACGCTGATCTTTTTTTCCCTTGCGAAGTCCAATATATCTTTATACAAGTAATAGTCAAATCCCCATTGTTTATCCCAGTCTGTATATTCCAGAAATTTCTTCTCGTCAATCTCTCCGGCAACCCATTGGTCCAAAAAAGGTTGATACTGTCTTGTAAACATTTCCATGCCTATAGCAAGATTTTCTCCGTATTTTTCATAACACGCCTGCAATACCTTTAACTGCGCCCTATGAGTAGCATCGACGGCATGTATTTCCCCCACGTAGATGATGCCGGCGGAATCAAAGAATTTTAATACATCAGTAAAATTCATTATTATCCCTGTCGGCACGTGAACAATATCCTCAACCTCCACTTTTTGCGGAAAATGTTTTAATCTCGTCACCTTTTCTTCCTCAGAAAAAGCATTTAGAGTTAACGTTAAGATACAAAAAAAAAGGATACACGCTGTTTTCCCGAAATTTTTCATCAACAAGTGTTTTAAAAGACTTTTTACTACTCTAAAAAAACCGAACCCTATTGGTGTTAATTTCGGAAGCCTGAAATTGTTCACCTTTGCGGCAGACAATGATTCACCATGAATTTCTATTCTGTTCAAATCTTGCTCTCCTATGTTATGCAATTTTGCTGTTTGTAAAATAGGCGACTGTGAGGGAGATACTCCAATAACCTCTGCAATAACGCGGTCAATGGCAATGCAATCCTTTCCACCAATTAACAGTGACACATTTCTGGGAACCCCGCCCGAAGGTCCCCGCTCTTCCATAGCCATAACAGCGTCCACAATAGTAAATGATGGTTTTACCCTATGATAGTTTGCCAATAACATTTCCGTATACCATCTGATGTCGTTATTTGACCGGAAATGCCTCCATACCTTTCTTTTGCCACTGACACAACCATACATATTTTTAACTGCGGCGGTAAATAACAATTGTACATGCGCCTTAAGTTTTGGAATATTTATAATAGCATCAACATCTAACGCCTTTCCGGAAACCGTTAAGTTAAAGGTCTTTGTCCCGCATTGCGCTTTTACCCTGCGTGCGTTATCAAGCTCGACAATGTCGATTCCATGTTTTTCCGCAAATGTATCAAGCTTCAGACGTCTGACAATCTTTGACACTGCCCCAAAAGCAGGACTGTCTCCAATTATTGGCGTTGCTCCAAATTCTAATAGTTTTTCCGCTATTCCCTCGATAACAAGCGGGTGGGTGACCGTACAATCGCCATAGTTACTTTCTTTCAAAAAGTTCGGTTTCAGGAGCACTTTTGCCCCTTTATTTATTACATTGCCAAGGCCGCCAAAAAAGTCAAACGTTTGCGCAAGAGCAATAGAAATCTTTTCCTTGTCATAGACCTCGCATCGAACAACTGAAACCTTTGTTATCTTTAACATGAAATAAAGATTAGATAGTTTATGGGGACATTTTTACCGGTTACCATGCGGCTATTTACGGAAGGATAGGTAATAAAATACCTCATAAATTAAGAACTCTCAATAGGTTGAGGTAAACACCGCCCCTGCTCCCTTTATTAATGTGGAATACTGTACAGTCGGCAAATTGCAGATTATGGACGGTGGAAGGTAGAAATTATTATAAAAAACACAACTTATTGAGAAGTTACATAAATTACTCTTATTGTGATGAATTATCCTATACTATACTCAAGGGGTTCACAAAATGTGATTTAAGAAATGCTATAACTATTTATGTCAACAAAAGTTGAATCTAATTTTAGAAATCCCTATTTGTGAGCTCTTACAGTATAATTCCCTATGGATTTCCCATGTAGTTTATTATTTTTTTGCTTGCAATAGTATATTATTTTATCGCTATTCTCAGGGTATTCAAGTCATTCTTCTTTTTATTCCTTTTGATAGTTTTTTGAGTAACTATTCAACGTAATATATTAAATTGCAGAAACACGACTCGTTACCAAAAACCCCTGTTTGGGAATGCCTGCATTTGCGTTGCGCTCAGACAGCTTGATGGGTAGCACTGATAATCTTGTTTGTCAGTAAAATTGCTTCAACTCATAACAACACGGACAAACAGAGTTTGTCCGTGCCACCTATTACGATGAATTTTATTGTTCTTCTTTCGAGAACCTTATTTGTTGTAACACTTTAGTTTTTTGAAACCGTAGGGGCGAAGCATTTGCATGTTTGGGCATGAACGCATGTATGCCAGTTATTGCAAATGCTTCGCCCCTATATCGTGCGGCAAGACAATGTTATTATTGGAATTTTTCAAAAAATTAAAATGTTAGTATTTGTTTGACCATATTTATGGACAAGTTCCTAGGCGAAAACGTCAACATTTTTACCAACACCATCAGGATTAGTTGCTCCCTTATCTGTCCGCACACTTTCAGAATCCCCAATAAGCTTTAAAATTGTAGCGCCTTCCGTTTTCATTGACTCCATGGCTTGTTTTGCCATAACCACGTTATTCGACATGCTTTGCGCAAGATTTGTCAACGTATTATCCATAATAATCTCCTTTTCACCTCCTAAGTGATATCAAATTTTGACCAAACTATCTTATCGGCAGCAGCTTTTATTACTAATCAACCCTTTTTAATAGTCTGCAACATTCCCAAAAGGAAAAGCCTCCCAACCTCTCTTTCAAGAGGTTGGGAAAGGTTTTTTCCTTTCTCTACGATACCTCTAACCGAATAAAATCTTTGATTAACCATTCAAATTTAATCTCAATCCTACGATTGTTCATTAGCGTCGATTTTTCCCTTTTCCCTTGTCCTTGCCTTTATCGCCATCATCATCGTCTTCGTCTTCATCGTCGTTGTCATCGTTTTTTCCCTTCTTACTTCCCTTCACCTTAACGGTATCGCTTCCCTCGAATTTTGTACCATCTGATAATTCCCCTGTAATGGTAAATTCAACACTTTGTGATTCACTTGTTTTTAAATCTAAACCAACTTCTAAATCACTTATATTAAACTTGACCTTAAGTTTATTCTTTTTTTCATCACAATCAATTGCAACAGCACCTTCACACACTACTGTTTCACATACTATATCTTCGATATTATGCGTGGAAGGTAGTTTTATATTGGCAATAAACTTACCGTTACTATTAAGATTTATCGTCTTTGACTGGAAGCTCACATATGCCTCTATTACAGAAGGCGTCTCGACTGGTGTTGATGTGGGAGTTGCAGAAGGTTCTGTTGGCGTTGCCGCAGGCGTGGCAAATGACGTTGGTGTAGGCGTTATTTCGGCATCAGTAATCAAACCTCCCGGAACCAGCAATTCAACATCATCCCCGGATATCTCTGCCGAAACTTCCAAAACAGAGGTTGAGTATGGCGCAACAGTTGCGGTAGGCGTCACAACGGGCGAGGTGGTTGCAATTGGAGATGCCGTTGCAACAGGAGTTGGAGAACCTGCCGGCAAAGGAGAAGCAACGGCAATGGGAGAAGGCGTTGGGGTTCCTGTAGGGGAAGCCTTTTCGTTAATAACGACGCTTACAATCTCCACTTTATCGCCTGATTGAAGAACAAGGTCCATATCCTCCAACGCAATTCCCTCTTCAATCTCAAATGGAAATTCATATGGCTTTGCGATATCGTTCACTTCTGTTTCAATTACCAAGGCACATGTTTTATTGGCATACAGTAGTGTATCAAGATGTATTAAATTGGATATTGATAATTTTACTTTTCCATTTTTGTTTATTTCAACACTTGCATCTAATTTGTCTCCATCAAAAGCGCTTGAATCACTGACGGTAAGGCTGGTTTTATAAAGGGTATCCGCTCCAGCCCCCTCCACTACAAACGACAAATAAATACCTGTAAATACAATCGTCCATACACTTAAAACTAATTTCCTTTTCATCATTTTACTCCTTTCCAAAAAAAATTTCTCTAACAAAAACAACAATTTTATACCCATTGTAAAATAAAAAAACCCAAGACAATATGCCACATATGCCTTGGGTTTTGGGTTATCTTAAAAGCCTATTGAAATCTTGAACCTAATCAATAAAGCATCACATTTTATAAAAGGGATTCAACCGTAAGTTTATAGCTAAACCTTTTACAAACAAAATACTTACCGGCTCAGCGCCTGATCAATAAACAGCTTTTACACCATTATAGGTGGCAACCTGGCATTCTTTCCAAAAAATAAGACCCATGGCTTTGCGTCCCAACCTCACGATTGGTTTGCCTTTGTATGCACACTTTTACCAAAATACATTAATTAGTCAAGAAAATTATCGCGGTTTGGCAAAAAAAATATTTTAAAATATTTGTAACTCTTTAGTCTTTTTAAAAAGACTTTAACTTTTATGTTTACAACACACATTCCGACACCGAGGGAGGATGTGTGCAGTAAGCATAGCAACAGTTCAGCCGGTTTGAAATGTATGTGGAATACAACTTGGTTAAGAAATATTTACGGTCTCACTCGAAACCACTGGCTGGCTAATAGTACCGGTTTGATCTCTGTAACCACAAAAAAGTCACACTGCTTAACTCCTTATTGTAAACCTCTATCATCCCCCTTTTCTCATGAATGCTCAATCTGTGTAGATTTTTTTTAAGCCATTCGTTCTCCACCTTCAATTTCCTTATTTGCCGATACAACTCATCTATTACTTTCTCCTTCTCTCCGACTAACTTCGCCTCCTTCTCCTGAAATATCCCACCTAATCCTTCTATCGCTCGTTTACGCCATTTTGCTATTTGCGTCCTATGCATTTCGTACTGTGATGACAACTCTGCTAGCGTTTTTTCATCCCTGATCGCTTCTAATGCCACTTTTGCCATAAATTCTGTATTAGAACTCTTTCTCATTTTTCAGACCTCCATTGTTATTATATCCTACCCAAAATGCATCTTAACTACTGGTCTGAAAATGCCAGTCAATTATAGTTCGCAAAGATATCTGCAGCGGTTGATGAACTCTTAACGAAAACAATACGGCGCAATGGCAACCAGCTTGTTGAAAACCAAACAGCGTTTACTCCCCATAGCCTTGATTGAAATGTTATGCACTTGTTTTATTAAATGAGTGGACTTTATTTTCAATTCTGTTTTTTCCGCTCGCTTTTATTGTGTACATGAGATTATCAGCTTCTTTTATTAATTCATTCAATTTGCAAGATTCGGAGCATGTGACAAGGCCTATGCTAAAAGTCACCGGCCAATTATTTTCATGCACCATATCTAAAAGAGCATGTCGTAATTTATTTAAAGCTGTAATAGCACTTTGAGCATTTGTTTCTGGCATTAGAAGTGCAAATTCATCACCTCCGAGTCTCGATACTGTATCAATTGATCGAATGTTTTCTTTTATTGTGCCAGCAACTACTTGCAAGAGTTTATCACCGGCACTGTGACCAAGGGTATCATTTACCTGCTTAAAATTATCGATATCAATATAAGCAAGTGACAATGGGTGAATAAATCTTGCAATTCGTTCTATTTCTTTTGTAGCTATTTCATAAAAAAAACGCCTATTAGCCACTCCCGTTAAAAAATCGTTTCGCGCCATAGATTTTTCCTTATTTAACAGATTTCTGACTTTGTCAATGGAGGAGGTAACAATTAAGAAGAACCCTAACCGCATAATCGAGTTCCAGACAGGAATTATATAATGCGAATATGCATGACCAGAATTGATGTCTGCCAGATACCATGTTATTGCACTGAAAACAGAGATTACGACTCCATATCTTCGCTTGGCGAACCACGTTGCCATTAGCACAGGCAACAGATAAAAAATTGAAAACGATATCTCGGAACCTGAGGCATAGTCTATAATGCCAAGAAAAACAACCAATAAAGAGCTGCTTGCTGCGATTATTATTTTAGGCATTCTATCCATATATTTCAACAGTAGTTTCATCTTATGGCTCACCTAATTGGCAGTTTGTTTTTTGCATAACAATGACGTAAAAAGAGAAGTAGAGTGTCGGGAGGTGAAGGGTATTATAAGTTTTTTTTATACACTTCACATATTGATTTAATAGTAAAGAATCCAACCGCAGGTAATTCAGGAGACACCATACATAATTCCTGCGCTAAACTGTCCACTTTGCGCATGGATTTAGCCCAGGAATTAAAGTCCCCCTCTTTTCCGTAAAAAGTTGTAGCACGAAGCGATTGCTTCGTGAGTTATTTAATAGAAGCGATACGCTTTAAAGTCCCAATAATGCGTCAACCTTATTGCATAGCTGTTTTACTTCATTAGCAGATTTTTGTAAAGCAACGGACTCTTTTTCGTTGAGCTTGATTTCAAAAATATCTTCAACCCCATTGGATCCAAGTATTACCGGCACACCAACAAAAAGATTATTTATTCCATATTCTCCTTCACACAAAGCGGTGCATGGCGCTATCTTTCGTTTGTCTTTTAAAACAGCCTCAACCATTTCCACAACGGCTGCCGAAGGGGCGTAAAACGCGCTACCGGTTTTCAGCAAATTAACAATTTCCGCGCCGCCATTTCTCGTTCGCTCAACAATTTCATTCAATCGTTCCTGTGGAATTAATTCTTCAACAGGAACGCCGGCAATAGTGGTATACCGGGTGGAGGGCACCATAGTATCCCCATGCCCTCCAAGGACAAATGCATGGATATTTTCAACGGACACACCAAGCTCCATTGAAATAAAAGCGCTAAAACGCGCAGCATCAAGAATGCCTGCCATTCCGATAATGCGACGCCTGGGAAATTTGCTGATTTTGTAAGCCACATATGTCATGGCATCCAGTGGGTTAGACACTATGATAAGAATGGCATTCGGCGAGGTCTTTGCTATGTTTTCAGTAACTCCTTTTACGATACCCGTATTTATTTGTAGCAGGTCATCCCTGCTCATTCCTGGTTTTCTCGACACACCAGAGGTGATAACTACTATATCCGAATCCTTTGTTTCTTCATACCCGTTCGCACCGGTGATTTTCGTATTATATCCATAAACAGGACCTGCCTCCAGGATGTCCAAGGCCTTTCCTTGCGGCATATCCTGCACTATGTCTAAAAGTACCAAGTCTCCGAGTTCCTTTTCTGCAAGGCGTTGTGACAATGTGGCTCCGACATTCCCTGCGCCAATAATGGTTATTTTTTTTCTGGCCATAAATATACTCCATTGATTTTCATGGTGTGTGAATAAGTGTAATTACGAATCCCGCATTTCGTGTTTGTTTGATTTCGGCTGTGCCGGCTTAGATGAAATCCGAAATACGAAACACGAAATACGAGACAATTTCTAATGACAAAATAATTTGAAATTCTAAACAAGTACACCTTTCGTATCCCGCATTTCGTGCTTCATATTATTGTAAGTTTTGGATTTGTTTTGAATTTTATGCTTTGTTATTCGGATTTGTTTCGTATTTCGTACTTCGAATTTCGTATTTTTTATATATTGCTTGTTTGATTCCGGCTGTGCCAGCCTAAGGGACAGGTTGACTATAATGCCTCTGGGCTAAACACCAGAAAATACTGGTAAGGAAGGAGTAGGTCATATTTCTTTTGTAATGTAAACCCCGCCTGTTTTAATTCGTTGATAACCAATTCTTCCGGCAAGCGGATATTGATCGGTGGGCCAATGGGACTCTCTTTGCTAAATTCTATAATTGCTAGCCGGCCTTCGGGTTTCAGTGATGCTTTCACTTTCTTCATGAAATCGACAGGATGCGCTATTTCATGGTATATGCTTAGCAAGATTGCCGTGTCAATACTATTTGCAGGCAATAAGGGGTCGTCCATGCCGCCCAGCACGAGACGAACTGTTTTTTCATCTTCCGCATTTAATCTGTTTTTAATGTAATCAAGCATTTCTTGTTGTATATCGACGGCATAAACAGTCCCGGTTGGTCCGGTACGTTTTAAGAGTCTCATAACAAGGTATCCGGAACCGGCTCCAATGTCAGCAACAACGCTCCCTTTTTTGATTTCCAGCGCATCCAGCAGTAATTCCGGTTTTTGCCAGACATCACGTTCCGGATTCTCAAGCAGCGGGATTTTTGCAGGACTGAACAGTTTGCCGGGACGCTCAAGTTGTATGGTATATTGGGCGTGCATTTCACGGCAAAAAAACACTATTCCCAAAATAGCAATGAGAGAGAGTAGTTTGGTTCTTTTTTCACACATAAACTAGTTTTCCTCCTTTTCGTTTTTTTCTTTCTGTTCCTGTTTATCTAACCGCAAGATGAGCCAGATCGATGCGCCAATGGCGAATGGCAGCAATATGTATTGAATAATCTCTAGTTTTGACCGTGGATATGGCGTTATTTCCGGGAGGGGAGAGGAAGTTTGAAATTGTTGCGGTTGTTTGGCTTCCTCTGTTTGATTACTTCCCTGTGTTGTTTGGGCGTAAATGAAACTGCCGGAAAACAAACTGCCCGTTAGCAGAAAAAAGCACATTAAAATCAAAACTTTTTTCATAATGAAACATCCATAAACTTTAGTCACAAATGGGGATAAAAATAAATAATCCACAATCAGGACGCAACGCGTGGTAATAAGCAAAATAATCGTAACACTTTAGTTTTTTGAAAAATTAGGGGCGAAGTATTTGCTGCAAATTGTCATAAAAGCATTCATACCCAAACGGGCAAATGCTTCGCCACTACACTATGCGGTAAACATCGCTATTATTAGAATTTTTCAAAAAACTAAAGTGTTACAAATAATTTCATTTCTTAAATACAAGTTCTTTGTAAATATCAAATTCTCTTTTCGCCTCTTCGTGTTTGCCGAGTTTATTATATGAATCTCCCATCAACAAGCGCACATTGGTGTTTGCAGGGTTTAATTCCGTCAGTCTTTTGCAAATTTCTAAAGATTCACCGTATAATCCACTTTTATTATATGCAAATCCAAGATTGTACAGCGCATCATGATTTTCAGGGTCAAGGTTTAAAACTTTTTTAAACGCTTCAATGGCTTCATCAAATCTCTCCATCATATTATATGCTACGCCGATATTGTAATACGTTGGGACATGATTCGGATTAATGGTTAATGCCATAAGGTATGCTTTTACTGCTTTGTCAAACCTGTTTTTTTCTCCATAAATACATCCCATATTATAGTAAACATTGGCATTGCCTTGATCAAGCGAGACATATTTTTCAAAGGTAGCAATGGCGTCATCGGCCATGCGGTTCTTGTAGTAAAGAGTTCCAAGTTCAAGGAGTGCTTTTGCGTCGCGAGGATCTAATTCTATCACTTTTTTGAAGTTTGCAATCGCTTCGTTTGCTTTGCCCGATTTAGTATATGATAAAGCAAGCATCCTGAATGCTTCTTTCATCGTCGGATCTAAACTGACCGCCAGACTAAATGCTTCTGTCGATTCGTTTATCCACCCCTGCTGAAAGAGTTCACATCCTTTGTTGTAATAATCATTTGCCGTGAGTGGTTTTCCCTGAATAGGTTGTTCGGCTTGTTGCTTTTCTGGAGGAATTGATTTTTCTGTTGTTTCCGGCGCTTGAACGCCTGCAATGGCATTTATGTCCAAAGGAGGCCTTGTGTCCATTGTAACCGCGTAAGGAACTGGCGTTACTGCAACTGGTTCTATTCGTTCTATTTCAATTATTTCCGTTAAAGGGCTTTCTTTTTTCCCGCAGCCCGCATTGACCAAGACAAAACAACAGGCAAAAAAAAACGCAGAACTGAAGATTGGTTTTAACCACGAAAGAAATTCAAAATGGCAATTTGTTTTTTTCATGTTATTTTCCCCGAATTCCTTTTCAAATAATTAATAATGCCGCCGTTCTTATGGCATTTTAGTTTGACAAGTTGAATTGTCAAGAAAATTAGCGTTTATTATGAGGCGATTATACTGTAACTGTCATTCATTAGTCATTGGTCAACAGCCGATTGCCGACTGCAGAAGCAAGCATTAAATATTTTGCCAAAAAGCACGCACTGACGAATGGAAGTGTGCAAAGAAATTACTGGATTTGTTCGGTGCAGTCTATGCTATTCTATGATTTCTTTTCTATAAAGGCAACCGCTGTTAAGGTCGAGTTAAGAACCGCACCCTTCACTGCCGTAACACCTAATACTTTAATTCTGAGATTGTCAATAAAAAGTGTTTTGTCGTTATCATATTCGATATCATAGAGAAAATTCCGCAATTCTTCCGTACTTGCGATATCGCTTATTTCAATATTAATTGATAATGCTATGAGATACGGATTCTTATTGATGATATTTCTCTTTAGTGCAGTGCTTCTCGATACCACCAAACCGTTTTTTTTCGCAATATTATTTACTATCTCCTGCAATTTTGCAGATGCAAGTTCTTCCGTCTCCTCATAAAAAAACTTCTTCTTCATTTTTTCATAATATTGTTCCAACTCACTCAATCGTTCTTCGTATCGTTTTTTATTTGCAATAAACGAGTAACTCTTCTCCAGCAGTTTTTCTTTCGTTTCTAAACTCTGCTTCGTTTCATTGATCGATGTAAAGAAGGGGGTAATTATTGCCCTATCGATGACAATATAAAAGAGAACGAGTATTGCACCAATCAGCAGAACTCTTTCTCGTACTTTAAATCTTCTCAATACAGCAATCAGTTTTTCCATCACTACTGCCTTTCAACCTTACCCTTTATCCGGAATTTCTCCCTCCCGCTCTGCGTTTTGGTAACAGGAGATGCTAAACCAATCGCTGATAAAAGAGGTGAATTTTCCAGAATGGGTATTAAATGGGTGGAAGATACCGCATCACCCTCTATCTCAAACAGATTATTATCTATTTTAATGGTTTTAGCCCAGGCGTCGTTCGGCAAAATTCTCGCTAATTCCAGGATAATATCAATTCTTGGAATGTATTTTTCGCTGATTTTGTCAACATTAATCACCGTATTCTCCAACAACTCCATCCTCTCTTTTGTATTTTCAACAATCTTTATCTCTTTTTTTAATGATTTAATTATTGAATCCACGGTTTTTATTCTTGTAAGGTTATTCATTTTCTGAATATAGGGTATCAAAAAAATAAACAATATTAAGAAGCCTGTCAAAAAACACATTGCCGATATTTGAGGATTGCGTTGTTTTCTCTTTAACTTAATTAAGCTTATATTACACGGATAACCAGAAACGCCATAAAGCGCTGCGCCATATGATTCTGCATTCTCATCCATCCGTTTTGTTTGAACAGAATAGTCTTCCGGCAAAATTGTATCACCGTTATTTATATAAAAAACTGCTCCGGGAGCATTCGCCTTTACCTGTTTTGTCAACTCATCCAGATTCTTCACAATCGACGATGACCTCAGGAAACTATTTTCATACAGGCTGTAGCAGTAATCCTTTTTATTTTTATTAACAACGGCAACAGCGCCTCGTTTGTCTGCTATGAGAGGAATAAATGCGAAGGGTGTGATAATAACCCGAGATGGCATTATTTCGAGAGCTTTCAAACGCAACAATATATCATCCAATGCCTCTTTTTTTACCGCAACAATGAGTACCTTTGAATTGTGCCGGTTGCGGGAAAGCAAGTGAATATCAAAATAAACATCTTCGTTATTAAAAGGAATAAAACTATCTAACTGATATGATAACGCTTCCCGTAATTCTTTAATATTTGCATAGGGAAATTCTATTTCTCTGATAATACATAATTCTCTGGGCACGGAGAGGATTATCTCTCCGGCAAATTTCTTTTGTTGCACTAAAATGGGTTTTAATTGCTGGCTATCTTTAATTAAAAAATCTTTTACTACAAACGTTTCATACGATAATTTGATTAGTTTCCTGGAAACAAACGTAATAACAAGATCATCCCCGTGCAAAGATAAACCAGTGCCACTGGGGGAAAAGACACCAACAAACGGAATCCTACTCATAGCATTAGTCCTTAGGCGATTTTCTGAATGTAGGGCGAAGTGCAACTTCGCTCATAACGAAGCAGGCGCTTCGTTCTACAATTTTAAAATTTTTATATACCAAAAATCCACCAATAGTGTTTACAGGAAAGGTGGATTCGCAATCGCTTAATCCACCCTATATCTGTGGTTTAAATATCTTTTTATCGGTCGGAGGCTTCGCCAGACACTTATTAATCAGGATATACCGCAATAATAGTAAAATCACCGCTGCCTTTCCGCACAATCATCTTGTAAGAGCCATAAGAGTTTTCTGATTTTTCAGGGTGCGAAAGAGCATTAATTGTCAAAAAACTTGAATCGTACACGGTTAAATATTTCGTCACTTCCTGAAAGGATTTGCCTATGACCCCATACCCTCTGAATAATTCCTTTAAATCTCCGAATTTTTCTATTTTCCCGTTTTCATCTCTATATTGAATAATCGCATCAACTATTTCCGGTGAAATGTCGGGCACGGAAAGCAACACTTCCTTAGAAGCAAAATTAACATTAATTTTGCCGGCTCCATAGATGGTTACATGCTCCCGTAATAATTCAAATACTTGCGGGGTAACGCCCTTTACTAATGTTAACTCTTCAATTATCTCAAATGCCCCATTTTTCGGTTCGTAAGGTTCAGGTAATGAGCTGTAGTAATTTTTTTCTGCTCCATTTACATGGTGCAAATCATCCTCATCCACCCAATCCAAAATAGAATCCGTTATAATTTCTGCTGCATGTTCTTCGATCTTCAGGGCTAAAAGGAATTTAATAAAACCCTGTTTCGTCTCATCAGTAATCTTATTTATGTTTATTTTGCCGCTTTCATCGTGAATATGCACATCACAATTCCTATCCCCTATCAATACAGAATACGGTTTATTGCTTGGTACCCATTGGCGTACACTTTGTCCCTTCTTCTCTTTCCCGCGCGGCTTTTTTTTATTATCCTCTGTTTTTTTAACCTGTTTTTCCGGGAGCAATAGCATTTTTATCGCATAAATACATGCCCCTCTGGCAGCATAAACATTTTTTATACGCTCAGTAAACGCCAATTCGGTTTTTATCGCAATACCGGTATTACGGGTAAAACTTAATGCGATAAATCCTATAACTACTATTGTCCATAGGCTAAAAACGAGTACATAGCCATAATTGGAGTTATAAGCGTTTGTTCTTCCCCATTTTTTGTTACCGTTAGTTTTATTGCCTTCGGGATTTTCCCTATAATTTTTCCCTTCCATACTGCTTTCACGCCTTCTTTACTATTATCACTCTGTTGAGAAGGAGACACTTCCCCTCCTGCAATATCCACGTCATCGTCCATTGCGTCCTCATCAGATACTAAATATTCAAATGCAACGGATGTACAGTCATTAAAAAATACCGTATACTCTTCATACAAAACGGCGTTAGATTCCATACGAAAATTCGTTTTAAATCCTTCCGCCAAATCCATTAACAATTTTGGATTCAATCGTGTTTCAACATAAATCAAATCCAACCTGCCCTCATCATTCATTTTCACCTTATAATTTGCAATTACCAATCCCTGTGAATAATGTTTTTTTAAAGAAAGCGGCGAGACAAAAGCAAGAAAATCTTCTTCACCAACAAACATTTTATCCTTCTTTTTTTTCACATTATCATTTAGAAGTCTGTTTTCTTTCGGGAGTTTTTGATTATACAGGGCAGACGCTTGCTGCCAAAGGAAATCAAAGGCCGCTTTTTCCCTTGTGGAATCACTGAACCAAACGCCCTCTTTTTCCATAGAAAACAAGCCAATTCTGATCGCATACACCCCTGACATAACAAGCACCATACCAACAAAAAGCGCTATTAGTAACTCGAATAAGGTGAAGCCTTTTTTGTCATGTATGCCAACCGCATCATCATATACGCTACAATAATTACTATTCATTCCCCTTCTTCTTTTTCTTTATAGTATCATTTCTCTTCTGTTCGATAAATGTTACCGTATCAATCGTTATCCCCTCTACTTGCGTATTTAATGCCATATAACCTTCCGGGGGTAATTCTCGCTCCTCATCCTCCTCCCCCATCATAACTCTCATACGTGCTTCTTTATATTTATCAATTTCCATGATTTTCCATTTAACACCCTTTTCGGTAACCCCCTCATATATTGTTTTTTCATCCAGCCTGGTGTATATCCCATCAAGTATTCCCAAAAAGGATTCTTCTGCTTTTGTCCTTGCCAGCAACAACGAATTTGTATGATCGTCGATTTTCCCTCTAATTCTGGAAGAATTACCCACCATGCTGAAAAAAATACCAATGGAAACGCCGATAATTGCCATCGCAACCATAACCTCAAGCAGGGTAAATCCTTTTCTTTTTTGAGACAAAATGAATTTCATCACCTCACCTGCCTACTGGTTTACCAGAAAATCAATTTCCTGCAATTTTTTCTCGAATGCCTGCGTTAACGAATCGGCATCTTCTGCGTTATTTGCAATATATGGTGTAATTAACATTATTAACTCAGTCCTCTTATCAATAAGCGATGTCGCCTTAAACAAATTTCCCAGATAGGGAATATCACCCAAAAGAGGGATTTTTTTCACCTCTTTCTCATTTTTTTGTTCAATAATACCACCAAGACCTATCGTATGGCCGCTTTTTATCACCAGCGAAGTTTGCACCTGACGAGTGGAAAACGTCGGGGATTTCTCAACGCCTGTGTCTGTTAGTTTAGCATTGCTTACTTCCTGATTTACCTCCAGTGTAATAAGGCCATTTTCGGCAATATGTGGTGTAACGGTAAGGATAATACCAGTATCACGATACTGTACCTGTTCAAAAGTAATCGTAGTGCCCGTCTGTTGGCCGGAACTGGTAAGAATCGGCACCTCTTCTCCCACCTGAATACTTGCCGGTTGTTCGTCCCGTACTAATATATGCGGCGCAGAAAGTATTTTTGCATTAGAACTTGTGGCGAGAATATCAATAAGAATTTCAAAGCTCCCTTTCGCAAATGTGTTGGTAAACTGCACCGCTGCATTACCGGCAGCCCTTGCAATATCACCTACCCCATATACTTGCAAATTACTTCCCGACCACAACCACTCCGTTCCGTAGTCTAATGTATCGTTACGAGTGACTTCTACAATCAATACTTCTATAAACACCTGTTGCGGGGTTGCATCAATTGCTTCTATAATAGCTTTAATGCTCTTGTAATCACTGGGAAAGGTCTTCATAATGACCGAATTGGTTTCAGTGTCCGCAAGCACCTTCATTGATTCTACTATATCTCTTCCAAGCTTCTTCGGCTGCGCCGCCATCTTTTCGCTATACATCTGAGTGATAATCGGCACAATTGTCTCTGCTTTCTGGTGCTGAACTTTATATATATACACTCTCATTTCCTCGTCTAACTGCGTGGGAGGAACATCGATATTTTTTATCCACATGTCTATTTTAGGCAAGAGTTCCGGGAGTTTCGTAATCACTATCAATTTATTTGTATCTGAGAATGGCACAAAATCAAATTCCCCGTCCCCTCCGACCTTTGCCCCTAAAGATTTTGCCAAACTCCCAAGATCCTTCGACATATTCCGTGCATCAACATATTTAAACTCATAAAATCTCATGGCTTTCCCTGCTAAAAAAGGCACATCAAATATTTTTATTATGGTAAGCAGTTTTTCCATTACAGAGGCATTATCGATAATCATTAAATAGGGAAAGTCTTCGTGGGTAACAATATTTCCAATACTAGACATGAATTGCTTCACGGTTGAACTCAATTTTTTCGGGTCGGCATATTTCAATGGCACAATTTGAATAATAATATCTTTACTCCATTCGGGAATTTTATCTCCGTGTATAATGATACTTGTTTCCCGTCTGGCTTCCGCCTGCGGCAGCACATTGTATAGATTCCCGTCTTTCAGTATCGTAAAATTATACACATAAAGGAGTGAATTAAGCATAGAGATCAATTCTTCTTTATAGACTTCTCCGCTGGCATGAAGGTTTACTTTTCCCCCAACTCTTTTATCCAACACATAATTCACATTTAAAATTTCCCCCAATATTACCTGTACCACATCCTTGATTTCTGCATCATCAAAGTTGAGTGCAATATCAATTTTTTCCCCGGTATACGCTGGTTTATAGAGCGCCGGTTCAGGCCTTCTGTACTCAGAAGGATATATAATTTCATCCGGTACTCCCTCTTTCTTTCCTCCTAAAACCTCCTTCTCCGGCATCACTTCATATTCCCACGATTTTTTTTCTACTTTTTCCGTGGTAGTTGAAAGCGAAATGGGTTTTCTAAAAGGCGTAAAATCTGTTTGCTTTATCTGCGTTTCTTTACACCCGGATAAAAGTGCAAAAACAATCATGATAAAAACACGTGTGCATTTATTCATTCCCACGCTGCCTCTCCAAAAAGAGAAAAATATCCAAACATTACTTTCTGCCCTTTATTTATGTTTGTAGATGTGTCATCAATTGCATTGTCATACCAAATTTAACTGGCGGGGGAATATCGAATGGTGCGGAAGGGGGGATTTGAACCCCCACCCCGGTTAAGGGACTAGCCCCTCAAGCTAGCGTGTCTGCCGATTCCACCACTTCCGCATTTTGTTGATGTGCTTTTACTGTGGCAACTTCTGTCTATTTTTATAACAACTTCCGGCTTTCTCAACTTCAATGATACTTTTAATACTTTATTATATTATTCCATTTATACTATTAAACAACCCTTTTCTTTCGATATATTCATTACCTTCGCAAAACGGGCAATCAAAATCAATACCACTTCAAGAGGTGTGCACATTTTTCTTAACTTATATCTATCTAATCACTTAAAAAAACCTAGTAAATTTTATCACCATAGCATGAAATGTCAAATAATTTTACCCCCCCTTGTGCCTTTTAGTTTCCCCATCTTTTGCCGACAGGTTTGCTCCATCTCACGTCAACGTACTCCATTTGTTTCAAGCTCGTACCCTCAATCTTTGCAATACTCAAGAGATTTTGAAGTTTCTCTTCGTCGGTGAGCTCATCCGGAGACTTGAATAATGAAGAGCAGCCCCAACGAATCTGGGTATTGTTTTCCGTCCACAAAATAATATCACTTCCCCGGGAATATTTCTCTCTATGCACATTTGTTACATCCACAGTTACAATTCCAAAGAGGTTGTGTATGTTATTTATCCTGAGAAATTTCACCAATGCTACTCCTGCCTTTATCTTCTTATCATTCCACTCTTTTCCCGGCAATGGCAGCCTGGATAACCTTCTGCTTTGAATGTAAGGGCTTATATAATCGACATCAGAGAATTTATAATATTCTTTTGGCAACAATACCCCTTCTTCATCAACAAGATAAGAATTCTCCCCTTTTTTTATCAAAGCAAACGGCCTGCGCATCGTAAACCTGATGTTGAGTTTATTGGGAAATACACGCTTTACCACATCGACTTTTTTAATCACTACCATATCGCCATATATCGTTGCTATCCTATTCGCTATGTCCCTTTCATATAAACTATAATGGCGATGCAATGCCTCTACTTGTTTTATATCTTCGGAAAAACGATTATCCATCCATGGCGGTACATTAAATGTCAAAGTAGCAGGATTCACTTTAAATATACTTAAATCGGTGAGTGTATTCCATACTTCCTTTAGTCCCCAAATGGTAAAAATTACAATACAAACCACTCCCGCAAATTTTAATAAAAAGGGGTATAGCTGCCGATGGAACCAATGAAGTTTTTCAAAAATAGACGGCACAAGAGATTTGAATGTAAATGTGTGGTTCAGAGATTTTTTAATTTTTAATCGACCCATCTATACTTACAAAATTCTTTTGTGAAGCAAGATCGACAATTTTTTCACATAATGATGTGAAAGAAATATCTGCTGCCCTTGCCGCCATCGGCAATAAGCTTTTTTCTGTAAAACCCGGGATTGTATTGACTTCCAATATGTAAAAATCATTCTTATTATCCAGCAAAATATCCACTCTGGAAAACCCTCTGCAACCTATAGCATTGTGTGCCTCAATAGCCAATTCCTGAGCTTTATCATACAACGCAGCATCCAGAAAACCAACATCGCAACAAGGGGTATTCAATATGTTTGTTTTGTTTTCAAAGGTTTTATTTATTACAAAATATCTTGTTTTACCGCTATTGTATTTCGCATTATAATCAAAAAAATCATCTGCTACACAAATCTCTATAATTGGCAATGACCTGCTATCCAGTATTCCAATCGTAAACTCCCTGCCAGATACATATCTTTCAACAAACGCTTCATCGCCACACTTTAATGCTTCTCCAACATGATAATGAAAATTGTTGCCCTCTTTAATTATGGATACCCCTATGCTCGAGCCGCCGTTCGTTGGTTTTATTACTACTGGCAAACCAAACTCTTGAATCTCTTGCTCTATCTCTGCCAGATTTACGGGTTTCTTTAGCAAGAAATACTCCGGCGTCTTGAGTCCGGCATACAAAAAACATCGTTTCGATTCCACCTTATCCATGGCAATCCTGCTGGCGTTAACCCCTGAACCTGTATAGGGAATGCCTTTTACTTCCAAAAGCTGCTGAACCCCCCCGTCTTCTCCAAAGTAACCGTGTAATGCAATGAATGCGACATCAATCTCCTCATGATCGAGTTCTTTTATGTCTTCATCCTTTACATCAATACAAATAACATTGTTTCCCGCATCTTTTAGCGCCTTTGCTACGGCATTACCCGATCTTAAAGATATTTCACGCTCAGGAGAAACGCCCCCCATCAGTACTGCAATATTTCGTGTTCTCATTTTATGCCTGCTTTATAGTATTCCCGGTAGGGGCGTATTGCAATACGCCCCCTGATTCTTTTTTTCTGCACTATATGTTGTTCCTATTCTTTCCGCAAGTTCATGCGCCACTTTCCAAATATCGCCCGCACCCATCGTAATAATAACATCTCCAGGCTTCGCATTCAAACAAAGCATGTCTGTAATGTATTCCATTTGCGGATAATATTGTATATCGACGCCTGTTTTGCGAATTTCTTCATACAATTTTAATGAACTAATTGAAGTTTTTTCAAAATCATTGTCGCGTGACTCATAAATATCTGCCAGCGCTACTTTATCTGCAAGATAAAACGATTCCGAGAGTTTTTTCAACAAATGCCTTGTTCTGCTATACTGATGCGGTTGATACACACAACATATTTTTCTTGCGGGATAAAGCTCGCGCGCTGCTTTCAGGGTGACGTCTATTTCCGTGGGATGGTGAGCATAATCATCAATTATTGTAATATTATTCTTTATGGCAACAATTTGAAAACGCCTTTTTGCACCTTTAAAAGACTCCAATGAAGTTTTTATAATTTCTTTATCAACGCCAATAGATGTACAAACGGCAATAGCGGCAAGTGCATTCAATATGTTATGCGACCCTGGAATCTTTAACCAAAAATCGCCGAAGATTTTGCCTCTATTGTAAACCCTGAATTTATTTATACCCTGAGTAGTAGGAAGAATCTTTTTTGCATACCAATGAGAAGTATGCCGTAGTGAGTAAGTTTCTCTCTTACAAACGGATCTTTTCGCAGCAACTGCAACATTTCTGTCGTCATCATTCACTACTAACAAACCATTTTTTGCTATCAGGTTTGCAAAATGTCCAAAAGCATTTACTATTTCCTCAAGATTGCCATAATAGTCTAAATGGTCTTCCTCTATATTTGTAATCACTCCTATGGAAGGAACCAGGTCGAGGAATGAACTATTATACTCACAGGCCTCTGCCACAAACAAATTCCCCTTGCCTAAATGAGCATTTCCTCCGATATCAGGGACTTCTCCACCGATAACATAGGTAGGATCCAATTCCGCTTTTTTTAAAATAGTGGAAATCATTGCGCTGGTGGTTGTTTTTCCATGTGTACCGCTAATTGCAATGCCTCTCTTTTCCTGCATTAAAGAGCCAAGTATTTGAGAGTATTTTACCACCTTAATGCCCAATTGTCTTGCGACTTTCAGTTCCGGATTGCCCTCCTGAATCGCGGCAGAAACTATCACCATATCAGTTTCCAATGACATCATACTTCCATCTTGTTTTGAGTTAACCGTCACTCCTATTTTTTCCAGTGAAGAAATAAGCGGCGATAGCAGAATATCAGAACCGGCAACAATACACCCTTCACTCACAAGAATACGTGCAAGCGCACTCATCCCATTCCCGCCAATCCCGATAAAATAAACACGGTTTCCGCGCAAAGGCTTGTAATTAAAAAATCTGTTATTAACTGATGATGTTGTATGCGCTAAGGATATATCCATTGTTTTTGTTGTATGTTGTATACACGTTTCTCCACTTTAAAACTATTTTTTGAAACATGGGTTTTGCTTATTTTAACAGCAAAAATCACGTACCAGGATTTTGTTCTTCTTTCACAAAAAAAGTAGGGGCGAAGCATTTGTCCGTTTGAGCATGAACGCATTTATAACTATTCGTAGCAAATGCTTCGCCCCCTATACTATACGGCAAACATCGCTATTATTGGAATTTTTCAAAAAGCTAAAGTGTTACCAAAAAGGAGTTATCTGGCGAGCAATGCTACTCGCGTCTCCCTGTAGCTAATTAGTCTGCTTATCGTATCTACAACACAAACAGAGGCATTCGGACGCCCCATTTCTTTACTAAACATCTTCATTCTCTCGTATTTTTCCTTGTTTCTGATAAGGTCAATAATAATTTCAACAATCTTTTCAGGCGTTAAATCAATCTGTGGCAATAAATATCCACCGCCGTTTTTCTCCACTTCAACTGCATTCCAGTATTGGTGATTATCGGCGGCGTAAGGGTAGGGTATAAGAATAGCTGGAATACCAATTGCGGTAATTTCAGCAATTGTTGTTGCACCTGCCCTGCATATAACAATATCTGCTATATTAAGCGCCGCATCCATTTCATTTAGAAAACTACATACAAAAGAATTAATCTTTGTTTGCCTGTATCCTTTTTTTACGCATTCATATCCATGCTCGCCCGCACAGTGAATTATTTGTATCTTCTCTGAAAACGGTTCCAGTTTATGTAGACTTTTCACCATAACCTCATTAATTGCCTGTGCGCCCTGGCTTCCACCAGTGACTACAATGGTATATTTTGCGCTATCGAAACCAAATTTTTCATAATAGTTCTTCTTCCTGCCAGACACTATTCCCTTACGGATAGGCGTCCCGGTAACATTTACCTTCTTTGCCTTTGCAAACCATTTGAGAGAAGAACGCCAATGGCAACACACCTCATCCGCCCATCTTGCCAAAAACAAATTCGCCTTACCTGGCACCACATTTTGTTCAAGCAATACGGAAGGGATGCACAGTAATTTTGCCGCAATAATTGGCGCAAAAGAAGCATATCCCCCCAACCCTACTACAATATCAGGCTTGAATTTTCGCTGCAGGAAAAGAGATTCAATCACCCCTAAAATTGCCATTCTAAGGAATACAAAAATCCCCTTAAATGATCTTTCCCATTTTTTTGCATGTATTTTCTGAAACCGAAACCCTTGTTGTACAACATATTCCTCTTCAAACTTTTTCTCCGTGCCGCAAAACATAATTTCTGCATTATGGAATCTCATGCGAATCTCTTCTGCAGCGCTAATTCCAGCAATAAGGTGGCCGCCTGTACCGCCACCCGCAAATATTATTCTCATTTCTCAACCTCTATTTTCAATAATTGCCATCAATAATTAAACATTTAAAAACGCTCGTCCCAAGCCGGAACCTTGAAACGAGAGCGAAAGAATATCTTTTATTTCTGTTTTCGTCATTGGTAATTGTAAGCTTGTGACGAATTTTTTAATCTGTGTAATCTGTGGTTCCCCTTTTTAACAACTCCGATGGATATTATAATTTTTTTTAACAACTACCATGAAAATGCGGATATCTTAGAAATTATTTTACCGGTAATTCTCACGGGGAAAAACCTTTCATTAACGGATAGTTTTTCTTTCGCTTCACCGTTCAATAGTTTGTCTGCATCACACCTTAAAGATTGTTTCGCAATATTAACCAAAATCCCTATGCCAAGCATTGAAAATAACAAAGAAGAACCCCCTGTACTTAGAAACGGCAAGGGAATACCTTTTGTCGGTATAATACCGGAAACAACTGCAATATTCATAATTGACTGCAAACCAAACATCATGGTAATGCCAAGTCCTAAAAAGAAACCAAACACATCCTTAGTCCTGCTGACAATTCTCAACCCCTGCCATAGCAGTAATGAAAAAAGAACAATAATTGTCATTCCCCCAATAAAACCAAATTCTTCCCCGATAACGGTAAATATAAAGTCACTGCTGCTTTCCGGTAAGAAAAACAGTTTTTGTTTGCTATTGCCGAGTCCCAGGCCTGTCAGCCCCCCGGAACCAAGGGCAATCCACGATTGTATTACATGATAGCCCGTTCCCTGCGGGTCCTGCCATGGATCGAGAAATGAGGTAAATCGTATTTTTCTATACGTAACACTAAAAATCAATTCGTAGATAAACGGCGCCGACGCAAGTAAAGTAAAAAAGATAAAAATAATCCGCGTCCCCCCCACCATGCACATCAATATTGACAGTATAACGATAAACGCCGCTGTACCAAAGTCGGGTTCCATGAGTATTAGCCCGCCCATCATCGCTATGAACCCCAGAGGTATTAAAAACCCACTTTTAAAGCTATGCATGTGATTATGATTTTTGGCTATATAATTCGATATAAATATAATCGTCGCCAATTTTGCAAATTCAGACGGCTGAATACCCGCAATACCTCCCAATCTGATCCATCTTCTCGCGCCGTTGGCTACCGTTCCAACACCTGGCAACAGCACAAGTATAAGGCTAATCACTGATACCGCAATAATCGGATACGTTAATTTCTGTAAATGCCGGTAATCGACATATGACATAGCAATTAACACCACCAAACTTAATACTATCCATAAAAGATGTTTGGCAAATTGATAACCATTGCTATCTGCCGCAAACATTGTAGTGTCAGTACTATAAACAGTGACAATACTAAAACCCAGTAGCGCAACGACAATATATACGAGACAGTGCCATGATTTCAAAATATCTCTCCCGATTAAATTGAATCACAAAAGCATAAAACTACATACTGACAGCAACGCTGCAATTATCCAAAACCTAAGGGTAATTTTCGATTCAGGCCATTTCGCAAATTGAAAGTGATGATGCAAAGGGGCGCACAGGAAGATTCTTTTCTTCGTAATTTTAAAAAAATATCTCTGCATAAGTACCGATACTGCCTCCGCAACAAAAACACCCCCTATAACAATCATCAATATTTCCTGTTTTACGATAATACTTACCAAGGCAAGCATCCCACCTAGCGCCAGAGAACCTGTATCTCCCATAAAAATTTGTGCGGGATAACTGTTGTACCATAAAAACCCCATACCGCCCCCTACCAGTGCGGCGCAGAAAATACTCAATTCACCGGCGCCGGGAATGTAAGGAACTCTTAAATATTCACTAAAATCAACCCTGCCGGAAATATACGCAATAATGGCAAGGGAGATGCCTGCAATTATACTGCATCCTATTGCCAATCCATCCAGGCCATCCGTTATATTCACGGCATTTGACATACCTACAATAAAAAAAGTGATTATTATTACATAAAAAGGTCCCAGTTCCGGCCTCAAATCCTTAATTAACGGAATCATCAACTGAGTGCCCCATGTAAACTTGCTGGAATAAAAATATAATATCAACCCAAGGATAAGCCCCAAGGCAGACTGGAATAATAATTTTGATATATCTGTCAGGCCGGACGAGTTCTTTTGTGTAAGCTTGATGTAATCATCAATAAAACCGATTACGCCAAACCAGATCAATGTAAACATCAATAACAAAACGTAAATATTGTAAATATTACACCAAAATAGCGTAGCAACTAATATTGAAACCAAAACAACAATACCGCCCATTGTTGGTGTATTTTTTTTTGAAAAGTGCAATTTTTTCAATTCTTCAGAATCCGTCTTCGTAGTGTCTTCTCCATAATTCAAGGCGCGAAATTTCCTGATAAACCAGTGGCCGAAAATAATGCTTATTAAAAATGCCGTAAATGCCGCCAGGCAGGAACGAAAGGAGATGAACCTGAATATTTCAAACGAAAACATTGAATACAATAAACCGTATAACAATCCATGCCCTCTTAAATAAAATCAGTTATGAGTAAGTACACGCGGAGAGAAATATTCCCGATATTTATCAATGATAGTTTCCATGTGCATACCCCTGGAACCTTTAATAAGTATTACATCATTTTCCCTGAATTCACCCATGTCATATTCCGTGATGTCATCCAGACTCCGAAAACTTAACACCTTTTCCACGTCCATGCCGCCATCTTTTGCCGCGCCTGCAATATCAGATGCATATTTGCCTACCGTCCATAATAAATCCAGATTAAGCGTTGACGCCTTTTCCCCCAATTCTTTATGCAGGGCATGTGATTCTTTCCCAAGTTCCAACATATCTCCGCAAATGAATATCTTCCTCCCTGCAGCATCAATTTCTTCAAAATATTTCAAGGCGGCAAAAACGGATTCCGGGTTTGCATTGTAAGCATCATTAATAAAGGTAACATTGCCTATCTGCTGAGAATCGATTCTCATATCGGGCATTTTAAATGAGAGAAAGGCATTATAAAGTCCACTTATATCGAGGCCAAGCGCATGGCAGACCGCAAACGAAGCCAGACAATTGCTAATATTATGATGACCTGGAACCTGAAGTTGTATTTCAAATTGCCTGCGTCCTCCCCCCTTGACCCCACAGAGGCGAAAGGTATTGTAATCAATATCAATTGTAAACACAGAACCGTTGCCTTTTTTCTTTGCATCAGTACCCCTTATTTGCGCATTCTGACCTAAGCCGAAACTTATCTTATTGCCCCCGAATTTATCCGCAATTTCACAGCACAACGGGTTATCGGCGTTATATACAAAAACTCCGTTTTCTTTCAGATTTTTTACTATATCCCCCTTTTCCAATGCGACGCCTTCAATACTCCCTAATCCTTCCAGGTGTGTTTTGGAAATATTCAGGATTACCGCTATATCGGGTAAACCAATCTCCGAAAGACGCAATATCTCTCCCGGAGCATTTGTACCCATTTCGAGTATTCCGTATTTATGTTTTGACTCAATTTCAAATATAGTCAGAGGAACACCGATAAAATTATTAAAACTCTTTTGTGGTTTTACTACCGGGGCAAAATGAGAAAGCAGGTGATATAACATCTCTTTGGTGGTGGTTTTGCCATTACTTCCTGTGATACCTATGATCTTTGCATTTAATTTCCGGCGGTAATGTCTTGCTAAATCGCCCAATGCGGTTTTAACATCATCTACCAAAATCAGAGGAAGGCACTTGCCGCTAATATCAATTCCACCTTGTTTTGATACCACCACACCAATTGCACCCGCATCAAAGGCTTGCTCAATAAACTGACGCCCGTCGTAGTGGTCGCCTTTTATAGCAAAAAACACATTGCCCTTATGGACGTTTCTACTGTCAACAGAAACGCCATTCACCATTAAACCACTGACATTCGATATCGCTTTCCCGTTAACGGCTTGTATCACTTCTTCAAGAGAAATTGCGTCCATTTTCATTCATCGTCTAATTTTGAGATACCATAGTGCCGGATAATACCTGCTTTACCACTTCACAGTCATCAAAAGGAATACTCTTGTCTTTCAATATCTGGCAACGTTCGTGACCCTTTCCTGCAATAACGACGACATCGCCCTTTTTCGCCTCAAGGAGTGCTTCTTCTATTGCAACTTTTCTATCCAGTTGAACTTTATAGCATGAATCCCGTTTTATTCCCCTCTGTATTTCACGTATTATATTAAGCGGGTCTTCAGAACGGGGATTATCATTTGTTATCCAAAATAAATCTGAATATTTTTCTGCGATATGCCCCATCTTTGCCCTTTTCCCTTTATCCCTGTCTCCGCCACAGCCAAATACTAAAATAATCCTCCTGGCTGCAATGCCTCTAAGAGTCTCTAAAACTACCTGTAACGCATCGTGCGTATGTGCATAATCAATAAGGACATGAAAATCCTGACCGTAGTCCAGTTTTTCCAGCCTGCCAGGAACGTTATTTAAAGATTCAAGGCCTTTTCTTATTATTTCCATATCAAAACCGAGACAAAACCCCGTCGTTGCGGCTGCCAGTGCATTATAAACATTATGATTGCCTGTTAATTTTAAGTGAATAACTTCCTTTCCCCAGGGAGAAATCAATAAAAACCTTGTTCCGTTAACCCCCATATTTATTATCTCTGCTCTCACGTGTGCAGACGTATCTTTTATCCCATACCACACTATTTGTGCGACAGTACTCTTTGCAAAATATTTGCTTGAAGTATGGTCGGCATTTAAAACCGCAGACGCATTTTCATCTAATCCCCTCATCAATTTAATTTTTTCTTCTCTGTAATTTTTAATATTTTCATGATAATCGAGATGTTCCGCAGACAAATTGGTAAAAACAGCAGAACGGAAATGCACTCCGTCCAGCCTGTGCTGCGAAAGTGCGTGAGAACTTGCCTCAATTACCGCATATCGTATATTGTTGTTAAGCATATCTGAAAGATGTGATTGTATATCAACGGATTCAGGGGTAGTTTCATTCGCAGGGATAATCCTGCTCCCTAATTGGTAATATATCGTTCCTATTAACCCTGCCTTATTGCCGGAAGATTCTATGATAGACTTCGTAAAAAACGAAGTAGTTGTCTTGCCATTCGTTCCGGTAATACCTACTATTGTCATTTTTGAAGAAGGATAGCCATAAAAATATTCACTCAGAAGAGAAAGCGCCCGTCGGGCATTCGGCACAACAATTTGCGGAACATTTATAACATAGTCAACACCTTTCTCCGCAACTACGGCAATAGCTCCTTTCTCTATTGCCATTGAAATAAAATCGTGACCATCAGATTTATAGCCCTTTATAGCAACAAAAATATACCCCTCTTTAACTTTACGGGAATCGTGTGTTAGCCCTAAAACGACTTTCTCCGTAAAGGAATTGCACTTATATTTTTCTAAAACAGCACAAATCTCACTTAATTTCATTTTGCGACCTTCAAAAACCCATCAAACTAAATGTTTTTTTCATTACCTGAAAAACAATCAATTCTCAGTACGCCATCGAAACCTTGTGTACTCAGACTCTGCGGCTGAACAATCCGTTCGTATAAACGCTTGGTACTGTCTACCCTGTCAACCTCCTCTGCATATTCCTTTAAAAGCCTATGCAGCGCTTCTCTATTACTCGACCTCGCAATTTCTAATTCTTTTTGAGAAGCATACAAACTATACCATAAAATAAAATTTTTCTTGTTTAAATCCTTCGGTCCCATCATTGCTCCTCCTCCCCTCTCTCCTAAGCGCTATAATTATAACAAATATATTTACCATTATTTTAGATATAACATCATATAACTACCACCTCCTTCCTTTTTTCGTAGTGCCAATAGTCAGTGCATAGCCATTTTTAATTTTAATGGCTCTACCTCAAGATACTGCAGCGTTTTTTTGATAATTTCCCGCACTGACGGAGCCGCAACAGTGCCGCCATAATAAGCACCTTTTGGTTCGTCAGCCATTATTAATACACAAATACGGGGATTATCCGCCGGAGCATATGCGACAAAGGAAGCGATATATTTATTGCGCGAATAACGTCCGTCGCTCTTGTTAACCTTTTGGGACGTTCCTGTTTTTCCGGCAACCTCATATTCCGCTAAAAAAGCCCTCTTTCCTGTGCCATTTCTCACGACATCAACTAATATAGGATTTAATAAATCACGGGCAACTTCTTCACTCATTACACGCCTGACAACCTGAGGTACAGGATATTCTTCTTTAACCTTGCCGTCATTGCCGGTAATCGACTTTATTATTACTGGTTTTAACAGCAGGCCGCCATTTGCAATACTGCTAAATATAGTGACAAACTGAAGCGGTGTTGCAGCAATTTCATGGCCAATCGAAACCGATACTAAAGAAAATTGTTTCGACCAGCTTTTCATGGGACGAAAAATCCCCCCCTGTTCTCCGGATAACTCAATACCAGACTTATTCCCAAAATTAAACTGTTCAAGGTGACGATACATCCTTTCGATTCCCATGCGCATACCCAACTTTGCCATCCCAATATTACTGGAATGGGTAACAATTTCTGCAACAGTAAGGGTGTCGTAGCGGTGCGAATCGTGCAATATTCTTTTCCCCATTACATATCTTCCATTTTCACAGTTAATCATATCATTCGGCCTGGCAAGTTTATTTTCAAATATGCCGGCCAGCACAATCGGTTTTATTATTGAACCCGGTTCATAATAATCAGTGACTGCCAGATTTTTCCTTGCTCTCGCAGGATATTTACCAACATTATTTAAATCATATGCCGGCAGATTCGCCATGGCAAGTATTTCTCCGGTGCTTATATCCATCACAATCGCCGTAGCAGAGGCAGGCGACCATGTTTTGTCAAGATTCTCCAATTCCTCTTCGGCAAAACGCTGAATATTCGCATCAATTGTCAGCATAACATTGTTTCCATGCCTTGGACGCCGCATCTCTGTGTCTGCCGTTAAAATATTGCTTTGCTGGGCATCGCGGTACATCCTTTTATAACCAGGCTCACCTTGCAACGCTTGATTGCATGACAATTCAATACCTTCAAGACCATTTTCATCGATATCCGTGAACCCGATAACATGGCTTCCTAACGGGCCATTTTGATAAAAACGCTGATACTCATGCTCAATATACACACCTTGCAAGGAGAGCTTCCGAATCTCTTTCAATTCCTCATCGCTGACCCTTCTCTTTATCCAGACAAATTTTTTATCTTTTTCGAGTTTTGCTGATACTTTTGAGGGATTAAGGTGTAAGACCTTGCTTAAGTGGCTGGCGACTAAAGAAACGTCTTTAATTGCAGAAGGGTTTGCATAAACAGAGCCGACACGTAAAGATTCCGCAAGCTTCCTGCCATTTCTATCCAATATCAAACCCCTTCTTGCAGATAAGGCTACCTTCTTGCTTTGTTGTGCTTTGGCCAGTTTCAAATATTTATCATGCTCAAGTACCTGTATACGGCATAAATTTACTGCCAACCCTATGAAAACCAAAATAAGCATAAAGCCTATCGTATTCGTCCAAAACCTGTGCATGTTTTTAAAATACATAACCGGCTTTCCTTAGAATAGAAAAAAATACCTTTAGAAATTTACGAACGCTTTCGAGAAAAAAAACTTTCCCCGAAAGCGTTCGGGAGGAAGGCAATAAAATAAGTTCAAATATCAATCCTCAGTCCTCAATCCTCAATCCTCAGGCGGCAATGGTCACTTTTGCCGATTACCGATTGTAGACTGCCAACTGCTGAACAGACAAATACTAATAACATCTTACCGTTTTACTATCTCCTGAAAAATTCTCACCTTTAACCATCTCTAGTACATCGTTTCGTTAAAATGTGCACGTGAAAAAATGTCATTGCGAGGAGTGGCGCGACGAAGCAATCTCTTGTTCACAAAAAACTTAAGATTGCTTCGCTGTCGCTCGCAATGACGGTATCAATGTAGATATTTTAATGAAACGTTATACTAGTTATGGAGCACACTACCCTTCAATACTTGTTCTTTTTGTGTATATAAATTACCGGCCATAATTGTTTTTGCATCCCGCCCCACATTTTCCTTTATATTCCCGGCAACCACGCTGTTCTGAAAATATTCTTTAGGTAAAAGCGCCAGTTGATAGGTTTTTACCTTATCTACAATCACCTCATGTGATTTTAATTTCTGCACATAATAATTGAGGTTTTTGTTTCTTTCAGACATCTCATTAAAATCTTTTTGCAGTTGTGCAATCTGATATCCTGTTTCAATGGTTTTATTTCTCTCCCATACAACCAACACCGCCATCGTTATTATAATAGCAAACATTACCAACCATCTGAACATCTCCATGTTAAATCCTTTCTGCAACTCTGAGTTTTGCGCTTCTGCTCCTCGCATTTCTTTCTATTTCAGAAGCACCCGGCCTTAATGGTTTTTTGGTTATTATGTGAAAAATATTTTTATCTTCCATCTCTATAAAACTGTTTTTCACAATTCTATCTTCCAGTGAATGAAAGCTTATGACGGCAATACGCGCACCTTTTACCATAGAAAAATGAATCTTATTCAAAAATTTTTCCAAACTTTCCAATTCTTTGTTAACTGCTATTCTCAACGCCTGAAAGACCCTTGTTGCAGGATGAATTCTGTGTCTCATAGATGGCACAGCACGTTCTATTATCCTTGCTAACTGTGTTGTTGACTTTAATCCGGATACACTTCTTTCTTTTATTATCCGCCTTGCAATTCTTTTTGACCAACGTTCTTCCCCATATTTTTTTAACAATGCCTGCAAATCCCGTTCAGATATCTTACGTAATAAATCCTGCGCCATAAAAGAAGCCGTCCGGTCCATTCTCATATCAAGCGGGCCTTCTTTAGAAAAACTAAATCCGCGCTCTGCGCTATCAAACTGCAATGAAGAAGCACCCAGGTCGAGAAGTACACCATGAACTCCGTCAATGCCAGCCTGCCGCAATACTTCATCTGCATCAACATAATCGGCATGATACAATTTAAATGGGCATCCTCTGTCCGATAAACACTCTTTTGTCATATTTAACATATCAAAATCCTTATCAATACCAATCAAACAACCATCAGGTTTAATCCTGTCCATTATTTTACCTGCATGCCCTCCACCTCCTACCGTGCAATCCAGAATAATGCTCCCCGGCTGCAAACACAGGTATTCCAACACCTCGTCAACCATAACAGGCTCATGAAGCAGATTATCTTTTTTAACATACATATGATATTTTCATTAAAAACCTGCGTGGGTTCAATCCCGGAATATCTCATAGATTTCACAGTGATTATAATGCGTTTCTGCCATTCATCGGTTATAAGGAAAGTCATGCTTACTGGAATAAATCTTCTGCAATTTCTTCATATTCCTCGTTAGTTTCCGATTCAAAGTCGCTCCAGTTTTTTTCATCCCATATTTCAATCCGGTTGTTCACACCCACAATAACAACATTTTTCTGTATATTCGCAATTTCTTTGAGGTACTGAGGAATTAATATGCGACCATGAGGATCCGTTACGCTAATGTGTTGGGCTTTAGAGAAAAAAAGACGCTGAAATTGTCGCGCCTTTTTATTCGTAAAAGAGGATTGTTCTATTTTGGAAACAACACCTTGCCATTCTTTAGGGGTGTACATGAAGAGACATGTATCGAGGCCCCGCGTTATATAAAACCCTTTCCCCTCAACTTCTTCGTTAATGCTTTCACGCAAAGAAGCCGGAATGGCAAGGCGGTTTTTAGTATCTATTGTGTGTCGGTACTCTCCGGTGAACATACGCTTTCCCCACTTTTCACCACTTTATACCACTTTATACCACTTATGTGGCTATGAAATTATCTTATTTTTTCTTTTTGTCAACAAATATTTTTCCCTTTGCTTCTGCATAATCCGCGTAATATTAACTATCTATCCAAATTGTTGTCATATTGTCATGTTCGGATACTATATGTTGTAGTAATAAAAAAGAATGTTTTTCCTAAAATTTAGCGTATGTTTTTCTTTTTTTCATGAATTTCCATAATTGAACACTGTTTTTTTTAATTGTTATTTTCTTAGATGTCTTTTAATATGAAGTAAATAAACCAAAGTGCCTCTAATTTTCTGTTTTTCATTGCTAAATACCGGAATGCCTGACGTCTCTGTCATTTCTCATAAATTATCCGATTACGATTTCGATCTTCCAAAAGAACTTATTGCCCAAAAACCTACGGAAAAAAGGGATAATGCGCGGCTTTTGGTTCTATATCGCCGCTCTGGCAGGATAGAACATCGCAGATTCAGTGAAATTGCCGGTTACCTCCGCCCCGAAGATCTTCTCGTGTTGAATAATACGAAGGTTATTCCGTCACGGATAGCTGGTAAAAAACCTCAGGGGGCATATGTAGATTTATTGTTCATAGAAGAATTGGAAGGTAATCACTGGAAGGCTTTGCTAAAATCAAATGGGCTGTTGAAGAAAGGAGAAAAGATTTATCTTGATAATGCCGCCGTTTCAGCCTGTTTACTTGTAAAACATGAAGATAACTCGTGGATATTGCGGATAGAAAACGGGGCGAATATAAGGGAACTTATTCACCGGACCGGAGAAATGCCATTACCTCCATATATAAAACGTCCTAAAAAAAACAATACACTTTCCACCCTGGATGCAGAACGATATCAGACCGTGTTCGCTCAAAAGGAAGGCGCTATCGCAGCCCCAACGGCGGGATTACATTTCAGCGAAGATGTTTTGGGAAAAATAAGAAATAGCGGAACAGATATCGCGTTTGTCACGCTTCATGTCGGATTAGGCACGTTTTTGCCTATCAAAACGGAAGAGATAAAAAATCACCGTATGCATAAAGAATATTACGAATATACAAAAGAATTGCTCCCAAAAATAACTATCACCAAAAACCGGGGTGGACGCATTATTGCAACCGGAAGCACGTCATGCCGAACGCTTGAAACGATTGCATTGAATAACAACATACATCAGTTTTCTGGTTATACAGATTTGTTTATATATCCGCCATATCCTTTTCAATACGTTGATGCGCTCATTACCAACTTTCATCTTCCGAAAACCACTCTTTTCTTATTAGTTTCAGCCTTTGCAGGAAGGGAACAAATTTTTAACGCCTATGAAATTGCCAAAAAAGAGGGATATCGCTTTTACAGCTACGGTGACTGTATGCTGATCATTTAATTCTGTTGACTTAACCATAAAGCTTATCCACACTTTGTGAGTGAAAATTTATTATATTTTTGCGCAGAACGTAAGAATAAAATGCCGCAATAGAGATAATTTGTAACACTTTAGTTTTTTGAAAAATTCCCGGTATAGAAAAAATACCATGTAGCCCCGTTAGGGGCGGTCTGTTTGTAGCACAATAAAATTCAATAGAGTAAATAGCTCCGTAGGAGCGGCCTGTCCATATTCAGGCAGACCTGTTTAATATGGGTTTACAAGAGACAGGTCGCTCCTAACGGAGCTAATATCTGTTATAATATCCTATTTTGCTACAAACAGGCTGCTCCTATGGAGCTTATAGGTAATACGTTTTTCAAAAGACTAAAATGTTACGATAATTTACTTTTTTCAATAAAAATATGAATAAAAATATCCTTTTCTTATCTCCAAACGCTAAACTGACGCTTGAAAAGAGATATTTAAAAAGAAATGTCTTAGGCAAGATCATAGAATCGCCTGAAGATATGTTTCGCAGAGTGGCAAAAAATATCGCCTCGGTTGATTTAATTTATAATAAAAAGGCTGATATTGTTTCCATGGAAGAAGAGTTTTACCACCTTATGACCTCACTGCAATTTTTGCCCAACTCACCTGCATTAATGAACGCAGGCAGGCATCTGCAACAATTGCTCGCATGTTTCGTATTGCCTGTAGAAGATTCCATCGAAGGCATATTTGATACCGTAAAACAAGCCGCATTAATCCACAAAAGCGGGGGCGGCACCGGTTTCAGTTTCTCACGCATAAGACCAAAAAATGATATTGTAAGCGCTTCATGTGGTATGGCAAGCGGCCCTGTTTCCTTTATGAAGGTTTTCAATGAAGCGACGGAGGCCATAAACCAGGGTGGTTTCAGACGAGGCGCAAATATGGCGGCGCTGAACGTAAATCATCCCGATATTTTTGATTTTATTCATGCAAAAAATACTGAAGGTGTTTTGACAAATTTTAACATTTCTGTCGGGATTACGAATGCATTCATGGAAGCAGTGGAAAATGACGCACCATTTCCCCTCATTAATCCGAGAACGAAATTGGTTGTCAAAACAATAAGGGCAAAAGTGCTTTTTCAGGAAATCGTACAATCCGCATGGAAAAATGGCGAGCCGGGCGTTTTATTTATTGATGCCATAAACGCCGCCAATCCTACCCCATTGCTTGGGAGTATTGAGGGAACAAACCCCTGTGGAGAACAGCCCCTGCTGCCTTATGAAGCATGTGTTTTAGGATCGGTCAATGTTTCGCAAATGACTACATACAAAAATGATCATTACGAAATGAATTGGCACACATTGGAGAAAACAATCCATCTTGCCGTGCACTTTCTTGACAATGTTATTGATGCAACAAAGCATCCATTACCTCAAATTGAAGTGTTAACCAAAGGCAACAGAAAAATAGGATTGGGGATCATGGGATTTGCAGACCTTCTCATAAAACTCAATATTTCCTATAATTCAGAAGAAGCCATGAGATTCACTGATAAACTTTTAAGATTCTTCTCCGGAAAAGCAAATGAAGCATCTGAGAGATTGGCATCAGAACGCGGTATGTTTCCCAACTATGAAAAAAGTATTTATGCCCGGCAAAATGGCCCCAAATATAGAAATGCGACACGAACAACAATAGCGCCTACAGGCACTATCAGCATTATTGCCAATTGTTCCAGCGGCATAGAGCCTCTGTTTGCCATTGCATATACAAGAAATGTTCTCGTTGAAGGTGGATTACCGGAAATCCATCCGTTTTTTGAAAACGTTGCAAAAAAAAGAGGACTGTATACTGATAAACTTTTAGCAGAGGTAAAAAGGGAGGGTTCAATACAAAATATTGCCTATATTCCAGATGATATAAAAAGAATATTTACAACGGCAAGAGACATTTCACCGGAATATCACGTAAAAATTCAATCTATCTGCCAAAAATATATCGATAACGCCGTTTCCAAAACTATTAATTTTCCAAAAGAATCAACCGCTGAGGATGTGGAAAAGGTCTTCCTGCTGGCATACAGAAGCGGTTGTAAAGGAATAACCATTTACAGGGATAAGAGCAGAATGTCACAGGCGCTTTCCTTTGAATGTGCATGCACAAAAGATCTTATTGGCAAAAATACCGTTGTGTTATAGCTGAGTCCCAATATTGTTTTAATTTTTGCATATCATTTGGCTTCACAATAAAATTATCCACCCCACCCATCAAATAACTGCTACGTTCCCGAATGTTTTCCGACAGTATCGTAGTTGAAAGACGCGGGAAATATTTTTTTACTTTTGTAATAAAATCCAATCCCTCCTCACCGGTAATTTCAGTGTCTAAAAGCATAAAATCAATTTTGTTCATATTTAACACATTCCATGCGTGTTCCGTATTAATGACAAAAATGGTATTCAAACCCTTTTGGTCTGTAATCTCATAAAGCTGTTTTCTCACTGTATCTCTGAGGCTAACAATCAGTAGATTTTGATTCGACCGTTTTTCGTTTTCAATATATTGACGAAACATATTTTTATACAATATTTTTTTAAAAACCACTTCAACAACAATAGTGAGTTCTCTTTCATTAAAACCTTTTATGAGATATTCATCCAAACGAAATGATAAAAGGTCTATCCATGTATCTACCGAGTCTATTTCCAATATTATTCCCAAATCAGCAAATTCGGTCTTTACATCTTTTAACAATTCATACTCATTAATCTTTGCAGATTCAAATTCAGTAACAAGAAGATCGCATTTGTTTTTGCGTAATATACTCATAGCATTGTGTTTTTGATTTACCGCAAAAATAATATACCCTTGCTTTGATAATATATTTTCAATTGCACTGCATTGGGTTTCCTTGGTATAGAGCACCATTATTTTCAGGTCTTTCTTCATTTTACAACGTTTTTTTATAACCTCAATACCATTAACCTCTTCCTGCAATTTCTCCATAGAATCCTCGTCTATAGATAAAGCGCCTATGTCATACTCTTCACCGGACGAAGTGGAACGTTTTAGCACCCTCCTTACCTCCACAGATATTTTCTTTTGCGGCTTTCGATACAAATTGCCGGAAACGCCGGCAGGAGATAAGCTGAATTTAATGATTAAATGGTTTGACGGCAACAATGAACGATTGATAATAAACCTGATTCCGTGCTGAGAAACATCCTTAATAGTAATGGGTATTTCTTCATTTGAATAATCATTCAGGCTCCTATCTAGGATCGCACACGTACCACTTATCTTCATATCAAAACGTTTCTCTGTGCGTCTTTCTCCTGATTTCTGAGGTGTGTCTGGCGGGTAAACAATGACAGGTGCAATTTCTGCTGCTGCTGCTGTTGCAGGGATGGTTGCTTTTGCTTCTGATTCCTGAATTAATTCATCGACAAAAGACCTGATATTCCTAAGTTCATCGGCCGCTAAATTCCGAAGCGATTCCTTCCAGTTTTCATTTTGCATGGACAATATTCAGAAAAAGTTTTTCTTTTATTACTGTGTAAAAACTTCTTTTTCTGCAAGGTTTTTCCCTTCCTCACGAAAGAAGGGGAGATTATCTTTGGTTGAGGCTTGCTGCGCTGTGTTACTGCCTTCGGGTGTTCAATGACAGAAGACGGCTCAACAACCTAGTTTTTGTTTTAAAATCGTTAGAACCTTCTTCCCATCGGCTGTTCCGCCGCATTTGTTCATAATAAGTTTCATTGCAACGCCAAATTCTTTTCCGGTAAATTTGTTTTCGTCAACAACTTCATCAACAATTTTCTGAACATCTTCATCAGAAAGCTGCTTTGGAAGATATTCCTCCACGATAGCAAGCTCATTATCTATTTCTCTTGTCTTTTCCGGTAACGAAAGCCTTTCATACTCTTCCCGCGTCTTTTTTAATTTTTTCTGATACCCTTGAACTACTGCAGCATAATCTATCTGATCCCTTGGCTTGCCAGATGTCTCTGCAATTTTTATATCCGCAAGCATCATACGCAAGACGGAGGTTCTCATCTTATCCTGCGCTTTCATGGAAGATTTTAAATCTTCTTTGATCTTTTCATTTAAATCCATAGTTTATTCCCCGTTAAATGAATACCCTTCAACCTTATGCCCGCAATTGGGGCAATACGCAGGGCTGCCCTCATAATGTCTCCCACAGTATTTACAAGGCGTCAATATCTCCACCTGCGACTGTTTTGGCCGTGTAAATAAATACAACGGCAAAAATACGATCATAAGCAAAAACGCACCTAACATCCATCCGACGGCAGAAATGGTTTTATATCCTTTACTTTTGGCATCCATGTAAACCCAAACAGCCACCGCCGCAGCAATAAGCAATCCAATAAATCTCATAACCATTACCCCTTCCCTGGTAAGGGTGAAATATAGCACACAAAACTTTTGTAGTCAAATAATTATCATTGCAGCATCTTGCACCGGCAAACGATTTATTGTAATTATATTTTTATTTTATACAAGAAAATTAACCTTGAAACTATTTTATCCTGTAGTAAAATACCTTGAAATTTTGTTAGTGAGAAAAGCCTGCAAATATATTTATACAAAGGATGGTGTCGATGAAATACATATATACGGCTGAAGATTGTCCAAAGTGCGAAACGTTGAAGGAAAAATACAGGGCAGATGGTATACGATTTGTTGAAAGAAACGCCGAAAGAATCAAACAGCCTGAAGATGATATTGACAGAGAGGCCTTGGTACAAGCTTCAATGCAAAATATGGAACTACCCGTTGAGGTAGACGCTTAAATCAACACTCGTGAATTTTGCAATATGATTGTAGCCAGAACCCCCCACGTTTTATGCTTCGCCCCCCAAATAAAGCAGAGACGCAAAATTTTGTGTCTCTGCTTTATTTCAGGCAGCAAAAATTAGTATAATCTCTTCAAAAAGACAGTCTTTTTTACACTTTACAAAGACACTCGTTATCCCATCCCGCCATTCACTTTTTATTTTAGAATCCTGCTTTAGCTGTTTTCCCCTTGGTGTAATACTTTAAGGACACTACGACTTATTACGGAACAATTTATTCTCTTGAAAAACTCCTGAAAAGCTTCGTGAGGAGGAACGGCCTAAACAATACATCGCTCCTTTTGGAGCTTTATCATCGTATTTGGTGTTTTAGCTTTTTAACATTTCATCCCTCCGGGGTTGTTTAAAAAAAATTAAAGTGGTACGAAAATAAAAAATAGATGAAAACAGGGCAATATTTTGTAACGATTTATTAGACTATTATGTTATAATCCGCGCTTATTTAGTAATTTGAATAAAAAAAACTTCATTAAAATTTTGTAAAATGGTAAAAATATATATTCCAGGAGAACATTTAATAAATAAATTATGTTATATGATACGTGTAGATTATTATTTTATTTTATTCACTTAACTCAATAAAATAGTGTTATGACCATATTAAAACAAAAAACAGAACGTTTAGATCAAATAAACAACGAAAATAACCCGGTTGAGGAAGAAATAACAGAATGGAACCAGGAAGAAGAAAAGAGCCGCGATTATGATTCTGTACGATTATATTTAAATGAGATGGCAAAAATACCACTGCTTACCCCTGCAGAAGAAATCTACCTTGCGAAGAAGATACGGGTTATGAGCAGACTGCTCCATCGCAAGGTGCTGGGTTTTGATTATGCCTTGGAAATGTATATACGACTACTGGAAGGAGTGGAGAGTGAATCAGAGCTTGTTCAATTTGTTGAATTATCAGCGGCAAGAGAACAAAACCGGGATGCAGTTGTTGAACAGATTCACGCGGTTACCAGCAATATCAGAAAGAGCATAGAAAGCAATTTAAAAGATTATGAAAAGATTCGCAGGGGAAATATTGTGCGGGATAAAAAGCTGAGGGTGCATAAAAGTATTCTCGTAAGAAAGAGAATGGCGATTAAAGAGTTAGAATCCATTAGTGTACGGTCGGAAACCATACTGCCGGTTATGCGTGAATTGTTAGAGGTTTTATCGACAATTGCGGATTATAATAGAAAACGTACCGTCCATCGTAATTTTAAAAGGGAATTATGCAAAGAACTTTCTTGTGATATCAATGAGATAGAGGCATTGTTTGCAATGCCGGCGAAAGAGTTGAAAAAAATTATTTTTTCTATTAATTCCATTTACAATGAATATGTGATGGCAAGAAAGCGGTTTTCAGAGGGAAATTTACGACTGGTAGTAAGTATCGCAAAAAAATATAGAAAACGAGGGATGGCTTTTCACGACCTTATCCAGGAAGGTAATACGGGGCTTATGCGCGCCGTGGACAAATATGACTACAGGATGGGTTTTAAATTCAGCACATATGCAACATGGTGGATAAAACAAGCTATTATCAGGGCAACAGAAGAAAAAGTAAGAACAATACGAATCCCTGTGCATATGATGGATGTAATCAATAAGTCTACTTACGTGGCCAAAGCCGGACAGGGATCATCTGCGGAAAAAATACAGTTAGAAGCCATTGCAAGGGATACCAATACGCCATTGCCTGAAATATATAGATTGCTTCAGATAACATCACAGCCTATATCATTAGAAACACCAATTGGCAGTGATGGAGAAACAATGTTTGAAGATTTTATTCAGGACAAAAAAATAGACGCCCCTATATTTCTTGCCCAGCGTTCTTTATTAAAAGAACAAATACAAAAGGTGCTTGATACGTTAAGTTACCGCGAACGGGAGATTATTAAATTACGTTTTGGAATTAGTGATGGATACACACACTCATTGGAAGAAATCGGAAAGAGGTTCAATATAACCCGCGAACGTATCCGGCAGATTGAAGCTATTGCCCTTCGTAAACTTCAACATCCGGTTCGCAGTAGAAAACTGGAAGGATTTCTTGAAGGTACGATGAATTAAAGGAAATTCAAATATCAGTATTGCAAAAATTTACACAGGGGATTCACTGGAAAATATGGCGAATCCCCTATTTTTTTCTCCATATTTTTCCAATTATCTTATTAATGTTGTCTCTCTGGCCAAGTGGCAAAACAGATATTTTTTTAAATAAAAAAACAGGTAACAATAAAAGGAAATGTTAACTACCGGGCGATAGTTAAGCAGCTCTCCCTAAGCAGCAAAATATGCCATATTGAAAAACGCGGTGGATTTAGCCCAAAAATCTATCAAATAATTATTTGTTCTTGTAAACATATCATCATAAACAAAGCCGTTTCGCATGGCAAATAATTATACGAAAACGGCTACAACGACAGGGAATGATTGCAGGTAAAAGGAAAGGTGAGATTTTCCGGAATGTTTCATTACCTCCCCATTATTGTACATGGGTCGGCAGTAGGTCATGAATTTATCTTTTTAACAGATTCACGTCATACCGCGCATGAATTTAAAAATGATTTATCAAAAAATATCCGGGAGTGTTAACCGAAACAAACTAACTGCTTCCATGCAGGTACAGACCTGCGATTTTATACCTTATCGCGTCTTCTTCTACGTCTTTTTAAAATGTATTTTCTCCTGTTTAACCGATGTTTTTTCTTACCCTCAAAACCGCAAGCCATACTAACTCCTTAAAAACTTTCAGAATAATTTCTAAATAAGTAAACGTAAGGGGAAATGTTACCAATAATAGGTTTCAAATTCAATAAAATATTAGATAAAAACGAAGTTATTTATATCATTAAAATCCTTATGTGGGTTTTATCTTCACAAATGAGCAACGTTTTATAACAAATCACCAGAATCACCAGTTACATTAGAGTAGAAATTAGTTCTGGCTTGTCCATGTTGGTGGAGTTCTACACACCACATGAACTATTGTTTTGAAATGGATAAAAGCAATAATTTCTCTTGCTTTAATGATAAAGTGTGATAATATTATTTCCAGTGATTGGTTGTACTGTACCGGATCGTTGCATATAGGGAAGTTTATAACGAGGCTACAAGGTGTTACAACCTTGTAGCTTTTTTAGTTTATAATGTTGTTTTTTTAATTATGAAAGGGGGTGATTTTAAGAATGCCACAGGGTACCGTTAAATGGTTTAACGACTCAAAGGGTTTTGGTTTTATTTCTCAGGACAATGGAGAAGATGTATTTGTACATCAGACTGCGATCGAATGCGAGGGTTTTAGAACTCTTGCAGAAGGAGATAAAGTAGAGTTTGAAGTCGTAAAAGACCAAAAAGGCTACAAAGCCACAAAAGTAGTCAAATTATAAATATATTTATTAAGCATACTCGTATATTTTGCCGTATATAAAATACTATTAATGTTGTATATTGAAAATATAGAGTACTATTAAAAATATTGTTATAATTAAGGCGCAAAAGACCCTGATAATTGTAAAAATTTATTGGGGTCTTTTTTTTCTTATAATTATGGTGATACAAGGGACAGCTACCCTTTTTCTTTGACATTTTAAATTAAAAGGATTACTATTTTTTCATGGCACGAATCGCACGAATCACAGTCCCGCGTTACCCTCATTATGTAACACAAAGAGGCAACTATCAAAAGCCTGTTTTTGAAACAGAAGATGACTATGAGCATTATATTCAATGGCTTCATGAGTATGCCGGTGAATACTCTCTGAAGATATGGGCATATTGCCTTATGCCTGACCATGTTCACCTCGTTTGTGTACCTGCCGAAAAAGATTCTCTTTCACGCGCATTAAATCTGCTTCACATGAGATATTCACAATATTTTAATCGTAAACGAAATGAGAAAGGACATCTCTGGCAAGGAAGATTTTATTCTTGCATCCTTGATAAAAAACACACATACGCCGCTGTCCGACATATAGAAAACAACCCTGTTCGTGCCGGCATCGTAAGAAAACCACATAGGTATAAATGGTCGAGCGCGTACAGTCATGTCACCCAAAAGAGAGATGGTATTTTATCTTACGATTGCTATTTAAATGCCGAAATCGAAGATTGGTCAGAATATTTAAGAGAAAAGGATTACGAACAAATCATTAAAAATATAAAGAAATGTTCAATGACGGGACGTCCTTGCGGTGATGACCGATTTATCAAGAAATTTGAAAAACTCCTGGGGAGAAGAATAAAGACGCTGCCACCAGGAAGACCGCTCAAAAACAAATGACAACTACCCCCCATCCTGTTTTAACCATTCAATATTTTAAAGCAAGCGCAATACATTTCAAGAGACCTTAGTTAATTAATGAATAAAAAAATCCGGTTGCAGACATTGACACTTTGGGATTTTCCTTCCCAGCACTATCTTCGTGAACAGGAACACGCCCAGAACTACAAGGGAGCCACTCCTTCTTATATCATCTGGAACCTATTGCAGCGATATACACGACCAGGAGATGTTGTAATTGACCCCATGTGCGGCGCAGGCACAACCCTAGATGTTGCTAAGGAGCTAAACCGTGAGGCATTAGGGTTTGATCTGAATCCAACACGCAAAGATATTAAACAGGCAGACGCACGGAAAATCCCCATAGAAAAGGCAACAGCAGATTTTGTTTTTATCGATCCTCCCTATTCAACCCACATCACTTATTCAGGAAAAGAAAACTGTATTGGAGAATTAGAGGCCACTTCCGGGGAATATTACACAGCATTGGAACAGGTAATCCGGGAAATACACCGCATACTCAAGCCCCGCCGCTATATGGCGCTTTTGGTATCCGATTCGGCAAAAAAAGGGAAACCGTTTCTTCCGATAGGGTTCAATCTGTTCAGCATTCTGAGCGATTATTTCCTGCCGGTGGATATTATTGCCGTAACACGCCACAATGCAAAACTTCTCAGGAATCACTGGCACAGCGCAGCAGTTGAAGGAAACTATTTCCTTAGAGGCTTTGGTTATCTTTTTATAATGTACAAAATGGGCAAGGGAGAGACTCCCGGGAAGTGGCTCGACCGCAGAGCTTCCAAGGAAACCCAAAAACAGCTTGACTCATTTACGATCAAAAAGAAAAACCAGGCAGGTTTTTGTAATCAACCACAGTAATATTCACTAGCAAGGCTAAACGATGAGCTACGTATAAGGATTTTTAAGACAACACCCCTTTCCCCCCTTTGCAGTATCCCAAACTGGCTTTAATACAAACACAATAAAGAGAGTTCCCAATCCGCCGGAAAACCAGTTCATCACTATATCCCTCATATCAAAGCATCTCATCGGCAAAATTGCCTGAATAAACTCATCAATTGCGCCTACCAAACATACCAAAATGGTTGTATACACATAGATTAATTTATTTTGAACGTCTATTCTTAACGCCCAGAACAGAATACCGCTTAAAATCCCGTAAAATAGCAGATGGAATCTCTCCGCACCATTCACACACATATACTTCAACAAAACAAGGCATGCCAGAGATATCACAAAAAATGCCGCATAAACAGAAACATTCCTTGCCTTTTTCCGGTAAACTAAAAAGAAAAGGGAATACACTCCCGCGATACTTACGAATATCCCGCTCAAATAGTTTACTTTTTCTCCCAGCAGTCGCAGTGCAAACCTCCAAATCGCAGGAGCAAACGGCAGGAAGGCATAGAGGGCAATGATATATGCAACAGTAATTATCCATCGCCATTTTCGTGATACATTTTCTGCTAATTCCGTCAGATGTTTAATGGTGGTGCTCTCAAGATTAAGTAAGTGGTGATAAGTACTAAGATAATTTAGCGCTAAGCCCCTGCGCCATTTTTATTTCTAAATCATGATTCACCGTCCATGCCGTGCGGTGTGTTACCGCATCTATCAAAGTGCTTGCGGAAGGGAGACCGGTCCCGCTCTTTTTCAGTCCCCCAAACGGCAAATGTACCTCCGCGCCTATTGTAGGTAAATTAACATACCCAAGTCCGTATTCACAGTCATCCCTTATCCGCCTCGCCTTTCGAAAATCTTCCGTAATTACTGCACAGGAAAGACCATATTCTGTATCATTATACACATTAATAGCCTCATCAATACTTTCCACAGGGATAATCGCCACATGAGGCCCAAAGACCTCCTCATGGAGAACACGGCTCTTTGGATTATTTTTCATTCGATATACAAAAGGAGACATAAAGTACCCCTTATCATATCCCCCGCCAGTAAGCCTGGAGCCGTCAAGCAATACCTCCGCCCCCTCATTCTTTGCAAAATCGTTATATCGTAAAATTTTTTCTGTTGCTGCTTGATTTATAACTGGTCCCATAAATACCTCTTCGTCAAGAGGGTTGCCGATTTTAATCCGTTTGGCGAGTTCAACAAATCTCTTTTCAAATTCTTCAAGCATATTCACATGTAAAATCAACCTGCCTGCGGAAGTACATCTCTGCCCTGAAGTTTTAAAGGCGCTGAGAATAGAGGCATTCACCGCTATCTCCATATTGGCGCCATCGAGAACTATTATCGCATTTTTCCCCCCCATCTCGCAGGCGCACATTTTGTTATAGGATTCAGCAGCAATCTTCTTTATCCCTTCACCAACTTCACATGAACCGGTAAACAATATTACCTGTGTATCGGAATGTCTTACCAACGCATCTCCACAACCTCCATGTATTACATTAATTACTCCGGGAGGAAATCCTGCAGCATGCACATATTCTGCAATTTTATTAGCGACGCAAGGCGTCTCCCGGGACGGTTTTAACACAACGGTATTCCCCTCCACTACAGAGGGACAAATCAGCCATAGTGGAATCGCAAAGGGAAAATTCCATGGCGTAATTGCGGCAACAACACCTTTTGGCCTCCGTCGCATGAAGGAGTCTTTTTCTACAATCTCCGAATCAATAATATCGCCATGCGGCATCCTTGTTGTGCCAAATATATATTGAACCATATGAATGCCTTCCGTTACATCCGCACGCCCTTCCGCAATCCCTTTCCCGCATTCTTTCGATACCAACTGAGAGATGGCTTCTCTGTCTTTTTTCAGCAACTGCGCCAATTCATCAAGATATTCGCCGCGTCTTATCCGTGAAATTTTTCTCCATGTATCATAAGCGGTCTTTGCCGCCAGCACCGCATTATTGACGTCATCTGCAGAAGAAAGGGGAAATGTCCCTAGCACCTCATCACAATACGCCGGATTTCTGCTTTCAAACACTTCAGATGAAGCACTATCAACAAATGCGCCATTGATGTAGTTTTTACCCTTCATAATGCAATTCCCCCCTCAAATAAAATAGTAAGAAACATCCCCATTGAACATAACGGTAATAAGTAAATCTATGTAACACTTTAGTTTTTTAAAAAAGAACCACCAAAAACACCGGAGGGGAAAACTCTTTTAATAAAAAAAAAAAAATAATAACAGATCGTAGAGACAGGTTTGAAACCTGTCTCTGCAATTATGAGCAACCTGTCTCTTGTAAATCCATATAAACAGGTCTACCTGAATACGGACAGGCCGCTCCTACGGAGCTATTTACCTTATTGAATTTTATTGCGCTACAAACAGACCGCCACTAACAGGGCTACATGGTATTTTTTCTATCCCGGGAATTTTTCAAAAAACTAAAGTGTTACAAATTTATTGTTATTTTCTGCTTCTGCGGTAACATAATCTTTTTGTCTGTATTCTGCGCCTAGCATCCATTTTATATCACATTGATAAATACGAGTCAATTTCACTTTGCCCGGCGGTATATTTGATTTCGATAAAAAGCAACCAATTTTGCAAATTGAAAAAAAACAGTAACACATTCCCTTTGCTTATAACCACTCGTATGAAATAACTGCTCCCGATTAATAGTTGGGAGCAATTGACTCATTTGGCGAAAGAGTCACATAAAAAAAGTATTTAAAATCGCATCATACTGTGTTATCATTCATTTTCGTAGCGTTTACGCCATGTTTTTCAGAAAGAAACACTGGCATGAAAAGATACCTCAATACAAGAACATCAACAAAACACCTAGAATTTGACTACATTAATAATAGATAAAATAAAAGAATTAAAGAAAAAAAGAAATGCAATAATACTTGCGCACAACTATCAAAGGGGTGAAGTACAGGATATTGCGGATTACGCCGGGGATTCCCTGGGATTATCACAACAGGCCGCCAAAACTGAGGCGGAAATGATTGTTTTCTGCGGGGTACATTTCATGGCAGAAACCGCATCAATTCTTTGTCCCGGCAAATTGGTGCTTTTGCCTGATGAAAATGCAGGCTGCCCGATGGCAAATATGATTACCCGGAAGGAACTTATTCTGAAAAAAAAGGAGTATCCCGGTGCAAAAGTTGTTTGCTATGTAAACAGTACCGCCGCAGTAAAAGCAGAGAGCGATATCTGTTGCACGTCATCTAATGCAATAAAAATCGTATCTTCATTTCCCAAAGAACAGGAAATACTGTTTGTTCCGGATAAGAGTCTGGGCGGGTATGTATCAAAACAGCTCAACCGTCCCATGATTCTTTGGGAGGGCTACTGCCCAACACACCACAGGATACTGGCGGAACATATTGTAAAAGCAAAAAAGGAACATCCTCAGGCAAAAATCGTGGTGCATCCTGAATGCACACCTGATGTTATTGAGCTGGCTGACCATGTTGCAAGTACGACTGGAATCGCAAAATATTGCAGGGAATCCAGTGCAGGCAAATTTATAATCGGAACCGAGATCGGTCTTTTACATCGCCTAAAGAAAGAGAACCCGCAAAAATCATTTTTCGCAGTTACACCGCTTTCCGATTGTCCCAATATGAAGCTCATTAACCTGGAAAAGGTATTGTGGGCTTTGGAAGACCTTGTATATGAAGTCAAGGTCGCTGAGGATATCGCGCAAAAGGCACATTCCGCTATCCAGAAAATGCTGGATTTATCGTAAATTTTCAGTGGAATATATTCAAATACACCTTGCTGAAATTAAAAATTTGATCACAGTTGAGTAGTATGGATACGAAAGAAAAACTTAATAAATTAAGAAACTATGCAGAGGCATTGGAAAGTGTTGTTGTTGCTTTTTCAGGAGGAGTGGACAGCTCGCTTGTCGCGAAAGTTTGTTTTGATGTTTTAGGCGGAAAAGCTATGGCAGTCACTGCCCGTTCAGAAACATATCCCGCCTTTGAATATGAAGAGGCGACAAAAATAGCAAAGGAGATTGGTATCTCCCATATGACCATCCATACCAGCGAACTTAATATTAAGGGCTTTGCGGAAAATCCCACGAACCGGTGCTATTTTTGCAAATCGGAATTATTTGGAAAACTGAAAGACATTGCAAGGGCACAAGGATTCAAGAATGTTGTGGATGGCGCCAATTTTGACGATACAAGTGAACACAGGCCCGGGCTTGAAGCTGCAAAGGAACTCAGCGTACGCAGCCCTTTAAAAGACCTCGGATTCAGGAAGTCCGACATACGCGAAATATCAAAATACCTCCTTCTCTCAAACTGGGATAAACCGTCATACGCCTGCATGTCATCCCGCTTCCCATATGGAGAAGCCATTACTGAAGACAAATTAGTTCTCGTTGCCGCCGCAGAAGATTATTTGCGAAGCATTGGGCTGCGACAATTTCGCGTCAGGCATCACGATACCATAGCAAGAATTGAGATACTGCCGGAAGATTTTCTCAAATTATTACAAAACGGCAAAAGAACTGAATTAATCAATACATTCAAGGAAATAGGTTACAAATACGTCACTCTCGATGTAGAAGGATACCGTAGCGGCAGTATGAATGAGGTGCTTAAACAATAAGTACATACTTTTCGATTATCCTTCACAATGGTATTTATAGCCAAACAAATATGATTTTAGAGATTTGGCGATAAAATGGCTTTCTAAAAAACAGATTTATTTGACTAGGCATATTATCAAACACACCCCTAAATCCCCTCTTGATAGAGGGGACTTCTTATCTCCCCTCTAAAAAGAGGGGCCGGGGGTGTGTAAATTTTTCGAAAACCTTATTTGTTTGACTATATTATAGAAATATGTTTCAAATAATGTAACTATTCAGCGTAAACATTACACGGCTCCCGGCGGGTTCAGGTTTGCAAACATGAACCCGCCGGGGTTTACGCTTAATAGTTACAAAACTTTTTGGTATACCTTTCAACAATAGGCATATCTGAAAGTCCATTCATGGGAATATATTTGTTATTTTTACAAACGATTCCATTCATCAACGGTAATTTCACTACCTATTATTTCTTCCGCTTCCCTTATCATCATACGAAGTTGAGGCACTGAATACTCATCATTAGACGGAATAGTGAGACAGTATTGTTGATAGACAATAAACTTGTGTCTGGTTCCAGAAAAAGGACCGTCAAAACCGAGTTTTCGTAAACGGCGAATAAAATCTCTCCGTTTACAGGGCGTCCATCGGCTCACGGGTTGGCTCCTTATTCAAATCGATACCTCTAATCACTGGTAAAGTATGGCCAAATTTCAACCCAACCAAAATCCAATCTTCAAGTGTTGAACGTAATTCGTCCTCACACTGGTGCAATGTAGTACCAAACGCCACAACCCCTTTACAAACAGGAATACGGCCTGAAAATGTACTATCTTCAAGCTTGTCGTAAAGGGCTTGTGCCATAGCTTGTTCCACATACTCACTGAGAATATACCTCGTTCCTTGCATTCTATACCTCCTGTTTGAATAATGCCAAAGATTAATTCGCATCTTTTTGTCTGCGTAATCTGCGAAATCTGTGGTTCCGCCTTGCTAGATTTTATCGGATGAACGTCTGAAACTCATTTTTCGCATTTTATTTTCTTTTCGTCTTTTTCATCACAATCTAAATGTTTTTTTCTTCTCATGCTTCAAGGGTTACTGTCTGTTTTGATTAATTCGTCTTTTAACCCTTTAAGTTTTAACCTAACGTGTTCATTGGGATTCCCTTATATTGATAATTATTGTGTAGAATAGGTAGCTAAAAGGTACCGTAGCGGCAGTATGAATGAGGTGCTTAAACAGTAAAGTGCAGACTTCTTTATTCGCTTTAGCGGAACGGTCTGTTTTTCTCTTCTTTTAAATCAGTATTAATCTTTAATCCTTTTGCCATAATTTTTCCAGGCCAAGCTTTTCCAGACCAAGTTTTCCTTTTAACTTATCCAATCCCTTTTCGAGTTCTTCCTTTCCATAATAATTCATCATCGCATTGAGTACATAACTTGTATCCAACAATGGTTTTGGATTACTCATCGTCCCGGTAACGGTAACGGGCAAGACAATATTCCCCTTTTCATTGAGAAGCGCCTTTAAAGGTTTAGCTTTTTTGGTCAACTTTTCTGAATGTTCAGAAGACAATATAACTTTGCCGCTTAAATCAAGTTTCCCGGTATCAAAATTGATATCCCCCTTTAGCTTTGCGTCTGAACCTGGAACATCAGGGGTATAAATATTTTCCAGATAACACTTTTTTAAATCAAGCATATCATTTAAAAGAGAAAATTCACCGTCGAGAGAATCAAATCGTGTTACATCATATTTTTCCAACACATCTTTCTTTTCCCCTGCATATTTGTAAACTTCTTTTATCCCCAAAAGAGAATCTATTATCGTTTCCATTAAATTTACGTTTTCGATCTCTCCTTGTAACAAACGAAACGATCCATTAGCATTCGTTACCATTTTATCGTTTTTCCCCAGAGAACCGCCCATGTCAAACGATCCGGAAAAAACTCCTTTCATCATACCGCGGTATTGAGTAAAAGCATCAACAACGCCATCTATCCTTACTGCATTTATTATAGGGCTTGCATCCCACTGCATGCTTTTGGAGTCATAGTTTCCTGTAAGTGAAATATCTCCCTCAAAGGTACGCATTTGAAAGCTCTGTATTTTCAAAATATCATCCTGGAAACTATATTTCCCCTTCGCTTCTTCAAAATTAATATCCAATATAGTTCCATTTCCCATTTCAAGCCCCCCGTCTGCTGTGATATTGTCCGCCAGCTTCTTTGCCAATAGTTCAAAACGAATCGATTCGGCAACATCTTTACGTTGTTTCGTATTTTCATCTTCTTTCTTATCAGAAGATGCGGGGAATTTAAACAAAAGTTTAGGGGATGAAACGTGTAGATTCACGAATGCGTCATCAAAATTACCTTTCATATAATTCTTAATACTAACCGAACCCTCCGGCTCATATTCTTTCAACAAAGGAACAATTGCATCCCATCCCTTCAACGAAAATTCATTCGCGGTACTCACCAAATCAAAACGAGGGTTTACCATATCTTCTATCGAACCAGAACTATTAAGGGATGCATTTTGCAAATTAACTGCAAAAGCCTCCAGTTGAATGATATCTGCAATTTTATTTGCTTTTAGAGATATTTGAAATGGGATATTTTTTTGCTTCTTAAATACCTCTCCATAGAGTATTTCCGCTCTCGTCATATCCGTATGCCCGGATATTTGCATAGCATCCTTACTTCCGCTTGAAGTTATCTCCATGTTTAAAGGTCCTGTGAATCGAAAATCTTGCGGCAACGCTTCTTTAAAGACAGGGTATAGTGCTAACGCTTCGTCAAGTGCATTCATTTTTGCCATGAGGGTTACATCCCATTGCGGATCTGTTTTTATATTTTCTATAGTGCCCGTCAATGAAACATTGTTATCATTCAACGCCAAATCCAATTGCTGAAAACCGATATCCCCTTTTCTGTCATCATATTTGATCTTTTCTTTCAGTGTAATATTTACGTTTTGTATTTTTTCATCAGAGTCTTTTATGGACATTACAAGTTTTTCGCCCTGAATCACAGACTCTAAATCCAATCCTGAATGAACAGAGCCCTTTATATTTGCCGTCATGTATAAGATTCCTTCAAGGGGGGATAGCATTAAACCATCGGGAATATAGGGGACAAATTTGTGGAGAAATACATTTTGGACGGAAACGTGAATGTCCATAGCAAGACCCACAAGATCCATATTATCTCCTACTGGTCCGACCATGCCCTTTATAAGAAGATTTTGCTCTGTTGTCCCCTGTAAACCGGCTGATGCATATATCCGTATCGGTTTATACAAAGACACATTTTTTAATTCTATATTTAATGAATCAAAAACCATCGTCACCGGTGCATCAGGAACAAAATTATCCAAAAAATGTATTTGCCCACTGTGTAAGGTGAATTGGGAAACCATTAATCCTGCCAGAAAAATGTTGTGTTCGCTATCAGGTTTTTTTTCACTCCCTGATTTTTTTTCTTTTCTCTTTTCATCCTTTGCCTGCGGCTTTTCGTCTTCTTCGGCATCACTTGCCATATCAGAAAAATTAAACACCCCATTTGAATTCCGAACCAGGCGCACAACAGGTTCATCCATGATCAACTTTTTGATTTGTATCTTTTTCTTTAATAACGGAAACAACGCCACCTTTATGCGAAGACTCTGCAAAGACAGAAAATCTTCACTTCCAAATTCCGGATTGTCCGCAATACGCAGTCCATTGATTTCTACCCCCAAGCCGCTTATTAGGGTAAGTTTAACATCAGCAAAATCAAACTCCCGATTCAGATATGGCTTTGCAAGTGTAATTATCCTGTCTTTATACTTATTTAGGTCAATTACAAAGGGCGCTGCAATCACTGCTATTAAAAGAAAAACAAAAACAGATGAAAGTATGATTATTATTTTCCGCATTATAAATATTCTCCCGCGTAATACCGCGTTAAGATATACCCCTGTCCGGCGGGAAGCCAGGTTATGTTCGGGGCTGTGTTATGTAATGCTATGTTTCCAGACAGATGCCGCCCCCGACTAAATGCTTCTTGCCATTTGGACATAAAATTTAACATCTTGGAGCTTCATAAAACAAAACATATGTTATTCCCAAAAAATTAAACTGCTTGGGTAAAGGCCAGGGCGGGAGCAGGGGGTTGAATTTAGCGAGTAGGGCGCACCCTACATTTCACTCAAAACGTTATTTGGAAAACTACATTCGGTTACAACTGATACACAACGCATTTTTTAATAGTGTCGGATTTTTGGCATTTCTGTGCGCTTTTCAGTAAATTTGCAGCAAACGTCAAAGGTGTGTAGCAAGAAAACCACAAAGCGCACATTACTGCCTCTCTATGATTTTAAAGGTGTGAATTGATCTTGGACAGAAAGTAAAAAAAGCAAGCAGCGTCTTTTCCCGGTTTTATTGATAAATCTTTACTTTATTACGGCAAAATACAAATACCTTTTTTTCGTAATAATTTGGTTCTTTGAAAAAATAGGGGCGAAGCATTTGCCGTAAATTGTCATGAAGGTGTTAATACCCAAACGGACAAATGCTTCGCCCCTACAATGTGCGGCAAACATCGCTATTATTGTAATTTTATAAAAAACTAAATTATTACTTTTTTTTCTATTTTTCGTAAATTTTCTCTTACGTCTTTCGCGTTCAAAATCTTTCTGGAACCTGCCATGCCTCATTATTACGTTTTCTAATCAAAAACACCTCTGCACAATTCAATTCCGAAACTAACAGAATAAATTATTCCTATATAAAAATTTACTATACATTCAACATATTGTTGTTCCTGAAAGCTTCATCCAGACAAAAGGGCCGGCATCGTTAAACGCCTTCTGATTACTTGTACCTGCCTACCCTTCTTCCCTTCGTACCCATTCTTCCATGATTTGCTCTCTTACTCTTCCAGCCTAATCTTTGTCTTCTTCTATCCCGCATTTTTATTATCCTTTTTCAAAATAAAACTAACTATTTTTTTCCTGCTTTGCAGTATCATTCTCGATGTCTATTTTTTTCTTTGACTGTGGCGACTTGCTGCTGACATCTTCCACGTCGTCTTCAACTCCCTTTACCCCTTTTTTAAACTCGACAATTCCCTTCCCCAAGGATTTCATTACCTCCGGAAGTCTTTTCCCAAAAATAAGAATTGCCACAATCAGGATAATAATCCACTCCCAACCACCTGGCATACCAAACATATCAATAACTCCTTCTATAAAAATTTAACGTCAGTAAAATATACTACCAGACTATTAGAAATCAATATATTTATTTTCAAAATTATTTTAAAAATATCGTTTATTAAACATTTTATCATATAAACACATTTCACATTTTCTTGTTCATTTCCGTAATGGCCTTAATTCCCGAAGTGCGCTAACCAAAAAAGAGATATCTTCAGCCATATCTACCTGAAAAGCCATTTGTTTGTTCAGAATCGGGTGGAAAAATTCAATTCTGTGTGCATGAAGCGCCTGTCTTTCAATTATTGACCCTTCGTCAGGAGCCCTTTCCTTACCAAGCAAATCCGAGCGAAAACAAGCATTGTATTTACTGTACATTTCATCTGCAACAACCGGATGCCCTATTGCCTGCATATGAACACGAATTTGATGTGTTCTCCCCGTCTTTGGCATTATCTTCACCAACGTATAGCCTCGAAAACGCTCGATTACCTCGTAAACTGAAGTTGCGTTTTTTCCCGTATCCCTTCTTACCGCCATCTTTTGTCTGTCAACTCTATGCCGTCCTATCGGCATATTTATTTCATTGGAATCAAATGCCACCTCGCCCTCTACAACTGCAAAATATTCCTTTTTCACAAGTCTTTTCTCAAACTGCATTGCAATGTGGGAGTGTACAGCATCGCTTTTTATCACAAGCATTACCCCGCTTGTATCTCTATCCAACCGGTGAACGATACCCGCTTTCAGGGGTCCGTTAATCTGAGAGAGATTTTGGCAATAAAAAGTAACTGCATTCACAAGAGTACCGGAAGGATGCCCTCCTGCAGGGTGTACTACCATATCATATGGTTTGTTAATCAACATTAAATAATCATCTTCGTAGATGATATTCAGAGGGATGTCTTCCGGTGTAATTTTGGTCTCTTCCGGCACAGGAACGGTAGCGGAAATCACGTCGCCTTTTTTTATGAAATAACTGCTTTTGACGACGTTTCCATTTACAACAATTGCACCCTCTTTTACTAGTTTTTGTATATACGTCCTCGAAAGGTCAGGAAAGCGGGAAGAAATAAATCTGTCTATTCTTTTACTTTCACCTACCCTCTTTATTTCCAATGTTACTTCTTTAACGTGTGCCTGGCTTTCCTGCAACATTATATTTATTTGATTACCGATAAACGGTACCGCGAAAGAGACGCCCAAATACTATCCGGTTCTGCCTCCACTGCCTTGTTGTAATTGAGAATGGCATTCTCCTTTTGACCTAATTTATCGTAGCAACGGCCTGCGTCCCACCCCTGTTGCGCTAAAAGAAAAACCTTATTCGATAGCAGGTTGTCATTAAATTGATTACAGGCTTCCTCTAAAAGTCCTTTTTCTTCATATGCATATCCCAGCGATTGTTTCGCAAGGAAAGCAATGGGATGGCCGCTGTATCTTTGCAAAAAATCATTATAAGCACGAATCGCTTCATCATAGTTTTTCAACTCATAATAAACATTGCCCTTCTGAAATAATATCCATGGCGTTGTGCCGGAAGACGCCAAAGCCTCCTCGATGTATTCGAATGATTCAATGGCATTGTTCAATGCCTCGTTTTTATCTTTTTCGGTTTTCCCTGCCTGAGCAGCCATTGCAAGATCGCTATTGATTCTCCACATACTCTGCCATGCGGTTTCATCTTTTCTGGACTTTGCTTTAACGAAAGTTACCGTCACTGCTGCAATAGAAATAACAACCGCAACGCCTATACCAATGAAAATTTTATATTTATTTAACACCCCAAGTATGTCAGATTTTGTATCAGTCATTTTTCTTTCTCTTTTATAAATCAATTAAAGTTTCTGCTTCTCTAAAAATATTTTCAATATCATCATCGTCCAAACCTGCTGCACGAATAATCAATTCAGCATACGCACGGTCCAACAAATCACCCGGCGCATGAGAATCTGAACCGATAACAAGCTTTGCCCCTACCTTTTTTGCCATTTTGGCGACGTGGCCATTTGCGTATGCATGGCCTTTCCTGCCGGATATTTCAAGCCTTACCCCCTTCTCTTTCGCCAAACGAGCATCATCAACGGAAATAAGCCCGGGATGCGTCAAAATATCAGCGCCAGCCTCTATCGCCGCCCTGTTTGTGCCCGGAATAACGGGTTCCGTAATTGTCTCCCCATGAACCAAAACAATGCACGCACCCAACTCTCTGGCTCTCTGAACCATTAATTTTATATGTTCCAGCCTGACATGCGTTAATTCAGCCCCTACGCACACCTTCATCCTGGTAGTAGATGCTATTTCCTGACATGCTTTTAATACATTGGGTATTACAATATCAATATTGGAGTAATCTGCATGATCGGTAATGGCCAGGCCCCGGAAACCTTTTACCTCGCAACGGCGGATAAGCTCGGAAGGCAAGAGTACACCATCGGAAAATAGCGTATGTGTGTGCAAATCAATCATAAGTATTTTTAATGCGCCCGAGACGATTCGAACGTCCGACCTACGGTTTAGGAAACCGTTGCTCTATCCTTCTGAGCTACGGGCGCATTAGTATAAAAGTCACTTTTTAACAATATATTACAGTATTTCTTAATATTCATTAATTGAAATATTTTATGCAATTTCTTCCGGCATGTTGCCACTTTTTGCATGCATTTGTTATCAATAATTATTTCCAGGCCGCTACAAAATTTCAATCGCGGTTATATTAACAAAATACCCATGGAATTTGAAACTGAAAAATAATGTGGTAAAAAAATATATCAAATATCTTGGTATAAATTTTACTGCATGACATCAAAAATAACACGAAAAAAACGATTTTGAAGGGTTTTAAACAATACAAAAAAGAACAGAAGGTATACCTTTTTATTCCCCTTATTTCACCGGAGAATATCATGTTATAACCAAAAACAAGACTTCTGGGTGCGTATGAGGATTCGATGCTTCGATTCTTCAAGAAAGGGGAAAACCGCCGGGACGTTCCATTATATACCGACTCAATCGTCAATCGAAAGGAGGTCATTCTTTCTTGCGCTGGAAAATGCCGCGAATGGCATCGGTTGCCCCTTTGCCGACGTCGCCGGCCCCTTCGAGGATGCCTTTACCCACACCTGTACCATGCTGAAACAGTTCGGTTCCCACTCCCAGCACGCCCTTGCCAATGTCGTTAATCATATCCAGCGGCAGCAGACCTTTACCCTGTTCCATTACACTCCTGGCGATAGTCTCCAAAATAATGTCAGTCAATTTGGCCACATTAATATCTTCGTTGGTTCCGAGATTGGTAAGCGTCATAGGCGCAACACTCAGCCTAACAGTGTCGGACTGTCCACGTATCGGCAGCAGTTTGGCCTCGACGGTCACGCCATTGATCTGGAGTTCCTTGATGAGAAGATTTTTGCCGGGCTCGTCCGTGGCGTCGTCCTTGGGCAGATTATTGAGGATATGCCGAAGATTGTTGGTCAGTCCCTTTTGTTCGATGGTCAGGTAGACATCATCCAGTTGGATTTTTTTAACCTCCACCGTATCGCTCAAGAGGGTACGAATATTAACGGAAATATAGGTATTGCCAACCTTCAGCACATTGGGATGCTGATAGCCTTCCGGGTTATCGACGATGAGGTTTTTTAAATTCAACGTTCCACCGAAAATCGACAGCGATACATCATCAAGATGTACCCCAACCTGCATCGATCGTTCGGCGCCGGCCTCGATCCCCACCTTCAATGCGCGGTCGCCGAACAACTTGGTAAGCAGCGCAACAACCGCTATCAAAACAACCAGCACCACCAAAATCGATATTAGAATTTTTGGCCCCTTTTTCATTTTTTTCTCCCGTAAAATTAGTGTTTTTTTGCAGCAACGCCTCTTGAACTTCAACACCGGACAATTTAACCCTGCAGGTGTCTGCATATGCTTCCGTAACCTCCTAGCGGATAATACGAAATAGACCGGTGCATTATACACGGCGCCATTGTTCAGTTCAAACGAAACCTCACTTGAAAACTCAATCATCGCCAGCTTGTGCTGCAACTGGAGGGTCAGGGTAACTCTCCAGGATTGGTGTGCCTTTAATGTATATGGAATACAAAATTACTGTTGTCCAAAAGAAGGCTACTCAGGGCATGGGCTTCAGTATTTGTGGAATACAACCAGCAAAAGGAAGGGTTAATATCGATTGCAGAATTTAAGTAACGCCAGGTTTGTAGATTTGATAGGTATTTTTACCCTTTGCCTTGGAAAGGTACAGGGCAACATCTGCCTGTTTAAATAAGCTTTCTGAATCATTTGCGTAGAGGGGGAAGATGGTGATACCTATGCTGGCAGTAGTATGAAGTTCGTGCTTCTCAATAAGAAAGGGCAGGCGAAATGCCTCCAGAATTTTCTGCGCAAACAGAGCGGCATCTTCTGTCTGAGCAAGGTCTGGAATGACGATTATAAATTCATCACCACCCATACGGGCAATTGTATCTCCTTCCCGCAAACATTGCATCAACCGTTCTGCGACAGCCTTGAGTAATAAATCACCCATTTGATGCCCGAAGGAGTCGTTAATCATTTTAAACCCATCCAGATCAAGCATTATAATTGCAACCATGTTTTTACTGCGAATTGCATGTGCCATGGCCACTTTCAATCGGTCATAGAGGAGGTTACGGTTGGGTAATTTAGTAAGGGCATCATGATATGCCATGTGGCTGATGAGTTTTTCCGACTCAACACGTGCTATTGCATTTCCCAAAATCTCTGACATGATATTGAGCAGTGTCACATCATCTTCAGACCATTGGCCGGTAGACCTTACGTTGTCAAAACCAATAAATCCAAGTAGTTTTTTTTCTATATATATTGGCAGGACCAATATTGACTTAATAGACTGTCTCTCAAATTCAATTTTTTCTGCGATTGCTTCATCCGGCATTTCAGAAACATCCTCAACATGAACGACCTTACCTTCCTGTAAGTTTTTTATTAACCAGGGAAATGCAATAACAGGAATGTTCTGAAGGTTATTCATTTCAGCGGTAACCCCCGAATCACACCACTCATGAGTATTATCCATAATAGTGCCGTTGTCCCGGGACTTAAAGAGATATGCCCTTCCTGCCCTGCACAACCGTCCGGCATCTGCCAGGGAAGCGTTAACAGCGGCATCAAAATCAGAAAGGGTTATAAATCGCCTGGAGATCGCCGCAACTGTTTTTTCAAAATTTGTCCTGTGTCGGAGCATTTCTTCAGCCAGCTTCCGTTGGGTAATATCCAGAACAACTCCAATCAACCCGGCGAGTTTGCCTTCCCTATCATTGAAAACTGCTTTATGGAAAAGAACGTTATGCACTGAGCCTTTGCTGTGTTTCACTACGGTTTCGTAAACCTGACTTCCCCTCCTATTAAACAATGCAGTATCGGCTTCGTGATAGCGATCTGCAAGCTCCGTGGGAGCAACATCATAGACGGTCTTGCCAATAATTTCTGCTTCCCGCATTCCTAAAAAATCCTCAAATGCGCTGTTGCAGCCGATATACTTACCATGTTCATCCTTATAAAATACCGGGGCTGGAATTGCATCCATAAGTGTCTGCAGGAACCGTTCTCTGTCCTTTAATGTTTCCCCAATCTCTTTATGCTCTGATACTTCTTTCTGAAGTTTCATTGTTTGCACAATTACGCTTTGTTCGTACACCTCCAGCAGTTGCTCCATGGCAACTATTTGATCCTTGAGCTTTTGAATTTCTGCGGTACGCACAAAAGCTTTTGCGGATTGAGCAAATACAGTATCTTCAAACGGCAGTACCGCTATTTTTACATTTGGCGCAAGGATTTTAAAAAGATCCGCCACTTTGTTAGTAATGGTACATTTCAGATACATAATGATCGCAAAGATATCACCCGAAGGAAACAGACCTCCAAATCCTATAACAGATTTTATCCCATAGGGAATAACAAATTCTTTCTGCGCAGGAATACAGGAGCTGCCAAGCGCCTCTGGTATGCAAAAGACGTTATACATTTTATCGTTTTTACTCAACAGAAACCGTGGGTCTGGCTTGATCACCATGTCTGTATCTAACCCCAACTGCGCAATAAGGTTTTTGATCATCGGAATCTGATCTACCATCTCTTCGCTTAAAAGCGGAATCGCCCTGTGCCCTTTTGAGGTTTTTCTGGAATTCCACGCCGGGTTTTCACCAACGGTCGCCAGGAGGGTCAGGCACTTCGTCTCCGGGAAAACAGTACTATTTCCTGACACATTTTTTGAAAAGTTTTGAAGTTCAGGGTCGAGCTTTGCAAATGTATGCGTTTTGAAAAAACGAACCAGCGAACATGCCTTATTGCCGCTCTGCCCATCAATCAAATTGACGTATAAATGATTAACAATGCTATTGGCAACTTCTTCCATGTTTTTTGCACCTTTGCCAATAGTGCGTACTACTTTACAACATTCCGTCATATCACGAATGGTAAAATTTGATACGTCATACATCGACGGTTTTTGGTTTTTTGAATTCACGGTCTTTCTCGCTTATAAATTATATTCCAGGTAACATATAGTCGGGCGACCACAAAGGGTCTCCTCTACGATATTACACTTCTGTGCCATGTACCATTCTTCACATTTTAGCCATACCCCTCACTTTTTCTGCGTAATTTTTCTTTTTTCCCTCAAAATCCCACGCTGTCAATTATCCTTGCAGTGAACAATCATATTTGATAACGTGCATATTATACTTGCCTTAACAAATTTCCCATTCCTTTTTCACCTTTTCTCATGAAAGGATTGAATTTCCACCAGGACAAAATAAATTGAAATTTGAAATAATCTACAAGGGGTGAGACCACCAAATATACTATCGAGGTAACTATTTATGGATAATGAGCTTACAATAAAAATTGCCGGTGAAGCAGGCCAGGGATTGCAAACTGTAGGAGGGGCATTATGTAATATGTTCAAAAATGCCGGGTTCTATATTTTTGCTGCCCAGGATTACATGTCAAGGATACGGGGGGGTAATAATTTTTATCAAATAAGAATCTCAGATAAACACCTCCATACACTACGCCAAAACTCCGACATCATGGTAGCCTTTGATAATAAAAGCGTTAATCTCCACAGAAAAGATATATCAAAAAACGGGGTAATTGTCCTCGATAAAAAGAGATTTAATATTACTGAAGAAGATAGCACATTTTTTGATATCCCTATGTACAACATAGCAAAGGAGGTTGGAGGGGACGAAATATTTGTTAATTCAGTTGCTTGTGGATTTTTGGCAGAAATGACCGGCGTGAACTTTAGCTACGTAGATAATGTATTAAGAACTGCATTCGCCGATAAGAAAAAGGATCTCATAGAAAAAAACAGAGAAACCGCTCATGCCGGATATGATTTTGCCAAAAATAATTTTAAACGGGATATCTTCAAAATAAAAAAAGGCAGTGCGAAAGACACCCTTTTAATGACCGCGAGTGATGCAATAGGATTAGGTGCAATTAAAGCAGGGTGTAAATTCTATTCTGCATACCCCATGACGCCTTCCACCGGCCTTGCAAACCTTATGGCACAATATGCAAAAAGATTTAACATGGTTGTCGAACAGGCAGAAGATGAGATTGCAGCAATAAACATGATAATCGGGGCATCCTTTGCAGGGGTGCGGTCAATGACTGGTACTTCCGGCGGGGGATTTGCCCTTATGGTAGAAGGCTTAAGCCTTGCCGGTATGACGGAAACCCCCATTGTAATTTATGAAGGGCAGAGACCAGGCCCCGCAACCGGTCTCCCCACACGAACAGAACAGGGAGACCTGGATTTTCTCATTTCTGCAGGTCATGGCGAATTTGCAAGGCTCATATTCTCGCCCGGTTCAATAGAAGAGGCATTTTACTTAACAATAAAAGCCTTTAATCTGGCAGAAAAATACCAGATACCTGTAATTATCATGTCAGACCAGCATTTAACAGACTCTTATAGAAATATCGAAATGTTTGATTTGGATAAAATAAAAGTACAAAGATATATTTTATCAAAGGAAGAGTCTAAAAATGTGAAAGATTATAAACGATATCAAATCACCGAATCAGGCATTTCTCCCAGGGCAATACCCTCATGGATAGAAGAGCCTGTCTATGCAGACAGTGATGAGCATACAGAAGAAGGGCACATAACCGAAGATGCGGGGATACGCACAATGATGGTTGAAAAAAGATTTTATAAAAAGATGGCAGGCCTTTCGAACGAAATAGAGAAACCCAAAGCGTTTGATGTAGAAGGCGCCGATTGTATTCTCATTGGTTTCGGTTCTACCTACGGTGTATTAAAAGAAACAAAGGAATCAATCGCTGATAAAAAAATAGGGTACATTCATCTGCCTCAAGTCTGGCCTTTCCCATCTGCCGATATGATTGAATTACTGAAGGGAGCGAAAAACACCGTTGTGGTAGAAAACAATGCCGGAGCCCAACTTGCAAGATTATTAAAACGGGAAACCGGGATTCAAGCCAATAGATCTATATTAAAATTTGATGGCAGACCTTTTAATTTAGACTTTCTTATCCAGCAAATCAGACAGGAGATATAATATGGTAGAAGTTCAGGATATTAAAAGCAGCGATGAGATAGCCTGGTGCCCCGGGTGTGGTAATTTCGGTATCCTTACTGCGGTAAAAAAATCTGTTGCCAAACTTGGCAGGGATTTGAAAGATGTCTTATTTGTTTCCGGAATAGGCCAGGCTGCAAAACTACCCCACTATATCAGATGCAACTGTTTTAACGGTCTTCATGGAAGGGCACTGCCGGTTGCCGTTGCAGCAAAAATTGCAAATCACAAATTAACAGTAGTGATTACTACCGGAGATGGTGACTGTTACGGTGAAGGTGGAAATCACTTTATTCATAATATACGAAGAAATTTAGACATAACGTTAATAGTTCACGATAACCAAATATACGGCCTTACAAAAGGGCAGGCATCACCAACAACAGATCCGGGATATCAAACAAAATTCCAACCTGAAGGGGTAATTGAAGAACCTCTTTGTCCCCTGGAAATGGCGATTGCTATTGGGGCAGGATTTGTTGCAAGGGGATATGCTGCAGATTATGAGCATCTTTCCTGGCTCATCCTTGAAGGAATAAAATATAAAGGTTTCGCTCTCATAGATGTATTGCAGCCCTGCGTATCATTTAATAAAAAGAACACCTTCGGATGGTATTCTAAAAGAATTTATAAAGTTAACGATGATGAATCATACAATCCGGAAGACAGGATGCTTGCTTTTCAGAAGTCCTGTGAATGGGGAGACAGGATCCCCATTGGTATAATTTACAGGGCAGAAAAAAAGACCTTTGAAGAAAAGACCGGGCTTTCGGAAAAGTCACCCCTCGTGGAAGAACAGATAGAAAATATAGATATAAGCGACATAGTACTGAATGATTTCACATAACTATGTGCAAAGATTAAAGCCCAAGTCCATGTTGATAAATATTCCATAGCTGCTTATGCATTTTTTTTGGTACGAAATTAAAATCTTTATATGACCACACGCTTACAGTAGATTGGATAAGCCCCATAAAAGCCATAGCAGATATCCTGGGATTGATGTCCTTTTTTATTAATCCCAATTTTACGCCGCTTAAAAGCAGTTTCTCTATTTTCCGCAGGTACTTCTGGATAAGCGCTAATATCTTTTTGCGTATGATTGGATCGCTAAACTGCATGGCTCCCATAATAACAACAAAGGAAGTCTTCCGACGATTTTTGGCTAAAGTAAGTTGTGCAAGTAAAATATTATTTAAATTTTGAATGGGGTTTTCATCCGTCATTGCATTGTCAACAGTATCCATAAGGGCTTCTTCTACATTATCTATCAATAAGCGCAGTATATCCCTTTTACTCTTAAAATGCCGGTAAATAGCCCCTTTGGTGGTTCCCATTTCTCCAGCTATTTCGCTTATGGTAACATGTTCAATCCCTTTAGAAGAAATAATAGCCCGAATAATGTCTACAATCTGCTGTCTCCTGATCTTCGTAGATTTTCTTACTTGCACACAATACCCCTCTTCTGTATATGAATTACAACAGGACTCTATAACTTCTCTACGGTTCTATGTAAAAATAAAAATATACAAGATTGAAAATGAAACTTAATTTTTAAGGTAAGGGCTTATACTATACTAAAGATGCCCATAAAATATGAATTTTAAATTGAAAATAGGGTAGCATGGACAAACTTTGTTTGTCTGTGTTGAACTGCGACGACATTGTCTATAAATCACAAATTGTAAGCCTCTTGAGTATATTCATTCCCGGGCAACAATTATAGTGTTTCTTAAGCATGCTGACGATGAGAATGTAATGCGGTGACGATTCAGTGGATTAAACGTTTTACAAGAAGTTTAATCGGCAGCCAGTTCGTCATGCTGAATGGAGTAATCATATAGGAGTGGCCAAGCGAAGCAGACCCATTAATAAACCGTCCTTTTTTTCTTCTCTCGGTAATGAATTTCATAGTTTGCCAATCGTACTACTTAAATTTAAAATTCTTTTCTGAATGGCAGCATAGCTGCACAATCTTTGTAGCTCATTTAAAATTTTTTCAGGTCAAGTTGCCAAAGGTATAAAGCATCTTACACACCAATAGCTATACTAATAATTGAAATAATATTAATAACCGGTGTTAGAAAATCCAGGATAGCGGCGCCCATATACAAATCATATCTATCAATAAATCCAAACATATTGGTTGCAAAGAGGAATCGTATAAAAAAGAAGGCATAAAGGGTAAGAAAAGCATACTTGCCTAAGGAAAGATACCTGCAATATACCGTAACGAATATGAAAACCGAACCTAATTTAACAAAATCGTTTAAAATATTTAAGATAATTGGAATTACATGATGTTTATGAGCGGCGAAAGAGATATGATGCATTGAAACACTAACGTCTTCCTCTTCTTCCAAAAATACTTCAAGTACCTCAGACAAGAAATATTTTGAGAGAAAATACAATCCAAACCCGATGATACTTACATAAAAAAGGCCTTTTACCCATTTTATTAACTGCTCCACAGCTTGTTTATCCTGGCAGGTCAATCCTGATGAAACATCAGAGATTCCATCTGCTACTCTTTTTACTGAATCAGACGCGATAAAAAGATATGCGAAAGCAAAGACTATTGCCATCACAATATCACCAAACATATCGGGCAGATTCGGCACATGTGCCTCATATTCGCGTCCGTGATTTCCTGCCCGAAGAAATTCGAAATAGATAAGGCCGTGAATTAAATTTCCTACTAAGAAACTTAGATTAACACCAATAAATACTAACCGTGCACCGACCTTTAAATCCTTTATTGCAGATTGCGTCAGCTTATTCTGACCTATATAATTTTCGATAATAGCCATAGGTATTCTTCTTTATTTAAATGCCATTAAATAAATTTTTAGCGTCTTTATGTACCGGCACCAGCCTTCAATATTACCCCACTGCCTCTTTGCGCTTCTCGCCCTCATTACATTGCAGTTGCTACTTTTCTGTGTGCATTTACCAGGGTTTTTTTCTCCATAAAAGAAAGGCACATAAGACAAACGAGGGATACAAATATATACCCGAGAGCATAATTCTCGGTGTAATCTTTAATTGTGCCTAAAATTATAGGAAGAAAAAAGCCTCCGAGACCCCCTGCTGCCCCTACAAGGCCACCCACAGCCCCGGTATCTTTTGGATAATATTCTGCTACCAACTTGTATACGACACCATTGCCAATACCCAGACAAGTGCCCATAATGTAAAACACCGCGAGTGCGGTTGTTAATGATAAGTTGAAATTTAAGAATACCGCTATAAAAAGTACGGCTACTGTAAGCAGTACCATTATTTTTCTTCCATCGAACTTATCGCCCAGGTAACCACCCAAGATTCGGGTAAATGATGAGAGAAATACAAATATAGAGGTGAAGCTACCGGCCTTTACCGGTGAAATATGATAAAAGTCATATAAATACGTCGGCAACCATACTGAAAAGCATACGAAGAATCCAAAGTACATGAAGTAAAAAAAGCAAAAGATCCAGGCCAATCTGGAAGATTTATAAAGTTTCAGTTTGTCACCCAGGGTTGAAACCTTTAAATTGGCAGGTTTTGGGGCATTGGATGTAAAAAACCAGTAGATAAATGCCATGAGAAGTAACGGAAATGAATAAATAATAAATACCTTACTCCAACCCAAAGATTCCGCGATAAATGGCGCTCCAAATGCAGCAAGGGCAGTACCCGCATTTCCCACGCCATAAACGCCTAATGCAAAGCCTTGTTTTTTCTTTGGATACCATTCTGAAACATGCGGAATTCCAACAGCAAAGGAAGATCCTATTAAACCGAAAAAGAATCCGCACGCTAACAAAGAACCATAACTACGGGCAAAACCGGTAAAAAACAGAGATACGAATCCAAACAGAAGCATAATCGTAAAAACGAGTCTTCCGCCATACTTATCTGTCACAATACCCATAGGAATCTTTGCAAGGGAACCAAGTAATACCGGCGTAGCAAGTAATATTCCTACCATTGTGGAAGACAGATTAAATTCTCTCTGAAAATATATTGCTAAAGGTGCAAATAATGTCCAACCGGCAAAGCATAGCGCAAATGCCAAGGTTGCAAGTATCATTACCCTTGTATTGCCATTTGGCGTTTGTATTTGTTCATTCGCTGACATATTCATATTCATAAAAAATTTCCTGATTAATTACTATTTACCGTCTTGATTAATTTAATTGTGTTTTGTTCAATAATATTTAAAAATAATTACATTTCAAACAATTATTAACATGCGTGCTGTACTGACACGAAAAAAGTCCTCAGTCCTCAATCTGCAATTTGCCGACAGTAGATTGCCGATTGCCAACTGTGCATAAGGTACTATCATATTTTGTCCTTTCTAAACGATAATTGTTTTTAAGCAAATTATCAATCTTAATTAAACTCAATACTGTGTATTTCAACTGCATTTCTGATAAAAAGTATTGCATGTATTTTTTGGTCATTTACATAAGTAACCGATAATATACTTGAATATAATAACTAAGGAAACTGCATATGTCAATAAATAAGTATACAATTGTTTACCTATTATAAACCTGCAATAACGTGAATGAGAACATATTGCCAAATAAAACTTTTAAAAAGCTAAAACGCTGAATTATGGATAAGACTTTGGTGGTTTGAAAAAACCGCTCGTTCCCAAGCTCCGCAGACCGGGTCAAATAAGCAATTTTACGTTATTTCGTGGGTATAATTCCCCACTTTGTTACTAAAAAGCGGCAAAATAGGCGCAAAAACAGGAGTTTATAGCAATTCATCCCCACTTCCTTGACAACAAAGTTCATTTGACCCGGTCTGTGATTTTCGGGAATGTAATAGCACTGAAAACTAACATTCGTGGGTTCACTCATTAGAAGGCTTTTGTCAAGGACAAAAGCCTTCTAATGAGTGAACCTACCGGGAGTCGTGTAATGTTTACGCGGAATAGCAACCTTTATCTTTTCCTTTCGCCGCCTGCTTTCTTAGATAAAATGTTTCGATCAAGCATCTTCTCAAATCTTTTTGTAAACCATTTTGCCTCTAAACTGACATAGCCAGAAGCAAACAGGCACAAAGCACGAAATACGAAAGATGCGTTCATTTAGAATTTCAAATCATTTTGTCATTAGAATTTGTTTGGTCATTGGTCAATTCTAAGATTGTAACGAATTTTTTAATCTGTGTTATCTGTGGTTACGCCTGAACGTCCTGCCGGTGCATTCTCTGCAAGGCCAGCCTGAACGAAAAGTTGGAGGGAAGCTTGGAGTGAGGCTGGGTGAGGATAAAGCGCCTAAACTTCAAACAAAATTTAAGGTTTCCATGATACGATTTCAAGGGCAAGAACAAGGGTTTAAGCATGAAGTCACTGGATAAACCCAAGAGCCCTATCTTAGGAAACGAAGGGACACCATCAGAGATATCACCAAACGCTCACAAGGCGTTAATAAGGGATATACTAACTTAATGCATGATATGCGTCCTTTTCTCTGAATTAGAGCAACTCTATCGTGGTCGCTAACTACGAGAAAGATGTGTGGTTTAAAAGGGAACATGCCAGTGTCGCATGTATCTGGGAAGGAATTAATTTTGGGAACTACGGCCACCAGCCTACGAGCTTCTGCAGGTCGGTTTCTTACCAGACAATACAATTGCATTGCAAACACAATCGCCACATAATGGTTTTATAAGTATTGCAATATCAATCTTTTAATGAATCATTAACGGAACGTAATACCTCCTCTAATTCGAAAGGCTCCTTGATAACAAAATCTGCGTTCATTTCTTTGCCTGGCAATGAATTTGACGCATTAAGGTATCCTGTAATTACGCCAATCACTGGTTTTCCGGCCATAGTATTTATTGCATTCACAATAGCCCACCCTGATATATCCGGCAGTCCAAGGTACACAGCACGAGATCAAATTCATCCTTTTTTAGAAGCGCTAACGCCTTAGCGCCATTATCTACAAAAACAACGTTATAGCCTTCTCCCGTAAGGAATCTGCTCAATTTTGTTCCTTGAGTTACCTCATTATCTACGATAAGTATGCGGTTTCACCCGCCCTTTTTATCTGACATCCCTTTGCCAGGCGCATAATTCTTCGTTATACCTTGCGACCCTTTCACTATGGGAAAGCTTAGAATAAAGGTACTGCCCTTTCCCTTTTTACTTTGCACCGTTATTTTGCCTCCATGCCGGTTGACAGTCCCATAAACAATACTCATTCCCAACCCCATGCCATATTCCTTGGTGGTAAAAAAAGGGTCAAAGATTTTTGTCTGCGTTTCTTCGTCCATGCCAATGCCTGTATCTGAAATCTCTAAAACGACGCTTCCGTTTTCTTCCCTTGTAGAAAAGGAAAGCGTTCCTCCCTCTGGCATGGAGTCAAGGGCATTATAGATGATGTTAATCAATACTTCCCGCAACCCCAAAGGATTGCCATTTATGCATGAAACGTGTTTAACGCCGTCCAAATTTATGGTATAGGTAATTCCTTTTCTCTCTGAGTGTTCCTTACATTTTGGGCAAATTAAATCAATTGTATTTTTTATCTCTTCCCGTAAGTCAATTGCTACAAACCCTTCACGATCTTCCTTCTCCGTAGTAAATTTATTCATACGGCGGACAATTTCAGCGCCATCCTTGATTGAACTTTGAATTAAACGTAATTCATTAAGTAATTTTTTTCTGCCTTTATTTTCCTGCATTAACATCTGTATCTTTCCGTCTATGATTGCAAGCATGTTGTTTAACTCATGCGCAATCCCTGTTGTCATAACACCTATTGCCTGTAATTTCTGCGCATGCAGCAGTTCTTGTTCCATCCGCTTGCGTTGTTGGGTGACGTCAAGCCCGTAAATATTAACATAACCTTTCTCTTTCACTGGCGTAAACGTAAAAGAATACACATGGAGGGTAAATTCGCCGTAAAACGTTATAGTTCTGCCATTGTGCAGGGCGTTATCAACCATTTTCAACCATGGTTCAGGAAGTATTTGATATACATGGCAGCCCAACAAATTCAATATGTGAGAACCGGCATTATTGGTATATAAAATTATTCCCTCACTTGATACCCGCAACACCGGATTAGTGTCCTCACTGTGGAACTTTAACAAACTATTTAATTTTATTTCCAAATCTTTGTAGTCAGAAATATCTGCTATAGTGACAAGATATTGAATGATGTTTCCCTCTGCATACTCAACCGCAACGCTTTAAGGCTGTGCATTAAACGATTGATCTCCTTTAAGCATTCTCCGTTCACAGGTTTCCTTGTTTCCCATTTCAGACGCCCTTGTATAATGCATCTGTATCCTCCTTTACGATGTATTTCGATAGAGGTTTATTTGTTAACGAATGCGGCTCTATGCCCAGCATGAAAGCTCTTGCAAAGTTTGCCGCCAGAATGAACCCTTTCTCATTAAGAATAAGGTATCCAACAGAGACAGATAAGATCGTAAGGGTTGAAATGTTTTTGTCTTGATTCTTTAAGCAGTGCGTGGGAGTAACGAAATTCTTCCTCCTGCATTTCAAACCCAACCCATAATAGGTAATTTGGCATGTTTATGTTTTGATTTATATTTAAAATATTTCTCGCTGAATAGTTACAATTCATCTTCTATTAAGCGAACCTGATAGGACAGGGCATTACCCAACAAAATATCACTCTTCCGTTTACACGTTGTTTATTTCTCTGCGGATAATGCCCTCCCCTACACGACTGATGGCACGGACAAACCCTGTTTGTCCATGCCATCCTGAAAATCCAGCAAATAAATGCAAGCCACTGGCGCTATTGGGAAACATCCGCCCGCTACTTCGCAAAGCGATATGCTATAAATGTTTTCTTTCGCCAATTGTTTTCATATGTCACCAATTTAGCCCAACGTCAGCTTACATAACAATGAATACTCCTGTATGACGAACGTATCAATTGTTTACTGCTTATTAGTCCTCGCAGGTGCAATCATCTTTCTTTTTTCCGCATTTTTCGCAGACATCCTCATTGGAAACGACAGCACTAACATATGAGGCACTACTTGTTTTATAACTACCCATCAGCTCGTCAGTCTTTTTCTCAATGTCTTTCCCTTCCTCTTCTGCGATTACGGGGCTAATGAATGCTGTGTTTAATCCAAAATAACTAAACATTAACGCCCCTGAAATAACAACACCAATACCTATCTTCTTAAACATTTCGCCATCCTCCTTCAATTTGCATCTTTTTTAACAATCTTCCGGGAACACTCCCGAAACAGACTTTTTTCTCAACGCAATACCTACGCAATGCCTTTGCCATTGAAAATTAAAACAATACAATTTTTTTATACTAGTAGTAATAAATTTATAACCTTCAAAGATAAAAGTAGTTATGCCTGATGAAATTAACAACGGCATGAGAAGTAGTGATAAAAACAAGTCCGGGCAATTTACAAATATTGTATGCAAATCAATACACCGTATAGTAGATATTTCATAAACTATTAATGCTTAGAGTTGTTATGCTTGTTTTCCACTGTATGCAAATACATACAGCAGATTCTCGTATTAAATTTAGTATTACATAAGGGATGTGATGCGGCGGTATCACTAATTAATTCATATAGTGAGTACATATTGCGATGTGCTAAGAAATATGTGCGCTTTCACACTATGGATTAACGCGATGATTTAAATGATGGTGAAAAAAAGAGTGAAGACTTTCTCACCTGTATTGCGGTAAATAAAAACGCGGCTTAATCAACCAGGAACCCGGCTGAATGTTTCTTTTAACCTTGGACGGTTCCAGAGACATAACACTACGTACTGCGATTATTCTGGAAGGGGTGCATTCCCGATTTTTTGCAAATATTCGCACCTACCTGTTGGCTAACAGGTATTGTATCGCAAACATCTTGTTTGATTAACCCTGACAGGGTTTGGAACCCTGTCAGGGTTGTTTCTGTCATTTTCAAGCGGTAAAAGACAGGTTTGAAACCTGTCTCTACGTTACTGTTAACCCCTACTGATTGTTTTTTTGCAAAAAATCGGGAATGCACCCGTATTATTCTTCAGATGCCTCCAAAGCGCTTAATTCCAACCCCTCAATCTCCTGCAACGTCTTCCCAGCAATACCCTGCAGGTCGCCGTACATGCCAACGGTAGACTGCATCACGCGCCCGATCTGTTCCTCGCGCTTGGCCCATTGCTTCGTAATGATCTTCTTCTCTTTGTCGAGGTCTTCCTGCATGGAGGAGAACGCCTCAACGATGGCCTGTACACGCTGTCGGAATCTAGGGCCGGTGAGGTACCTGTAGACCATTTCCATCTTGGTTTGCTGCCCTTCCATAGTCTGCCTGGCTGATGAGACCTCGATGAGGGTGTGGCGGAGCGTGACAGCTACGGGAATTGCTGCCCTGGGATGCGTTACCCATACGCCGTCAATCAATTCGAATGTCGCCGCGCCCTTCGGGAGCGCCTGGCTGACGATTACGGCAATCTCTGCCTTTGCTGCCCGCTGGTCTTCACGAAGCTTGATAAGCCAGCCGTCGCTCCAGCTCTTTGTCCTTTTGGACTCCCACAAGATAGTACCGCAGGATTGGCCGAGATGGCCAATGACCCGATGCAACACATCGCCGCCATGCTCGCCCTTCGGAACGGGTTCTATCGTATCGCGCGGGAATTTCGAGATCAATAGCGCTTCAAGCTCAAGCTCCTGGACTTCTCCCTGAAGTTGCTGTGACCCCTGATCGGCCTTGCGCTTAAGTTCTTCTATCTGCTTTTGCATTGAAGCAATAGTCTGCTCTTTCTCCAACACCTTGAATTTAAGTTGGTCTTCAGCCTCTTTGTGCGCTTGTTCACGTACCGTGGCAAGCCCTTCCTGTATGCGCTTCTCCACCGTCAAGTCAAATTCGCGTTTTTCGTCATCGAGTTCCCGCTGCCTTCTCAAGACTTCAGCCTGCGCCTTCTGCGCCTCGGCAAGTTTCTCGTCCCTCTGTTTGAGCACTTCCTGAAGATCGGCAAGTTCCTTTCGTTTTTGCTCAAAGTCGGCAGCAAGTGCAAGCTTGGCCTTCCTGGATTCTTCAGCAACTATCCTGTCGCGCTCCTGACGCAGTTTCTCTGCGACCTGTCCGTCAATAGCCTCTTTTGCCCTGACAATCTCTTTTTCACGCTCACAAAGCAAGGTTTCGCGTTTGGCGATGTCAGCGTCTTTCTGTGCCAGACGTTGCTCATACTCGCGACGGGCGGACTCGACGATCGGCGCCGCAAGCGATTCTGTCAGCTTAATCGCAGTCTGGCATTTCGGACAAGTAATCATTGGCTCTGTCACACATCTCTCCTTGATAATATCAACAAACCGGTTCAAACTATGCCTCTCGCCAGCGGGGGACAGACTTGCCACGTCTCTTGCAGCTTTCATGCCCTTGTGGGGCTGATTCTTCAAACGTCAACTCTGGCTGCATTCCCGGTTTTTTGTGATTTCTGCCATGTTTTAATGAAACGTACAGTAGTATTAATCCCTGGCAATGTTGTTTTGCCCCAATCACATAATCGGTTACAAAAAATCGGGAATGCTCCCCCTGACACTCATCTGAGGATTTCGAGTTTGAAATGCAAATGCTTCGTCCCTACACCCTGGTTTTATGTATTTTGTTATTGTTGGAATTTTTCAAAAAACTAAAATGGTACAAAAACCGGCTTCCAGGCGAGCAACGCAATCCGTAGCCGGTGTTTGGCGGTAATGTTTACGCTGGATAGTTACCTTTTTTTGAATGTTTTTGATTTTCGTTATCCTCATATTGAAAATCTATAAATGTAACTTTATCTTCCAACACACAACCCTTCTGCAGAGGCTGGCATGGTTTCTTTAACCGGATACATTCATTATTTTTTTGGTGAGGACACGTCCAACTCATTTTTTCTGCAACTCCAAATGCGCGTGCGCATGTACATATTGTACCTACCACGCGAATAACTTTAACCCCTTTTAAAATACAAAGCAGATACGAATTATCTATCCCTTTAAAGTATCTGCTGAATATGTTCTAATACAACTTCTAAATCAAATGGCTTATTGATGATAAAATTTGCTTTTATTTTATTATCTGGAAAAGTATCCGCGGTATTCAGGAATCCGGTAATTATACCGACCTTTGGTTTTTCTTGTAACATTTCTACTGCATTCATTATATCCCATCCCGAAACCCCCGGCATCCCAAGATCACAAAGGACAATGTCATATTTGTATTGTTTTAATTTATCTAATGCATCTGCACCATTATTACAATATTCAACAACATACCCTCCCTCTGTAAGAAAATTGCACAACACCTTTCCTATAACCAATTCATCCTCAATCACCAATATCTTATTTCCCCCACCATACTCCAACACCGCATCGCTGACTGTGTTCGCATCATCAAGCACCAATACATTATCTTCCATCATCCCTTTTTTTGTCCCGATTATTTGTGCTTCTTCTACCGTATAAACCTCTTTTTTTGATGGAAACGATAATAGGAAAACACTTCCCATTCCAACCGTGCTGGAAACGTGTATCACACCCCCATGTCTTTTAACAATCCCATAAACAACACTCAAACCTAAGCCTGTGCCCTTTTCCTTGCTCGTGAAGAAAGGATCAAAGATTTTCGATATCACCTCTTCAGTCATACCGGCCCCCGTATCGGAAATACTCAAATTTACGTTATCTTCATCCTCCCAGATATTAAAACAAAGGGTACCTCCTTTGGGCATGGCATCCAATGCATTAGTGATAATATTCAATACTACTTCCCGTAATTCTGAAGGATTGCCTTTTATATCCCTGACTTTTTTAAGTCCATCAGTGTTTATGCGATACTTTATCCCTGTCCCCTGAGCCATATCCTGCCACCTGGGACTGAGGAATCTCACAACATGCCTTGTCAGTTCAGCCAGATCAACCGGCACATAACCGGGGGAATCTTCGTTCTTTTTGGTAAATTCATTTAATCTTCTAACAATCTCAGCCCCGTCTTTTACGTATTTGTGAACTATCTTAAGAGAGTCCAGCAGCATCTTCCGGCCTTTATTCTGTCTCATTAACATCTGTATATTGCCGTCAATAGCCGCAAGGATATTATTCACCTCATGTGCAACACCGGAAGTAATTGTTCCGAGGGCCTGCATTTTTTTCGAATGTAAAAGCTCTTTCTCCATGCGTTTTCGTGCAGTAATATCCTGAAAAGTAACAACCGCTCCGATATTTTTATTATTTTTATATATCGGGTATGACCGATACTCTACAGGGAAAAACGATCCATCGGCACGCCATGCAATATCATCAATGACGTGAATACTTTCGCCTTTCTGGTACGCCTGAAAAACATTACATTCCTCAATGGGATACGGCATGCCGTCCCGGTGGGTATGATGAATCATTTTATGCATTTGATTTCCTATAAGCTGATGCGGGGTCTCATATCCAAGCAATTTAACGCAAGCAGTATTTGCAAACGTGCATATGCCCTGCTCGTCTATACCATAAATACCTTCCCCTGTGGAGTTAAGTAACAGTTGGATTTTTTCATTACTTTCCTCAAGCGCAGCTATCGCCTTCTTACGTTCAGTAAGGTCTTCCACCGTTATCATGTAAAAATCAGGTTCCTCTCCTGTTTGCCAAAAGGGCGATACCGTCATGTTCACCCACACAGTATCCCCATTCTCGTGAAAAAACCACACTTCCATAATAAATTCATGAATCGTACCGTCAATTAATTTTTGTTTGTTTACTAAAACTGCCTGCCGGTCATCAGGATGGACAAGCGGTGCGTTACTCATAATTTCATTGTATTTTTTATTAACTAAAATATAATTGCCAGTCTTTACTTCCTGAAGCGCAAAACCCACTGCAGCCTGATCAAACATTACGCGAAAACGCTTTTCACTTTCCTGCAGGGCGGATTCAGTCTTTTTCCGTTCTTGCGATTCCATTGCCAGTTCAATATGCTGTTTTCCCAGCCTTTCAGCATATTCCCCGGCATCCTGTTTGAGAAGTGCATTCATTTTTTTAAGTTCTATCTCCATTTCCTTGCGCTGTGTAATATCCGTCGAAATCCCGCACACCCCGTAAGGGACGTCATTTGAAGCATATAACGGAAATTTTATTGATAGATAGGTGTGAGGGACGTCATCATGGAGAACAATTTCTTCAAATTCCATAGGAGTTTTCGACTCAAGCACTTTTTGATCGGTCTTATGTAATGCCTCCGCCATCTCCCGTGGGAATATATCGTAAACTGTTTTCCCTTTTATCGTATCCCCGGTAATGTGAAACACCTTTTCATATTGCTTATTAATAAACAGGTGCTTACCCTCAATATCTTTTATGTAAATGCACGCTGCGGCATTATCAAACACTGCTTGTAATTGACTCTGACTTTGTTGCAGTTCGTTTTCCGCCTGAAGCCGTTTAATGATTTCATCTTCCAGGCTTTTGTTTGCCCTTTTCAAGTCCTCTGTCACCTCAATCATGCACTCATTTGTCATATCCAGTTCAGCCTGGATGGCGGCAGACATTTCTCTTTCAATAAGGTATTTCTTGTGGTAATCAATACTATTTTTATGAAACTGTTTGGTGTTTATGCCTGATTCATCATTATTAATGCTTATTCCATTTGAATTCGGTGCGTGCAGGCTATTTTTAAATATATTGCCCTCTATTTCAAACGGCAGCATAATCTGCTTTATCGCGGGATTGATGGCGAGAAATGATTTTGCGGTATTTTTACGAATTAACTCTTTGGAAAAGATGATAATCGCATAGACATTGCCTGAAGAAAATTTTCCACCAAACCCGACAACTGATTTTATGGAATGGGTATTCACAAAATTTGTTTGATCCGGAATTGACATCATGTCTCCCGCATCTTCAATACAATATAACCCATAATTTTTATGTTGGTCATTTTTGAGGAAATCTATTCCCGCATTTACTTCACAAAGAGGATATTCTCCTATTTGCGTTAAAAGCGCAGCGATCATAGGATATTTGTGAGACAATTGCGGTTCATCCATGGGAAAGGCAATATGATTTCCGGATTTTTTTCTATCACACCATGCATCCAAATCGCCGCATGTCCCTAATAAAGTCAAATACCTGCTTTGTGAAACTATTGATTTCGTTGTTACCTTGTTTTGTATATATGACTGAACATCATCCGGAAGTTCCTGGTAAAAACATGATTTAAAAACGTGTACTAATGCAAAAGAACTGCTTCCGTTACCGGTAACAAATGAATTGTAAAAAAGCTTTGTTGCCTCCTGAACCGATTCTTCCATAAACGCATGTCCACTACATTTATCTTTAATGTTTTTGGAGAATTTCGTTATTTCAACTGCCGATAATTGGCTGAGATTTATATGCATACAATTGCCCTCGTAATACTATATGGTGACGTATTTTCTATGAAAACTATTTCGGTTTGGAAGATGTTTGCATAATGATTTGTAATCCTTTCATATATTTCTTTTAAATCAACCGTTGTATTCAATAGGCTTTGCAGGGATGCGACCTTTATCCCGTCAATTCCGCATGGGGTTATATATTCAAAAGGAGACAGGTCATTATTAACATTGAGTGAAAAACCATGCATCGTATAACCCGTGGCAATCCTGACGCCTATAAAACCTATCTTGGCATTATCTGCCCAAACGCCGGTATATTCTTTTCTCCTGTCTACGGTTATCCCATAATCAGATACTACTTGTATCATTACCTCTTCAAGCATTCTCAGATATTCATAATAATCATTCGTATAAGAACGCATTTTTAAGATAGGATACCCTACTACCTGTCCAGGTCCGTGATACGTGGCAAGACCGCCCCTGTCTGTTTTGTAAACAGCAATGCCGATTTTCTCATAGCACATTTTATTTGAAATAAGATTTGATTCTTTATATCTGCGGCCATAGGTGAAGGTAGGAGGATGCTGGAGAAGGAGCAGGCAATCTTCTATTTTTCCAGAGGTCCTTAGCTCTAACAGCGTTTTTTGCAACTCCCAGGCTTCACCATACTCCACCATATCCGCCAGGAGGATTAGGCTTTTTCTGTTCATATAGAGATTCTCCCCACGTCTCCAATATATCTTTTACCTTATGAAGAAATGCATCGGCATGCGCACCATCCATTACCCGATGGTCAAAAGAAAGACTCAGATATACCATTGACCGGACGGCAATGGCGTCAGCATCACCGAGAATAACCGGCCTTTTTACCACAGCCCCAACGCCTAGTATTGCAGACTGGGGTTGCAATATCAAGGGAGTCCCAAACAGGCTGCCATTGACGCCGTAATTTGTAATAGTGAATGTCCCGCCCCGGACGTCATCCGGTTTCAATTTTTTTGAGCGGGCATTTACTGCTATTTCCTGAATTTCCCGTGCTAATTGAAACATATCTTTTTTATCCGCATCCTTAATAACGGGAACAACCAGCCCATCCTCAAGGGCAACGGCAATGCCCAGATTAATATAATTCTTCTGCAAAATGCCGTTATCCGTCCACGATGAATTCAAGGCGACATGTTCTTTTAAAGCCTGTACGACTGCAAATGCAATAAAAGGGAGATAGGTAAGATGTATGCCTTCCCTTTTCATCGCTTCTCTATTCAGTTCGCGATATTTTGTCACAGGCGTCATATCCACTTCAAATACAGTAGTTACAAGCGCCGCTGTTTGTCTGCTTAGCGCCATCCTTTCCGCCGTTATTTTGCGTTTTGGATGCAACGGAATAAGCGTCTCACGCTCCGCTTCTTTGACAATTTTTTCTTTTGAAGCAGTAATCTCCCGCTTTGAAGAGATATATTCCATTATATCCTTTTTGGTTACCCTGCCAAATTCGCCCGAACCTTTTATTTCCGTCAAACTGACGTTATATTCCTTTGCCAGTTTTTTTACTAAAGGAGAATATCTTTTTTCATGCATTTCACGTTCACCGACAATTGCCGCCGTTTCAGATATTTCAATCCTCTCTTTCTCTTCCTGCTCCTTCTTCACTGTTCCGGCCTGCGCCTTTATTTCGCCCTCTTCAATTTGAGCAATAACGGTTTGAACCGCCAGGACAGCGCCTTCTTTGTAAAGAATCTTCTTTATGATACCGGCAGACGGCGAAGGTATTTCCGTATCAATTTTATCCGTGCTGATTTCTACCAGCGGCTGTTCCTTCTCAACGTAATCACCCTCGTTAACCAGCCATTTAAGAATGGTGCCTTCCGCGACGCTTTCTCCCATTTGCGGCATGATTATATCAACGGTCATATATATTTCTCCAAATTAATAACGTATTATTTTATCTATAGTATTTACCACATCTTTTGTTTGCGGGATAAATGCTTCTTCCATTAAAGGGCTGTATGGTACCGGGGTATCCGGGGCAGCAATGCGAATGACCGGGGCATCCAAATCATCAAAACAATATTCGGAAATCAATGCGGATACCTCGGCGCCAACGCCGCCCGTCTTTGTCTGTTCATGCAGAATGATCACCTTGTTTGTCTTTTTAACGGACTCGTAAATTGTTTTTTTATCCAGTGGCAGGAGTGTTCTCAAATCGACAATTTCAACAGAAACACCTTTCGTCTTCACTTCGTTTGCCGCTTCAATAGCCGTATGCACCATTGCTCCATACGTAATAACCGATACATCCGTGCCTTCCTGAACCACCTTTGCCATACCAATCGGTACGATGTAATCATCTTCCGGAACCGTATCTTTTATCCGCCGGTAAAGGTACTTATGCTCACAATAGAGCACGGGGTCATTGTCTCGGATGGCTGCCTTTAATAAACCCTTTGCGTCATACACACTCGACGGTGCCACAATTTTTAATCCCGGTACATTAAAAAAATATCCCTCAATACACTGTGAGTGAAATGCCCCGCCATGTATATTGCCGCCATAAGGTGCGCGGACAACCATAGGCACGGCGGTGCCCATGCGATAATGAAACTTTGCCGCCACGTTTATCAACTGGTCAAAAGCACAGGAAATAAAATCAGCAAACTGCATTTCAACAATCGGTCGCATACCTACGAGGGCTGCGCCAATTGCGGCTCCGGTAAACCCTGATTCCGATAAAGGGGTATCCAGCACCCGCCACTCTCCGTATTTCTCATAAAACCCTTCCGTTGCCCGAAACGCCCCGCCATATACCCCTACGTCTTCACCCAAAACAAACACGCCTGGGTCGCGGGACATCTCTTCATCCATGGCTTCCCTTATTGCTTCAAGATAGGTAATTTGTCCCATCCATGCCTCCTTTTTTACATTTGCATATATTTTATTAAAGGTGTTTTCACACATCGACAATTGGTTCTGCAGGAATAGCGAATCATGCTATATTATAATCAAACAGATAAGGGTGGCACGAACAAACTCCGTTTGTCCGTGCTGTTTAAAAATCAGAGATCTGACCTCTGGTAACACTTTAGTTTTTTGAAAAATGTACTACCTATAAGCTCCGTAGGAGCAGCCTGTTTGTAGCAAAATAGGATATTATAACAGAGATTAGCTCTGTTAGGAGCGACCTGTCTCTTGTAAATCCATATAAACAGGTCTACCTGAATACGGACAGGCCGCTCCTACGGAGCTATTTACCTTATTAAATTTTATTGCGCTACAAACAGACCGCCCCTAACAGGGCTACATGGTATTTTTTCTATCCCGGGAATTTTTCAAAAAACTAAAGTGTTACGACTTCTGACTTCTACTTGCTATAGATTCATAGATTCATTTTTTCTTCCTGCAAGCTACACGTCATAACCGCTTGCCTGACCACACAACCCTGCCGACAATCACAATATCACCATTCTCTATCTGAGCCGTTTTTGCTTCAATGGGTTTATAGGTAGCATTGTCGCACAGCAGATGAAGACTACCGCCTGGAAGGCGCTGCACTCGTTTAATGAACGCTGCCGCACCTTCGGTACGCAAGAGATACAATCCATCCCGGTCCAGCACATTATTTTTTTTGTCAACGATGACAACATCACCGTTTTTTAACGTAGGTTCCATGGAATCATCTTTTACATGAAATAAATAAAGCTTCGCTTTATTCGCACCGAATTCAGACATTAACCAATCGTTTTTAAACGCCATAAATCCCGCAGCATGTTCCGGTTCTTTTGCCTTTTCCTCCGAAAATATTTTGGCGTTATATATAGGGATACTCACATAATCACTCGTTTTTTCCTGCTCTCCTTTAATAAGCCAGTCAATGGATACCTGGTTTAAGAGGCAAAAACGGACGAGCAATTCGGAGGGGATTTCATTTTGTTTTTTGAAGGAAAGAAATGCCTGTGCTGTTATTTCAAGGCTTCTTGCCAAATCATCTTCCGATTTGGTATTCAGCACTTCCTTCAGCCGTTCTGTAACCTCTGAAAATTTTATATTATACATTTCTCAGTTTCCAAAAATTTAATACAGCATCCTAAGCCGGTATAGCCAGAACTAAAAAAAACGAAAACAGTCCTCAGTCTGCAATCTTCAATTTGCCGACTGCCGACTGTAGAGTGTCGACTGCCAACTGCATAAGAGACCATTAAATCTTTTGCCAAAAAGCACGCACTGACGAATGGAAGTGTGCGAAGAAATTACTAATAAGTACTAAGACCATTCCTATCTTGTTTCTACCGATGTCGCATAAACACCTTTCAGGCCGTCAGCGGGGTCGGGATACGGGCTCTCTTCTGCAAATGCCTCCGCTTCATCTATTTCCTTTTTTACCCTGGAGTCAATGCCGTCAAGTTCCTCTTTACCTGCTATATTCTTTTCCGTCAAATACCTTTCCATATTTGTGATAGGGTCCTTCTTCTTCCACTCTTCCAGCAATTCCCTTGGCACATATTTGGCACTGTCATGTTCCGAATGACCATGCATCCGCATGGTTTTACACTCTATAAACGTAGGGCCTCCTCCATTCCTCGCAACTTCATATGCCTCCTTTGCAGCCATGTAAACCTCAACAACATTGTTGCCATCCACAATTTTGCCGGGCATGCCGTATGCGGCAGCACGTTCTGCGACGTCTTTGATATTCATTTGCAACCGCAGCGGCGTCGAATATGCGTACTGATTATTATTACAGAAGAAAACAATGGGCAATTTTCTCACAGAAGCAAAATTCATCCCCTCGTGAAAATCACCGCGGCTTGTGCCCCCATCACCGGTACACGCAGCCACAACCTTCTTCTCTCCGCGTATTTTAAAGGCAAGGGCTACACCGGCGCCTACGGGGTAATTATCTGCCAAATGGCTTGGGAATCCGACAACGCCATACTTCATATCACCTATATGCACATTGCCTTCTTTTCCGCCGGTAACGCCAGTCTTTTTCCCGAAATACTGCGCAATAATGCGTTTTGCAGAAATACCCCGTATCAGGAATACTCCCATGTCCCTGAAATAAGGGGCGGCAATATCATCCTTTTCAAGCGCATATCCGTATCCAACAGACACCGCCTCTGTACCGTTGCTCGTCCATGCCCCTCCCATAATTTTCCCCTGATGGTAGAGAGAGGTTACACGATCCTCCAGCCTCCTCGTTAATTTAAGGTAATAATACATCTGCAATAGATCGTCTTTTTTTATTTCCATATATGCCTCTGCTTTATATGATAAAAATGAAGATTCTTGTGAAATAACATGTCAACAATTTCTTTGCACACTTCCATTCGTCAGTGCGTGCTTTTTAACAAAATATTTAATGCTAGTACATCGTCTCGTTAAAATGTGTACGTAAAAAAATGACGGTATCAATGTAGATATTTTAATGAAACGTTATACTAGAATTCGTTCAGTCCACAGTCTGCAACTTGCCGACTGTCGTCTGCTACGGTATAATAAAAATTGCAGGTCCCTTATATACCGCCGGTAATTGCCCTGTCTATTTCCTTCTGCGCCTTCAGTTCCGCCACATGATGTTGTAGTTCTTCAATATGTGATTTCTCCCATTCTGCAAGTTCAAGCAGCAATTTTTTTGTCGCAGGTTTTGTTGCTTTTAATGAAGCATTATAATAATATTCATATGATTCCTCTTCTCTTTTTATCGCCTCAGTCAGGATATTCATAATCAATCCCACTTCCAATGGTTGTTTGCTCTCCACAAATTACTCCTTTCTGTTTTAATGAAATTGGTCATTAGTCATTGGTCAACCGCCGACTGTCGACGGTAGATTACCGGTGGAAGAAGAGACAATTGTAAGCTTGTGACGATTTTTTAATCTGTGCAATTGTTCGACTGCGCTCACGACGAAGTCTGTGAAATCTGTGGTTCCTCTTCCTTTTTTTAATCTGTGCAATCTGTGAAATCTGTGGTTCCTCTTTTGTGTTTCGCGTTTCGCGATTAAAGCGCATTATGTTCCGGGTTTTAACGAACTTAAAGGTTTCAGGCTGGACAGGCATGGATTTTTCACATTCCTGTGCTGAATCAGCGCCTTAAAAACCTCTCCCATGCCTTCAGGCAGGAAGAGGTTCTTTACTTTCAATACAGTTTCAAGATTGTTCCTAATGTTATTTAACTTCTCCAGTACCCCCAAAGCAATTAAATAATGGGATTGTTTGACCAATCCCGTCACCTCCAGCCCCGCCCCCTTCCCAACGTCCATCAGGAAAGAAAAGTCAACAGACGCGGTAATATCCTGTTCTCCCAGTCGTTCATAATAATCATGGTTAACGTTGTGCCGGTAATAACACCTCAATGTACCTCCCGTTGTGTTGTCCCGATAACGCCGCTGCGCGGTGTCTCCATAATCAATCGTTAGCACAAAACCGCAGTTTAATTTCTGTGCAACGTGATTCAGATAATCACGGGCGGCCAGGTTTATTTCAAGCACCCGGCTCTCTCTTAAAGGCATTTCAGCATTGATGCAATAGTCTTTTAATGCGTGATTACAAACATCACCAACAATTTCATAAAAATCGTTGCCATTGTACCCAACATATATCTCTTTTACTTCACCTTCTTTTACTAATAACCGGTGTACAGGCAGTGCATCGATAAATTCGTTTGACAAAAAACAGCCCTGAACAGCGTCAAATGAAAACCCATCCTCTCCATATGAGTGCCATGAAAGTTTTTCGTCAAAAACAGGATTGCCGCAAAAAAGTTCCTGCTGCTTTTCCCGAAGATGGGGATTCGATTCAACAATAAAGTACTGTACTTTTTTATAAAACCAGGGATACTCATTTTTTATATAACGCATAATATCATAACATAACCAACCGGCATTCGCTCCCATTTCCACAACAGTAAATGAAGCACGCCCCAATATCCTCCACATCTCTTCCAATTGGACTGCGATAAGTTCTCCAAACATCCGGTGAACAGCGGGGCTTGTATAAAAATCCCCTGATTTGCCAATTGACACAGCATTCGAGTTGTAATAACCGTATTCCGGATAATACAATGCCATCTGCATAAATTCAGCAAATGTAATGTTCCCCTTATTTTTTATACGTTCGATGATTAAGTCACTGAGGATAGTCATTAAGTCATTAAGTCATTAAGTCATTAAGTAAGAAAAATATTCAATATTCAATTCTCAAATTGTTGATCATTTGCCTTTATTCTTTTACATTGAATATTGGTAACTATTCAACGTAATTTATTAAACTACCGGAGATCAGAGCGCAACTCGTTCCCAAACCCCAGTTTGGGAACGCAATTGCACTGGAAACTTTGTTTCCAGTGAGGGTCTGACTTGACAAATTACAAACTGTCTTAACCCTGTGATTTTATTCCCTATCTATCAGCAAACAGGCGAGAAACCGGAGTTTCTCGAACAAATGCATTCCCAAACTGGGGTTTGGGAACGAGCCGTGTATCGTTTACGCTGAATAGTTACGAATATTGAATATTAATTTTCAAATACGAAGCGCTAACTCCCTAATATATCGTTTTACCCCTTCAATGCCGGGATAAGAAACTCCCAGTTCCTTTGATTGCGTATTGTCGATTGTATGAATAGATTTTTTTGGCGTGCCACTGATAATTGACCGTGAACCACAAATTTCCCTGGCAATTTGGGCAACGTTCATATTATCAATATACATGTCCATCAGATTATATATCTTTCCCGAAGCATCTTTATTGCCGGCCGCCAATTCAATTGCACGGACAACATCTTCAACGTAAACTATTTTTCCCCCGCCGGATACTTCCACATCGCGGCCATGCTTAATATCTTTTACAATATTATACCAGGCGGAATGTGCAAGGTGCGGCGCAAGCCCATAAATGCCGACAGGCCGGAATATCGTTATGCCAAAATGTTTTGAAAGAAAATAAGAATGGCAAAATGCCTCCACAGACGCCTTGTAAGCCCCATAGTTAGAATCCGGCAGCAAGGGGTGCAATTCGTCAAGACGGATATGTGAATAAATAAATCCATAAACAGCACAGGAGCTGATAAAGATGCATTGTTTCACCCCCTCGCATTTCGCAGCATCAAGCAACTCTATGCTCCCCAAAAGATTCGTTTCCACAAATCGTTTTATATCCTTATTGCCCGCTTCATGAAATGACGCCCCATTTCTTTCGTACGCCATATGAACAACAATATCCGCGCCATACACAAATTTCTTCAGCGTTTCTTTATCGTCTAAATTCCCCTGCACATACGTTATGTTTTTTTGAAAATCCTGAAGATGCAACAGATTCGTTGTATTTCTAACAAGTGCCAGGATTTGAATGCCCTTCTCAAAAAACCGCTTTGCAAGGTAATACCCCAAAAAACCTGTTAAACCCGTTACCGCTATTTTCATAATATGCCCCTTTTTATCATTTGACTTTATACAGCAAAACGCCGCCATCACAACTATTACTCTTCCTGACTATCAAACACCATGCTTTTTATTATATTCGATATGAATGGTATGCCAATACAAAAATGCTTATGGCTTATGGCTCGTGGCTCGTGGCTCATGGCTGAAAACCTTTGAACTCTAAATCTCACGAAAGTTCCTCTCGTTCCTACGTTACTATGTGGAAACGAGAAGAATGGAGAATATGGCATAGTCGGCAAACTGCGGATTGTGGATTGTGTATTAAGAATTGTGAACTGGCGGTTGAATGGGTGGTTGTCCTTTTGTGTCAATTGCGGCGTTCGCCAGGCGAATATACCACTTTTTTGAAAACAGGTCGTAGGAAATCAGGCAGTTAAGGTTATTGTTGACAATTGCATAATATTGCTTTTTAACCTTGCCCTGAATATTCTTGTCCATCCATTCACTTACAATGCCGGTTACATAGAAGATCTTTCCCTGTAAGGTGAAACGATAGGGGACAACACAACTGATTGTAAGGTCGTTTACCGGCATCCATACTAATGAGAATGCCAGATGTGTAATGGTAGAGACAAGCGCATAACCATACACAAGAAGAACGGCAATGTGAAGAAAGTGTGAAAATGCGACTATGTATTGTCCGGCAAAAATGCCCGTTAATTGTTTGGTTCCAGCCGCATATAAGGCAAGAGACAGCGCTATCTCCCAATATCCTACTGTAAACACGAAGCGGTCATCATTATACGCCTGTTTTTTCAGCGCCATAATACTCAATAATGGCAGCCACCATAGCCCCACAGACCAAAAAAACAATGAAAACCCTTTTAAAAAAGGTAAAAGATCAAGAAATGTTCCCCCTGTGGCTGATATATGCTGAAATAATGTAATACCGGTAAGCGCCGTAAGCGCAGCGGCTCCTACATTCATCCAATAGGGTGAGAGTTCTGAATTATTGGGGAATGAATAAAAAATGAGCCTGAGTACAATTAACGTTATAAACAGAAGATATAAAAACGCCCCTATCGACCACAAACCAAAAGAAATCAGGTGGATAAGGAATAGGTGGCTCGTTGCCTGTTTGGCGGCAATGATACTCATCAAAGCGGTTGCCTGAGTACCTATGCAAATAAAAAACCATCCGCCGTGCAATACTTCTTCCAGTTTCCGCTCTTCAGATTTGCGGGACAAAAACAAAAAGCTGAAAGATAAAAGGGTAATAATTACCCAAAGGGCAAGAGAAACATACAAGAATATCCAGGAAACGGTATAATTGCTCCATAGTTTAGAACAAAAAACACCTGCAAGGCCAATAACCCCCACCACTGAAAAGAGATAGTTGGTTTTTTCCGGGCTATGAATGTCATGTGAAAATTCGCTGTAAAAAAATACGGCCTTCATGGTGATAAAGGCCGCCACTAAAAAAAATGCTGTAATTCCGGCGATAAAAAGATAGGGAGCAGCTTCATTATACCCGTAGGATGACGATATGAGCGCCATCATCATTGTTGCCATAGCGGGAATAAACCAGCGGGTATTGGTTGAATAAGTTGCAATCGTTACTATGTTCATACTATTGTCCCACGGCGGGCGTCATTTCATCGCCCTTCTTTGTTATAAAAGTCTTTTCTTCCATAAAGGAGAGGCACATGAGGCACACGAGAGAAACAAAGATGAATCCTAATGAATTATTGTTGGTATAATCCCTGATGGTGCCAAGAATTATGGGAAGAAAAAATCCTCCAAGCCCTCCGGCAGCTCCAACCATGCCACCTACGGCGCCTGTTTCTTTTGGAAAGTATTCCGCTACCAGTTTAAAGACAACGCCATTCCCAATGCCCAGACAAACCGCCATGCAATAGAAAACAACAAGCGTAAGCGCAAGAGAACTGCTCAGATTCAGATAAATAAGTATGCCAATAAGGAACAAGGAGATAATTGTTAAAACATGTTTCCCATGGAAGATATCTCCCAGGTATCCGCCCAAAATCCTTGAAAAAGTCGCCAGAAACACAAATACAGAAGCATAGCTGCCCGCCTTTACCGGTGTAATGTTGTAAGATTCTTTAAGATAAGAAGGCAGCCAAAGCGAAAAGCATACAAAAAAACCAAACGTCATGAAATAGAAGAGGGAAAACACCCATATTAAATGAGAAGATTTATATACCTTCAGCCGGTCGCTCAAGGTCTTGGGTTTCACCGTTTTAGGTTTTGGCGCATCAGCGGAAAAAAACCAGTAAATAGCAGCCATCAAGAGCAATGGAATGGAATAAAAGATAAACGCTTTGTTCCATCCTACGGATTCAGCAATAAATGGCGCTCCAAAGACCGCTGCAGCAGAACCGACATTTCCTATGCCATAAATTCCCAGCGCCAACCCTTGTTTTTCTTTTGGATACCATTGGGAGACCTGTGGAATACCAACGGCAAAAGACGCCCCGACTGCGCCAAAAAACAACCCGCATATCAATAAAAACAGGTAGCTATGCGCAAAGCCTGCGATGAACATAGGGAAAAAACACACCGCCATCAATGCGCTAAAGACCTTTCTTCCGCCATATTTATCAGTCAAAATACCAATAGGCACTCTGACAATGGAGCCAAGCAACACCGGTGCGGCAAGCAGCAATCCCAATGCGGTTGAAGATAAATCAAATACCACTTTTAAATATGAGGCCAAAGGCGCAAACAGTGACCATCCGGCAAAACTTACCGCAAAGGCAAGCGTAGCAAGTATAAGCACCCTTGTGTTCCCTTTTAATTCTTCAACTTCAACAGGTGTATTTGCAGAAACATTCATAAAAAAAACTCCCGGTAATGTAATGAATGAAATTAATCTATATGTTTACCGCAGTGATTTTAATCCTGACAAGGTTTCAAACCCTGTCAGGGTTGATGGAAAAGCCTTTTAAAATACTACAGCGTATGGGATATCTCGAAAGAGGTTTGTACCTTTAACGGCAAATGGTAATACTCATCGGTAATCAGAGTGCTGCTTTGTTTTATAAACACCAGGTTGTCGTCCATTCCCTTCATCAGGGTGAAAAAACCGTTTACCTTTCCATCCCTGAACAGCATAGATAATGTCTTTTCATGGTCATAGGGATGCGCATACAATTCATTTATCTTTTTCCCGAGCATGTCATCCGGAGACGAAAAGCCAAGAAGCCTTGCTCCCGCAGTGTCGATATTCAAAAGTACGCCATCGTAAGACGCCTCATACTCAAACCACCCCTTTGTAAATTCCGCGGTTAAAACTTTTTTTGTCTTTTCCCTCGGGGATAAAATAACGTTAGTCATAAATAACTCCTTTCAAAAAATTAAGCGTCTTGAAAATGGTCTGTATCATCTACAGTAGTTATTCGAATTTGCTTTTTTAGCCTTTTTGTGACATATCATTTATCAATGGCTAACAAGGTCTATCATTCCTTATACGGAACGAGAGCGCTTTTTAATGGTAATTTCCGCCTTTTACCAGTTCGCTCTCCTTCTTATCATTGTGAAAAATATTTTCAGATTTTTTAATACGATACTCCTTTCTGAACTTTGAAATGTTATTTTCTATAAAACCTTCTTCTCTCAGTATGGCAATAGATCCCAGTACACTAAAGGGATTTGATATTCTGTATTCCTGTTCTCTGATATAACCGCTTTCCTTCTTCAACTGATATCCGTCCAAAATCGCTATGATAAATCCCACAACAAGAATAAGGGCAGTCCCGATCAAGGTTTTTTTAGGGAGAGGCAAACCTTTTATCATATATCCCAGATTGATTTTTCTGTGTAATAAAAAGGCAAGAACAACTGCGGGAATGAGCACTACAATCATGAAAGATTTTATCATTGAGTTAATATTGTTTATTGTATTAAATGCCTCATCTGCATCTATCTCCACCATTAAACCCATGTGCATATCTTTCAGCCAGCGCCATGCGCCAACGACCTTTATTCCTCCATAATCGCGATATCCTTCCAGGTTATAGCCGGAAGCCTTTCCCGTAACACAACTTTTCACTCCTTTTGTCATCATTTTTGTTTCCGGGTTCTCTACAATGTGACACGTTTTGCATGTATCATTCGTCTCATTTCCATGGTGACGGGAAAATCTTGATTGTGTAATCATAATTCCTTCTTTATTTATCAAATAGGCTTCACCTGTTTTCCCGAGTACAAAACTATTCATCGCCGTATCCAGCAGGGAAGTATTCATCCAAAGGAAAATCGCTCCAATGATATCGTGGCGATTTCCCTTGATTGGGTATGATATGAACAGCGAAGGTTCTTCAGTGTCTTCTTTTTTATTTACCGAGAAATGTGATACGCCAGAAATATATGACTTGCCGTCGTACAAAGTCTCCTGAACATCCCGAAAGGCGTCTTCCTTCATAATATTCGTTCCCTTAAGTGACTTTTCGTCTGCGGTCGTTATGTGTACAATACCTGCCGCATCACATATAAAAATCCCTTTATAACCATAATCTGCCTTCGTACACTCCAGTTGCGTGCTTAATCGTAAATATTCAAGTTCATTTCCGCCGCTTAAAATACCTACAAAATCTTCATCACCATAAATAAACATTGTGCTTTGAATAGCATCAGAAATTGAACGTGCATGCGATCTTCTTTCTTCCCAAAACCGTGAGAGAAGGTCATTTTGTTTGTACAATGCGTCTTCCAGATTTCTTTGAACATGTTGTTCCAGCTCTGTCTTCGCATTGGGAAATGCCAACATGCGAAACAACAAAAGCGGAAATAATCCAAAGAATACAAGGGTGATAGCTACGATAAATATACTTTCCTTAAATAATTTCTTCATGTTTTACCTCTTCCATGTTAAATTTACCGGCCTCTTCCGGTTTCATTAATTCATTAAGACACGACTTGATTTCATCCATACTAAAAGGTTTCCTAATTACCTTTTTTGCACCCTTACAAATGGCTTCCCTTGCAATATCTTCATACGTATATGCTGTAATAATCACTATTGAAGAAAAAAGCTGTTCCTTTCGAATGCGTTCTAACAGTTCAATTCCATCTATGCCTGGCATCTTCATGTCCAGTAATATCACTGCATAGTTTTTCTTTTTCATCTCTTCCAGTGCATCCATGCCGTTTGCTGCAACTGTTGTCTCAAACCCTAAATCCGTCAGGGAATTCGATAATACCTTTCTATACCCCTCTTCATCATCAACGATCAGAATTCTTTTCGATAGCATGTGTGTACTCTCTGTTTCCTGCACTAAAATGGTTAAACCTTTTCTCACTGTTCTTGTGATGCCAGATGTTTTCTTGCGATAGCGTTCGTTGTTTTATGAATAGAGCAACCGATGTGCCTGTAAAAAAACAGAACAGTAAAACATTCATAAGTGCTTTCATTCAGAAGATATAAAATTTTTAAAAACTAAAACAGGCAATCTGTGAACAAAGAATATTGTAACCTTTTTGTTTCCTGTTAAATTTATGGCAATAGGCATAACTACATAAAATAACAAGGTATAGAAGCAAAAATGCAATAAAGTTACAGATGGAAACAATTTGGTTGCAGTTTCGTAAAGGTGAGCGGGGCGACAGGGCAAATACAGGCAACTTCTTAATAAGTTGAGGTTTTTATAACCACAGTCGGCAATCCTCAATCCTCAGTCTGCAATTTGCCGACTGTAGATTGCCGATTGCCAAAGAGGGAGTGGCAACATCAAAAAATTCTATTTAAACGCTTAGGCATGCTGTATAATATTGACTTCGTAACATTTTAGTTCTATGAAAGAAAACCACTCGTTCCCAGGTAGCGTCAAAGCATGCCTTGTCGCTAACTGGGAACGAGCATTTTTTGCTTTTTCAAAAATCTAAACTGTTACGGTTATTTTAATCGGGATTTTGGATTTTGTTTAATATTTCATAATTTCGTGTATGGATAAATATATATTTTTTGCAAATAAGAATTCCTTGCAAAAGCATGGATTTACTTTAATCGAACTTATTATCGTTATGGTAATTATGGGAATCATTGCCGGTATTTCAATTCCCCGCTATACAGGGTCTCTTGATACCATTAAATTCAGGAAGATTATGTCCGGCATTGTTTTTTCCCTGAGAGAAGCCAGGATTATTGCAATGTCCGGGGGGGCAAAAACGGAAGTAGTGCTTGACCTGTTGGACGGCTATCTATGGTGTGAAGGCATGGAAAAATTGGAAATCCCCTATGAAATACAAATGTTTTCTGATAATTTTGAGGATGCTGACGAACAAATAAGGGTCTTTACCTTTTATCCGAGCGGCACTGCCCACGGCAGGAAATTGGGGTTTGCATATGGTGAAATGACTGCGGTTTTGCACATAGAACCCCTGGGCGGCCTTGCCACGTTTCGCTTAGGCGAAGACATGGAACAGACCGTAAAATATGAAAGAATCCCGGGAGAAATTACCGATAAAGAAATTGAACAAAAGATCAATGCATTGAAAGTTTCTGCTGTTTTAACAAGTAGAGGACCAAGGGGAAAGACCCCATTACACGCGGAGAACAGAAGCGATTCCTTTGACAACTACGAAGATGATTCCTATGATGTCGATGAAGAAGAGAAGATGAAGATGTGGATGATTAATGGCATGCGCTAAACGGCCAATGTATTATATTAATACTTTGAAAAGACGAAAGGGGAACCACCGATCACACAGATTTTGAATTTGTTTTGAATTTTATGCTTTATCATTAGAATTTGTTTCGTATTTAGTATTTCGGATTTTACCATTAAATATTTTGTCAAAAAGAAGTATTGTTACAATTTTACAACCTTTACTACATGGAGTATGGTGAAATGAAAGAATTGAAAATGAGGTCGTATTTGTTGAGAAATGGTGGTTTTACGTTGTTGGAATTGCTCATAGTTATGATTATTATAGGCCTGCTTGCTGCATTGATAGGGCCTAAAATGATTGGCCGTGTGGGTGAATCACGGCAGACAGTGGCAAAACAACAGATTGAAGGATTCTCAACGGCCCTGGAAATGTTTAAACTCGATACTACCAGATATCCAACGCAGGAGGAGGGTATGGAGGCATTGGTTGCGGCGCCGCACGAAGTGGAAAACTGGAAAGGCCCCTACTTAAAAAAGAAGTTTATTCCTAAAGACCCGTGGGGAAATGACTACGTATATGTGTATCCGGGAGAGAATGGCGATTATGACATTATTTCGTATGGCGCTGACGGCGCAGAAGGCGGCGATGGTGAAAATGCAGACGTGGTAAGCTGGGAGTAGCATTCATAGGTGAGGGCGGCGAAGCAACATTATGAATGCAGGGTTCAAGCCGCAAATTTGGTAACACTTTAGTATTTTTAAACTGGAAATTGTAATTTGCAGTACGACGAACCTCGTCGTACTGCATGGATTTAGCGGGCTTAGATATCTCAGAGAGGAACAAGCCGCAATCTTTTATTCCAAATGCACTGTCCCTACACTACTACACGGCAAACAGCACTATTATTGAAATTTTTTAAAGAACTAATGTGTTACCAAATTTAAGCCCACAAAGGTGTTTTTGCAGGAGAGAATAATAAAGTATGGTGTTGGCAACGGACAATAATGTCGGAGAGGTACTTCTTGAAATAGGCAAGATAAACCGTCAGGACTTAGAGCGGGCATTTGAAGCGCAGAAGCAGACGGGACAAAAGCTTGGCCGTATACTCATTGACCTTGGAACCGTTTCAGAAGAAGACCTGCGCCTCGCATACAGCAGGTTGCTGGAAATACCGGTTTGGGAAAAAAAGAAGACGGATACATATCCGATGCTGGAAAATGTGCCGAAGGTGTTTTTGACCACAAACCGGGTGCTTCCTTTAAGCCTCGATGAAAACGTACTAGATATCGCGCTTGCAGATCCGCAGGATACGCTGCTGATTGAAGCAATTGCATTGTCCACCGGCAGGGAGGTAAGGGTCTTTGCCGGAACAGAAAGAGATATCATTAGTTCTCTGGAAAAACTCTATGAAACCGGGGTGAGCGAAGAAGAGGAAGATGCTATGGCTTCATCTGTTGAGATGATGGAAGACATAGAACAATTGCGTGATATGGCCTCCGAAGCGCCCGTTATCCGCCTGGTAAACAGCATCCTGACAAAAGCAATTGAAGTAGGCGCCAGCGATATACATATTGAAGTTTTTGAGAGAAATACCCGGCTGCGTTACCGGGTGGACGGCGTCCTGGGTGAGCTTGCCCCCCCGCCCCGCGAGTTGTATAACTCAATTGTTTCACGTATCAAGATTATGGCAAAGTTAAATATTGCCGAAAAACGGCTGCCGCAGGACGGCAGGATAAGAATGAGGGTTGCAGGCAAGGAGATTGATTTACGTGTGTCCATTATCCCTATGAGTCATGGCGAAGGTATTGTAATGAGGATTCTGGACCGTACTGCCGTAATGCTGGATCTGGAAACGCTGGGATTTCAACCTGAATTTTTAAAGAAATTCCGGAGGCTGATCAGCAGGCCGGAAGGCATGTTTCTTGTGACAGGCCCAACAGGAAGCGGAAAGACAACCACACTGTATGCCGTTCTCAAGGAGATCGTTTCCCCTGAAGTGAAGATAATAACCGTAGAAGATCCGGTAGAATACAGTATGCAGGGCGTAAACCAGATACAGGTAAACCCCCAGATCGACCTGACGTTTGCGTCAGGGCTGCGTTCAATTTTACGCCATGATCCGGATGTTGTTTTGATCGGCGAGATCAGGGATCGCGAAACGGCGTCAATCGCTGTCCAGGCCTCTTTGACCGGACACCTCGTGTTTTCAACACTCCACACAAATGATTCGGCTTCCGCCTTTACCCGGTTGATGGATATGGGGGTAGAGGATTACCTGATTTCATCGTGCCTTATTGGCGTGCTTGCCCAAAGGCTTGTTCGCAGGCTATGCCCGAAATGCCGGGAGTTGTATATGCCGGGGCCTGAGATCCGCAAGACGGTTGGGCTAGAAGAAGGCGTCCCCCTGTATGGCCCAAAGGGGTGTGATGATTGTAATAATACGGGGTTGAAGGGAAGAAGGACAATTGCAGAGTTTCTTGTAGTGGATGAAGGCATTCGAAGACTCGTTTTAGCCCACAAAGACTCAAGTGAAATAATGAAAGAAGCCGTGAAAAAAGGGACAAAAACGTTATGGGATGACGGGCTGGATCTGGTTCGAAGGGGAGAGACCACCCTGGAGGAACTACTCAGGGTCTCTTCTGATACGGAAAACGGGTAGTCGGCAATTGGTAGTCGAATATCGAATAATTAACTGCTAATGGACGCAAATAGACGCGAATAAAAAAAACTCATATTAGCGTTTATTTGCGTCCATTAGCAGTTAATTCCCAGCGGGTTCACTCATTAGAAGGCTTTGTTGACAAAGTTCTAATGAGTGAACGAATGTGTTTCATTTGTGGTTAATTAGCATTCTAAATTTCCTACATTGAGAACTTGCTTTGTCATAAATTCTTTTAAATATCTTCCGGTATAGGATTCTTTTGTTTCTGCTATTTCCTCCGGCGTTCCTGCCGCGACAATTTCACCTCCTTTTGCACCCCCTTCAGGCCCCAGATCGATAATGTAGTCCGCCGCTTTAATAACCTCATGATTATGTTCTATGACAAGCACGGAATTCCCCAAATCAACAAGCTGATGCAATATTTTCAGTAATTGTTGTATGTCTGCCATATGCAAACCGGTTGTCGGTTCATCAAGGATATAAAGGGTCTTTCCTGTTTCTCTCCTGGAAAGCTCCGTGGCAAGCTTGATTCTTTGAGCTTCCCCTCCGGAAAGGGACGTGCTTGACTGCCCCAGTTTTATATATCCCAGCCCGACGTCCTTGAGTGTGCGTAAAACCCTTTCTATCCTGGGAACAGCGGCAAAAAAAAAATGCGCATCTTCTATTCTCATTTCAAGCACCTCGGATATATTTTTCCCTTTATACATGGTTTCCAACGTTGCAGTGGTGTACCGCTTTCCATTGCATTCATCACAAATAACATAGGTATCGGGCAGAAAATGCATTTCCATTTTTTTTGTGCCCTGTCCCTTGCATGCCTCACAGCGCCCACCGCTGATGTTGAAGCTGTATCTTGCCGCGGTATAACCGCGTATCTTTGCCGACTGTGTTTGCGCAAAGAGGGCGCGAATTGGGTCAAACACCTTTGTATACGTCGCCGGATTTGAACGTGGCGTGCGCCCTATGGGAGACTGGTCAATTTCAATAACCTTGTCAATATGCCTGATGCCGGTAATTTTTTCGTGTTTCCCGGGGAGGGTATGGCCGCCGTGCAGGGCTTTTGTAAGGGCGCGGTACAGGACGTCGTGAACAAGTGTGCTCTTGCCTGAACCTGATACGCCGGTGATGCAACAGAAAACCTTTAAAGGGATTTTTACCGAGATTGTCTTCAGGTTATTGGCACATGCACCTTTAATTTCCAGGGCGTGTTTCAGATTGTATTTTTTTCTTTTATGCGTAGTGATTGTTTCCGGTGAATGGCACAGATAACGGCCGGTTATGGAGTCAGGATTGCTGAGAATTTCCTTCAATGTCCCTTGCGCTACGATACGCCCCCCCTGCTCTCCCGCTTTTGGCCCAAGGTCGATGATGTAATCAGCATGACGAATTGTGTATTCGTCATGCTCGACAAGAATTACCGTGTTTCCGTTTTCTTTCAGGGCGTACAGGGTTTTCTGGAGTCGTTCGTTATCCCTCGGATGAAGGCCTATTGTGGGTTCATCCAGCACGTAGCACACACCAACAAGCCCCGTTCCTACCTGTTTTGCCAGTTGGGTTCTTTGCGCTTCTCCCCCGGAAAGGGTATCGCTGCTGCGTCCAAGGGCAAGATAGTGCAGCCCAACCTCCATCATGAACTGAAGCCTGCTTTGAATTTCTTTCAGCAGTTGTTTGGAAATAACGGCCTGTCGTCCTGAGAACGTCAGCGTTTTGAAAAATGCAAGCGCCTCCTCTACAGTGAATGTCATGATTTCATGGATAGAGGTGTTACTGATTTTTACTGCAAGCGCCTCCGGCCTTAATCGTGCGCCATTGCACAGTGAGCACGTTCTGTAGCTCATGTAACCGGAGAGACGCTTCAAAACACGTTCAGAGGTGGTTTTTTTGTAGATCCGGTGCAGATCAGGAATAACCCCCTCGAAATCCGCAGACCCGTAAAGCAATGCGTGAGAAACCTTTTCCGGCAGATTGGCGAAAGATGTAGCAGGTGAAATGGAATACATTTCTGTAAATGTTTTGATGTGATCATCATAAATTGTCTGTGTAAGAGAACCCCAATTGTTCCAGGCGTCAATTGCCCCCTCTTTAATGCTCAGATGCTTATCTTTAATAATTAATTCCGGATCAAAATCAAGGGTACTTCCGAGTCCGTCACATCCCTGGCATGCGCCATAGGGACTATTAAATGAAAACAGGCGCGGGGCCGGTTCTTCATATCCCTTGCCGCAATTGGGACAGGCGTACCGTTCGCTGAAGATCGTGTCTTTCCAACGTTTCTTCTTTTCTTCGCTTACAACCATCACTCCATTGCCAAGAGTGAGGCATGTTTCAATGGAATGGTGAAGCCGTGACTGGACGCCTTCTTTTATAATGAGTTTATCCACAATTGCGTAAATATCATGGGCTTTATAACGTGCCAGTTTCGGGATGACGTCAAGGTCAGTGACCGAGCCGTCAACCCGTGCGCTTACGAACCCCTTTTGTAAGAGCGATTGAAATATTTCCCGATGTTCACCTTTTTTCCCTATCACAAGCGGCGCAAGGAGCATAATCCTTGATTTCTGGGGGATTTCCATGATTTTCTGCTGTATTTGTTCAATACTTTGGCGGGCGATTACGCAGTTGCAGAGACAGCAATAAGGGGTGCCTGTTTTTGCGTAGAGCAGGCGCATATAATCGTAGATTTCCGTTATTGTCGCCACGGTTGAACGCGGGCTTGAGGGACAGGTGCGCTGTTCAATGGCAATCGTTGGCGGCAACCCTTCAATAAGTTCGACGTCGGGTTTTTGAATCTGGTCAAGAAATTGACGGGCATACGAGGAAAGACTCTCGATGTAGCGCCGCTGCCCTTCCGCGTAAATCGTGTCAAAGGCAAGGGATGACTTTCCGGAACCGCTTATGCCGGTAATAACGGTAATGTGATCCCGCGGTATGTCCACATTTATACCTTTAAGGTTATGTTCTCTTGCCCCCCGGATGATAATGGAGTTGCCGTTTTCTTTTGTGGTCATTTTTCTTTCGTAAACTTCTTCCAGTCCTTCAATAACTCAAGCATCAGCATAACACCTACTCCCGTTGCCCCTTTTTGCATGTAGGCGTTATTTTTCTCCGCCCAGGAGGTTCCTGCGATATCAAGGTGTACCCAGGGATATTTCTCCGTAAACTTACTTAAAAAACAGGCAGCAGTTATCGTGCCGGCGCCGCTGCCTCCCGTATTTTTAATATCTGCAATATCGCTTTTAATGAATTCCTGGTATTCTTCCCAGAGAGGGAGTTCCCATACCCTTTCCCATGATTTTTCTCCGGCGGTTTTTATCCTGTTTTTCAGTTCTTCATTATTCCCCAGCATTCCTGTTGCAATGCCGCCCAAAGCGACTACGCATGCTCCGGTAAGCGTTGCGAAATCTACTACTGCACCGGGATGAAATTTCTCAGCATAAGCAAGCGCATCGGCAAGGATCAGACGTCCTTCGGCGTCGGTATTTGCCACCTCAGCAGTTTTGCCGGAATGAAATGTGACAATATCACCCGGTTTAATTGCAGAGCCGCCCGGCATGTTTTCCGTACAGGGAATAAGCCCTACAATACGCTGGGTGACCTTAAGTTTGGCAAGGGCGCTGAAAACACCCAGTACGGCTGCCCCTCCCGACATATCGCTTTTCATCTGGTCCATGTTTTTTGCCGGTTTCAGACATATCCCCCCGGAATCAAAGGTGATGCCTTTCCCGACAATTACAATAGTGTCCTGATTTTTGCTTTGCGGATTATACTCCAGTATGATGAATTTCGGGGGCTGTGTGCTGCCCTGGGCAACACCCAATATGCCTCCCATCCTGAGTTTTTTAAGGTCAGGTGTTGATAATATCTTGCATGAGACGCCTTGCTCTTTTGCAATATTTTTTGCAATATTCGACAGTATAGTAGGATTTTTATCCTGTGAGGGAGTGTTCACCAGGTCTCTGGCGAATGAAACTGCATTTGCGATAACCTGTCCGCGTTTTATGCCTTCCTTCACCGGAGTCAGGATTTTCTTATCAGATACCAAAAGGGTAAGCGCCCTGACTTCCTTTTCTTCTTCCGGCTTTGTTTGTTTATACTTTTTAAATTGATACAGCCCTAATACAGCGCCTTCGGTAAAGGACTGGCACCATTCTTCCAGCCTTTCTGCAAGGATTTCCAGTGAATCCATTACGCTTGTCACCTTCTTAATACCCATATCACGCGCGGTTTTAACGGAAGTACCGGACGCCTGTCTGATTTTGTCAAAGGTAATATCTTCTTTTTTCCCTAAACCAACAAGCAGGACATACTGGGAGGGAAATTTGCCATAGGTAGGCAAGGCACGGAGATTGTTAAGCTTTGCGGTAAATTCCTTATTTTTTAATAATTCAGAGATGGCATGGTTGAATGAAACATCGAAGGGTTCTAGTGTCTCGTGTATCTTTTTGCTATCTTCGTACATATAAAAAACTAACATTTCCGCCGTTTCATCTGCCGCATGTCCTGTTTTCGCATTGATAATCACAAATAACACCTTTCTTTAAAAGCAGTTCAAGAGATATTTTTGCATTGAAAAATTATTTATTTTGTAACAATTTAGCTTTTTGAAAAGCCAATATATAAAAAACAATATAACCCCGTTAGGGGTGGTCTGTTTGTAGCTCAATAAAATTCAATAGAGTAAATAGCTCCACAGGAGCGGCCTGTGTATGATTCATAGATAAACAGGCCGCTCCTGACGGAGCTAGTACCTCTTCATCCTTATCTTGCTACAAACAGTTCGCTCCTATGGAGCTTATAGATAATACATTTTTCGAGAAACTAAATTGTTACTCTATTTTATTTTTTTGTACGAACAGGATGTGTTTTAGGCAATTTTTCCGCAATCTTCATTGCCTCCGGAGAACATTCCGGATGCCCCCAGCCACTTTGGCTTGTCCCGGCAATTATGTCATGTATGATATTATCGTCGCCGGAAGGGCTGACACCTTTGGGGACATAGTCCAGCATAAGGACATGCCGTACTTTCCATGCAATAATATGGTCAGCACAGGAACTATCTCCGCTCACTCCCAATGCACCAATCAGCACACCTTCACTATTGTAAAGCGCCAGTCCGCCTCCAAACACATTTATACCGCCAATCCTCCTGCCAGCCATAGGGTCGTTTTCCTTTCCATATTTCTGCGGCGCCCCGCTGTAGGCGGTTTCTGTATCAACCGGATTACTCAACTGCAGCCCGAACAAACTGCCGCCAGGCTGAACTGCAGAAAAAAGATTCGCAGTCGATAATGCAAATCCGGGCAAACTGAACGCATTTGCAGTGTTTGCCTTTTGTGCTGAAATAACCCTGCTTCCGGGCCACTGATCGCCTCTCTCATTTCCGGAGAAGACCACCACTCTCACAAAGCCGTCCCGATCTACAACGGTTGCCCACATATTGAAACCAAAGCCGCCGTTGTCTTCTTTTACCACCGCCGATAACGCATCTTTTAATGCCGAATGGGAAGGCAAACCACCGGCAGCATACAAAGAAGAATTCATACCATGAAAAGACACGGTAACAAAAAAGGCATAAAAAAGTATCTTACGAATGCTCATCATACTACCTCCCAATAATAAATTTTTAATAATTGAACCACACATGATTTCATATACTTCTTTGCCATTTTTCTCAGGCATAACTACGTCTAAGACGAAGCTTCTCGACAAATCCCGTTCCCAAGCTGGAGCTTTGTAACGGGAGGAAAAATATTGAAATTCCTATACGTTTATTATGGAACAAATGCGACCTACTGTACATTTAAGATACCCCCTTGTCAAGAATCGAACCGCAGCTTAAAATAATCCACTTTATTCGTCTCACCCACCTTACGGCAGATTGATTCCCTCACCGGCTTTGCTGAAACACGTGTTTTTCCATACATTGAATATCTGACGTTGTAAATCACAGAAAAATGGCGAAAAAAAGTTGTATTTCCCTGTGTGTTTTACTATCATTCTAACTCCTCAAAAAAGAACCTGTTGTGTCATTTTGCAGTGCAAACGCATTATAACCACTGTAAAATCAATGAGATATTCAAGGCGGGTTCAGGATTCACAGTATTTGTAACGCTTTAGTTTTTTAAAAGTTAAAACTTGTTTTTTATTGTATATAGCTGAAAGGAGAGTGTATTGTCATGTCCGCAAAATTAATTAAAGGTACAGAGATTGGTGAACAAATATTAGAGGAAATTACCGGTGAAGTAGCGGAAATAAAGAAGAAACACGGCGTTGTTCCAGGCCTGGTAACAATCCTTGTCGGAGAAAACCCGGCATCCATGTCGTATGTAACCTTAAAAATCAAAACCGCTCACCGGGTTGGTTTTAAAGAGGTGCAGGATTCACAACCGGCGGATATTTCAGAAAAGGACCTTCTCGCCCTTATTGAAAAGTACAACCACGACGATTCAATTCACGGCATCCTTGTACAGCTTCCACTCCCGAAACATATTGATGAAAAGAAGGTGCTTAATGCCATTGATCCGGACAAGGATGTTGATGGGTTTCATCCTGTAAATGTCGGACGTCTTATGATCGGAGGCAATGAGGTAAAATTCCCGCCCTGCACCCCCGCCGGCATTCAGGAATTGATTGTACGGTCTGGCGTTGAAACCCGCGGCGCTGAGGTGGTTGTGGTTGGGCGTTCTAACATTGTGGGAAAACCAATCGCGAATATGATGCTTCAGAAAGGGAAAGGGGCGGACGCTACGGTAACAATAGTCCATACACAAACAAGAAATATGGCGGAACACTGCAAACGCGCAGACGTCCTTATTGTTGCCGCAGGAGTTCCCGGACTGGTAAAACCTGAATGGATTAAACCTGGCGCGTGTGTAATTGATGTGGGGGTGAACAGGGTAGGCGAAAAACCCAGCAAGAACGACCCAAACAAGATGGTTGCTCTTTTAAAAGGAGATGTTGATTTTGAAGCGGCGAGTGAAATTGCAGGATTTATTACCCCTGTTCCCGGAGGAGTAGGCCCTATGACCATTACAATGCTTATGAGAAATACCCTCAGGTCTTTGAAGTTTAAACTGGGGATAAAATAGAAAATTACGCTTTCATCCGGAGGTTGGAGGTCCGCGAAAAACATGGATCTCTGACTTCTGACTTCTGACCTCTGACCTTACACTATCGAGTTACTCTTACTTTAACTTTTGCCTTACTATTTGAGTCGCTTGACACAAACCTTGCCGTTGCATTTCCTCTCTTTACGCCCTCAATCGTAAACACAGCCTGTCCATTATCATCTGTGATTGCATTTTCGGGAGATATGGAAATATTGTTTCCACCCTTTATGATTTCCCAGATTAGCAGCACACCATAGCGAGGGTCGCCACCATTACATGCAACTGTTATCGTAACCGGTGCGGAAGAAGTGCGGGCAATTTCCATAATCTGCTGATCCGCAGATACAGTCTCTCTCTTACACTGCGCTGATGTTTTGAATGACATTTCACTTCCGTATAACGTCCCAACGCTGTTTTTTGCTACCAGCCGGTAATAATACGTTGTACTGAAACTCAGGCTACTGACACTACTATTTATAGAAACATCCTCATATCCGCCAACCGTTAGTTCTTCTGTTGTATTATCATAAGAACCGCTCACCGTTCCATACTCAAACCATGCTATCGTTGACAGTCCGGCGGCATTAATTGTCCCGTGCAATGTAGCCGATTCAACGGTTATATATGACGCCTCGCCCGTAGTTACTTCCCCGCTTACCGAAAGTGAGCTGTCGAATCGTGATATGAATGCATTGCCCAACTCACTATTAAAACCGGCGCTATATGCTGCTTCTGTGACCGGGAAATCATTCGAATACGTTGAACCTGCAATATACACGCCTCCGGCAGCACCCAAAACCATCGCGAGGGATTTATCATCATCCGCCCCACCAAGATACGTTGAAGCAAGCAGACTGGTCAGATCGCTGTTGAATTTCGAAATAAACACATCCGCACCGCCGTTAAATGATTCGTCAAAAACGTTAGCAGTTGTAGGAAAGTCTTCTGATTTGGTAATGCCAGTTACATACACATTATCCTCAGCATCTGTTACTAATGCATACGCCTCTTCATAATCCGAGCCGCCAAGATAGGTTGAAGCAAGCAGACTGGTTAAATCATCATTAAACTTCGATACAAAGACGTCTCCCCCATAATAAGACGAATCATACGCGCCGGCAGTTGTGGGAAAATCCGCGGACTCTGTTGAACCTGTATAACCTGTTATATATACGTTTCCGCTTGAATCCAGCGCCAATGAATAAGCGCCGTCATAATCATATCCGCCAATATATGTTGAAGCAAGCAGACTGGTCAGATCGCTGTTGAATTTCGAGAGAAACGCATCCGCACTGCCGTTAAATGATTCGTCAAAAACGTCGTCAGTCACCGGAAAGTCTTCTGATTTGGTAATGCCCGTTACATACACATTATTACTTACATCAAGCGCCAGTGAATAGGCTCCGTCATACTCTGACCCGCCCAGATATGTCGAGGCAAGCAAACTGTTTAAACCATCATCGAATTTTGTGATAAAAACATCTCTGTATAAGCCCGAAGACGATGTATCGTAAGCGCCTTCGGTGGTGGGAAAGTTAGTAGAGGAGGTCATGCCCGCTACATATACATTGCCGTTTATATCAAGCGCCAGCGAGCGGGCTTCTTCACTATACGACCCGCCCAGATATGTTGACGCCAATAAACTGCCAAGATCGCCGCTCAACTTCGACACAAAGGCATCACCGCCGGAATACGAGGCGTCATACGCATCTCCCGTTACAGGAAAATCTTTTGAATAAGTAAAGCCCGTTATGTAAACGTTGTCGCCTGAACCAATCGCCAGTGCATGGGCATCTTCAGTATTAGAACCGCCAAGATATGTTGAAGCAAGAAGACTCGTCAGGTCATTGCTGAATTTTGAGATAAAAACATCTTTATTACCGCTGGAAGAGGTTGCATATGCATCATCTGTCACAGGAAAGTCATCTGACATTGTTACTCCAAGAACAAACACATTATCATTTGAGTCCACTCCCAAAGACCTGCACTCTTCGTCAGAATAACCTCCCAAAAAAGTAGATGAAATAATAGGGTCAATGACGAGTTCCTTTGACCTGTCAAAATTAGCCGTTCGGAAACCATAGATAAATTTATCACCAATAGCGGTTTCCGTTATATTGTTCGCAAATACAGGTTTAGCACCCTTACTATTTGCCGTTCTGCGCCATCCATACTTCTTATTTTCTACGATACGATGCCCACTGTTGTCTGATATCTTTTCACCCTCATGAAGATAATATGTCACAGGCACATCTACTTTTTTGCCGTTGATAATCTGATACGCAACAGGGCGCGAAAATGCCGCCATCCCGGTTTGTGTTTCAACCGCAAGCCCGCCATAAGCATTAATTTTTAATGTGCTTCTTTCTGCCGTTTCAAGGCAAACCCTTATTTCGTCGGGGTTTGCCCCTGGTTTTACATAAAACAGCTTTTCTACGGCATTTCCATACGCTTTTAATTTCAATTCTATCCCATCGTATACCTCTCCCAGACTTACCATCCTGTAGCTTGAAATTGCGGACATCCATTTCCCAGCGTCATCCCCCTTAAAATAATTGATCTTCGCTGCCACCTCTTCTTCCCCTCGTATTCCGGATAGGGCACTGCCCGCAAGTTTTTCCCGGAGAATGAAAAGCCCCCTCTTTTCACCGGCAATGCCTTTCTTGCCGGAACTTTTCTCAATTGTTTCGGAGAAATCAGGGGGAGTCGTCTTGTTTTTCGCCTTACGCGCGCTTAATGCCTGTTTTCTTTGATGCTCCGGCAATACATACACCATTTCTCCGTCTTTTGTGACAAACACTGTGCCGCAGAAGATGTGCGCATAAAATGCCACCCGTTCATCCTGCTGCCCCTTGTTGACAATGAAAGGCGTCTCCATTTTCACAATCTTTTCAACGGCTTTTTTGTCCTTTGTTTGCTGTCCGCTCCCACCAAACAATTCATCTTTGGAAACAGGCGTTTGTATATCAAATTTCTCAGCCGCTAAACATACCTGTTTAAAAGAAAACACCCATAGTGCAATGCATATCAAAAATGCCAACGCAACGTTCCTGTTCTTCATCTCAAAAATTCCCCTCCTCGGGTTCTTGCATAGTAGGGACATGGCATGCCATGTCCCTACTATGTTATCGTAAATTAGGAATTTCCTCTGCGGTATAAAATGTGGCTTTAAAAATGGAATTATCAATCACATCTTCTTTATTCGCATAAAAATAAGGACTTACATATTCCCATACCACTTCCTTGTCGGATGTTACCTGAAATATGCGGCCAAAACACCCTTCGGTGATAAGGGTATTCCCGTTTGATAATCTTTGCGCCCCCGATATTGTAGGGCTGAAAAAATTAATTGCCGGCACATCACGGTATCGCCACACAATCTCTTTTGTATCCCGGTTTAGTTCTATTACTCTGGAATAGGGGACGGGTTCAGACTTCCGTTGCTGTCCGTTATCGAATACAAGTATATTGCCATTCTTAAGGATGCGTGGGTCATGTTGCTGGGCAAAGACAGAGTGTCCGAGCTTCCAGACAAATTTCCCGGTATTCTTGTCAATAATTCCAACGGTAGAGATATTTCTAAAACTCACCATTACCTGGTTGTCATCTTCTAACGGGACAACGGCATTTGCGTGCGTCCATTCATCCCTGGGGCAATTTGATTGAATAACATCCGTATCAAAATCAAGGTGATCCTTCGCATGCCACTTCCATACCTGACTTCCATTCGCATCTACCTCTATAATAATATCCGCCCACATATCGCCTTTTTTGCTGGAACCTTCAGTCCCCCCTTGTACCTGGTCTCTTATCTCCTCTGACAGTTTTTCCACCGCCAGGTAAATGGCGCCTCCGGAAGAAGTACGCCTGCCGTCATGGTGATGGTAGGGATTGCGAAGCTCCCATACAATATTTCCTTTCCAGTCCACTTCCATCATAATGCCCCCTTTAAAACTGTTCCAGTTTGGCCACAGATCCCAGGCGCCGTCATCCTCAACCTGCCCGTTATAGAAAAGATTGCCATTCGGCAGTAAATAGCCATACACACCTGGGGCATAAGGCAAATTCCACTGATGCACCACCTTGCCGTCATTCGTATCAATAAGAAATACTTCGCCGCAGGTATTATTCATTGGAGTAAAAAGAATATATCCCATAGCCGCTTTTTCCCTGTCAACTGCAACAACACCTGTGCGGCTGACCCTGCGGTGGGTTTGCTGGTCTATCGCCAACTTATCCACCAGATCATCTGCGTGTATGCCTTTACCTTGCCAGCCGCTAATCAATGCGGTGAAACCTAAAATATACATCGCTGTTTTTATTATTTGTTTTGAGCTTTTCATACTCCGTTTTTCCTATAAAATGCCATTGAGTTTACAATACAATACTTGCGGCAGATACAACATATCAAAAATACGAACGCTTTATTTTGAAGGTTCAATTTGTAACAAAAACCTAATGTTTTCTATCGTTGCCCGGACTCCTTTCCCCCTAAGCTGGCATAGCCAGAACCTATCAAGCACGAAATGGGAATTTGTTTTGAATTTCGGATTTCACCATTAAGGGAAAATGGGATTTGGATGCTTTGGCTATTCTTTTACTATGCCAACACCCTATTTGCAAATAAAAAATGCCATAATACACCATAAATGGAACAATGATTATTGCAACAATCTTTAACACTTTAGTTTTTTGAAAAATTCCAATAATAGCGCTGTTTTCCGTACGATGCTGGTACAACGGACATCCCTCGTCTCTCGTGCTTCGTCTCTCGCTCTTACGTTTTTCAAAAAACGAAAGTGTTACAATCCCACTTGCCTTGTACTATATTGCCGATAACGGCAAGCAGGACCTTGCATCCGCTTTGTCAAATTGATACACTTCCCACGTTGGTGGAGAAAACATGTTTTTCACAGAGTTTTTCAGAAAATCACCTTATTGCCAATCGCTCAAATTTTTTAAAAGGCCGCGTTAAGCAGATGGAAGATAAAAAGAGGTTAAACATACTTATAACTTCAGGACCTACAAGGGGTTATATAGACGACGTCAGATATATAAGCAATAAATCTTCCGGCAGATTGGGGGCTGCAATAGCAACCGAAGCGCTTAAAAGGGAGGCTGACGTCACAATGGCGTATGGCACAGGAAGTATTATTCCTGATGTTACTTGCTTAGGAAAAGAAACGGGTAACCGGCTTACCCTCATTGAAATAGAAACGATACAGGATCTGTCAAAATTATTCCGGGAGGGTTTACAGGGGAAAGTCTTTGACGCCGTTGTCCACGCCATGGCGGTGCTGGATTATATCCCTGAACAACCGGTCGAAGGAAAAGTGTCTTCCCATAGCAATGAGATTACCATACGGTTTATAAAAACTCCGAAAATAATAAAGTTAATAAAAGAGCTTTGGCCCCGTTTGCTGCTCATCAGTTTTAAATTAGAAGCGGGGATTCCCCATGATGAACTCATGAAAAGGGCCTATGCCTCCTTGCTGAAAAATAAAGCGGATTTTGTGGTAGCAAATGACCAGCATGAGATTTTAGGGGATAAACATCCCGGTTATATCATTAATTCACATCAGGAACTGGTGGCAACGTGCAATACAAAACAAGATATAGCAGAAAGGCTCATAGACATAATATATAGTCAAACAAATCTGATTTTAGAAATGTAGGGGCGAAACATTTGCCTGTATATAAGATTCGGACGTAAAATGTTGCTGCACACGCGTTAACTCCACTCTAATTGAACTAGTCTACTGTACACAGTCAAATGCTTCTCCCCTACTCTGGTAATTCCCCGGTTGCTAAGGTGAGAAGGTGCAGGGTTGTCCTGGTTGCGGCCATGCACGCAGTGTAATTTTACCCTTTACGCCTCTCCTATTTGAAAACATGTATGCATGAAATATGAGGCGGAATAGACAAACCTGCAACAAATTAATGGATAATAAAATTCTTGTTTTATCATGATAAAGTGAGTATCATTTTTTCATTGGCCGATTTCATTACGTACTGCAGTATTTTTGCTGAAAAACAACCTTTTTTCTTGCTTGCCGCATAACAGCTCCGCCGAATGGAGTCTGCAAGTGTTGCAGCTTAACGTTAATACATTAAACAGTACATTATTTCACCTGAAAACTTAGTAAAATAGAGTAGGAGACTTTATAATGAAAAAGATTGTATTTGTATTTGCTTTATCGCTAACATTATCTTCCGTAATAATCGCAGAAAATACTTTTGCCTATCAAATGAAATCGGTGGAAGAACCCTCTCGTGACTATACACATAGTAATTATTCACAGGAACATTCGCATGAAGCGCAAAACGAGGGCGGCTATTTTCTTGCCGGAAAAATTGCAGAAACAATGAACAGTGGCGGCTATACGTATCTCTGCATTGATGACTACGGGAAAAAAACATGGGTAGCCATACCGGAAACAACCGTATCCGTGGGGCAGGAAGTTGTTTTGCAACCAGGTTTTGAAATGACCGGCTTTGAAAGCAAGACCTTGAACAGAACATTTGACAAAATCATTTTTTCCAACGGTCTGGCGGATTCAGGGCAAGAAGCTCCTTCATACACTACCAAAGGCAGCAAGGGCATCAGCGTTACAACAAATGAAAATATCTCTGTGGAAAAAGCTACAGGGGCGGACGCTTATACCGTAGAGGAACTTTATGAAAACAGCAAGAAGCTTAACAATAAAAAGGTCATTGTGAAGGGTAAAGTAATTAAAGTTTCTGTTGGCATTATGGGTAAGAACTGGCTGCATCTTCAGGACGGAAGCGGAAGCCAGGATAAGAATAATACAGACCTCGTAGTCACCACAAAAGATCAACCTTCTGTCGGTGATATTGTTACGGTAAGCGGCACTCTCTATAAGGATAAGGATTTTGGCAGCGGTTATAAATATAATGTAATCGTGGAAGAAGCCACAGTGAAGAAATAACGGAGGAAGCCACGTTTGTTAAGGATGGATTTCAGTGGTTTGTAATGGCACAAACTTTCTTTCGTAATGTATTCACTGCCTAACAGGCAAAATGTTCTTTATTATCTTTTCAGGCTGTCCGGGAATTCAGTTTTTCGCAATTTTCTTCTATAATAAGTCATCATATATTAACAGCTGGATTTTTGCGGGATTCTCTATTCACGGACAGCCTGTTTTCTTTTAAACAGGCGAAAACTATGTCCATAGCTGCTCCTGTAAATAAAGCAATCAACCATTCGCCTGAAAATACTTTTTCCCCGGCAGATTTCGAAGATGAGCACAGATAAAAAACATCAAGTGGATTCAGATTGCAAATCTGAACCCGGCCTGTAGTATTCGGACGCTCAGGGCAGTTTTCTCCCTGCAGCTACCGCTAATATCCTCCTCCCTATCCACGAAGACGAAGTTGCCATAAATAAAAACCCGCCGCCATCCCCAACACATTGTGCAGTGATATAAATATACCGTGCAACATATATATATATATCATTGATTTTACAATGATTAAGATGTGTTTACCCTAAGCTGGCATAGCCAGAACCAAACAAACAGGAAATAAAAAATACGAAATACGAAACAAAACGTAACTATTCAGCGTAATCCATTAAACTACCGAAGCACAACTCGTTCTCAAACCTTGTACTGAACATAGTGAAGTATCTGATTGGGTACGTAATGGCAAAGGTATCAGTTTGTCATTGCAGGGGGGTCTCAGCTTGTCATTGCGAGGGGTCTTTTCCGAAGCAATCAGTATACTACGAGATATTTCGTGACGTAAGAAACGTCATATCGCGGGAGAAGCAAATTAAGGGTGGCTCAAGGGCTAAAAAAATAGAATTAATTAATGGGATGAATGCAGGAGGGAAGGATCTCTATGATGGTTTATGAGATTGCTTCGGAAAAGACCCTCGCAATGACAAGCCGAGTCCATTGTAATGACAAGCTGATGCCCTTGTAAGGACAAAATAAGTCACCAGTCATCATGTTACATTTGCAATACCCAGAAACTATGAAAATGGTTTTATAACCATATTGTGTTGTAGTATCTGTACTTAAACTATTTTTGTAGTCTTATTTTCGAGCTTGGGATTTCGGGCTTTGGGCATTGGAATTTTACCGCAGTACATGGCCACATTATACACATAAACTCATAGGTTCAGGTTGCAAACCAATGTCATTATGTTAAGGATATTTGATTAAAAACAACCCCCCTTTATCCCCCTTTTCTAAGGGGGATTTTTATGGCAGGTAGCAGAACTTAATGACATTGGTTTGCAACCTGAACCCGCCAGGAGTCGAGTAATGTTTACGTTGAATAGTTACATAATTTGAAAACATACCGACTTCTTTTTTTAATCCCGCCAAAATATCTTTCAGGATATCAGGCTCTGATGCATTGCCCCCGAAAACCTTGCTCTGTTTGGGAAAATCCCTCTTCATCAACGGTAAGGGATAGCGTAATTAACGGACAATCATTACGGCTCTCTTTTGATTTGTAGTGCCGGGCCTCCTTGCTCCCTCTTTTGCTACCCTCAAAGGATGACCCCCTGGTATTTACTGGCTTAACGGCTTATCTATCCCTCGAATTGCGTCAGAAACTGCGTACATAGATTGGTAGGTCGGTTTTTGTTGGCATCTTAGCCTGAACCTGCTTTTCCTTAATACATCTGAATATTTTAAGAATGACATTTTTACGCTTAATTTTCTTGCCGCTGTTTACTTCTCTAAAATTACAAAAATGTAATCCTGCGTTAATCTCGTATTCATATACCATATCTTATAGTAAAAGTTACCGTAGTGCGATCCTTTCAGGTTCGCCTGCATATGTTTCGTATCATTTTGGGTCATTAAGAACTGGCAAAAGTGTCTACATACTGCCAAAAATCATAAAAATTATACTTAAATAGGGCACCTTATTTTTTAAAATGGTATTTTAGTGCGTATAACAAAAAAGGACATTCCTTTCATTCTCTGTCTATTTTTATTGGGCCTCTTTTTTTTCCTATTCTATACATGGGCAATACCGCTCATGGATCCCGATGAGCCTCGTTATGCCGCCACTGCACGGGGAATGGTGTTAGACAACAACTGGATTGTACCGTTTTTTAACGGGGAACCACGTATTAACAAGCCACCGCTCTTTTATTGGATGGTTGCCTGTTCCTATAAGGTCTTTGGAATAAACGAATTTGGTGCGCGATTCCCATCCGCTATGGCGGCTATTGGTACGGTATTGATAACATACCTGCTAGGGAAGAGGTATGAAAGCCGTAAGAGTGGCTTTTGGGCAGGTATGGTTCTAATATCAAGCCCTCTCTTTTTCCTTGTTTCCCGATTATGTATTACCGACATACTCCTTACCTTTTTTATCAGCGCCAGCCTGTACCTTTTCTTTGTTGAATACACGGAAAAAAACAAGAACATGCCCAGAAAATGTTTTCTTTTTTTCTTACTGGGCATGGTATTTCTCGTAAAGGGGCCGGTAGGGGTACTGTTGGTTGTTTTAACCATACTCTGTTTTCTCGCATGGATGCGCGACCTTCGATTTGTCAGGAAGCTTTGGTATTTACCAGGATTCCTGCTTTTTCTGGGCGTTATTTGTGCATGGGGTATCCCTTTCTGGCTCTCTTTAGGCACGAAACAGATTTTCGGATTAATTACACAGGAAACGACAGGACGGATTATTCATGGTTATGCCCATCAGGAGCCATTTTACTATTACCTGCCGGTGATCCTGGCGGGTTATTTTCCATGGTCGTTGTTCTTATGCGCGGTATTTTTCAATATCTTCAAAAAACGGACTGTCTTGCCTGTTGAGGAAAAAAGACGAGTATATTTTTTTTGCATATGGTTTGTCCTTGCCCTGGTCTTTTTTTCCCTTTCGCGCTCGAAATTGATGACCTACATTCTTCCCATTTCTCCTGCCATTGCATTGCTCACTATTTCGCTTTACCGATGGGAAAAAGAAGGCATCGCAGGAAAAAGTATTCGGTGGATATCATGGCTTTCGTTGGGGTTTTCAGTAGCACTCCCCATGGTTTTGATTTCCACCATGTCAAAGTGGGTTCCCGCGAATTATACAATGCCAACATATCATGTTGTCATTCCCGTTATGATTCTTTTCATTGTAGCACCGACCGCGTTTTACGCCATTTATTACAAAAAAGGCTTTTTATCGTTACTGAAGGTGTATTGTTTCACGCATGGTTTATTCCTCCTGGCTGTTATTATATTTGTAGTGACATATGTGGGAACCTTTCGTTCTACCAGGGACATTGTTAATAAAAGCCATCTGTATGAAACAAATGATTGCACTCTTCTCAGTTATGCCAAGACATTGCCGAGCTTAGTCTTTTACAGCGACAGAAATGTAATAGAAATAAACCCGGATGCATCACTTCAAACAGCCAATTTCGACAAGGGAAAACCCATTTACTTTGTAATGACTTTGCATTCCTTTCAGAAAAAAAAGGATTGGTTGCTGAGAAATAGCTTCCATATTGTAGACCGGGATAGCGCATACATTGTATTGAAAAGTGAGAAATAATTGAAAGCTATGACATGCATACAATTACGGTTCTTTCTGAAGAACAAGTATTGTCATAGTTGCATTTGCCGGACAGCAGTATAACGGTGATTGGGTTAGGTTTTGGAGTTTTTTTTGATCCATTGATTGTGCAATTGGATGATAAAGGGCGAATGTATTAATAAGAAATTTTAAAAACAAGGAGAATTTTTTATGGTTGAGCATATGACATTGGCTGTTACCTGGTTTGGCAAACAACATCGCCTGTTCGGACTCGACTGGAGCTACCTTACGATACTTGGGTTTATTGGCAATGCGGTCTTCTCCACACGGTTTTTTATACAGTGGATTGCCTCGGAAAAGAAGGGAAAGAGTGTCATTCCCGTATCATTCTGGTATTGGAGTATAGCGGGAAGCATGATCATGTGCGTTTATTGGATTATGGAACGTAGTCCTGTCGGCATATTAGCCTACCTGCCGAACTCTCTGATCTATATGCGCAATCTCCATTTGATCAGGCAGCATAAGCTTGCGGCAACGGCATCCGCTTCCACGCAAACTCCGCTTGAGGAAAGTTGAGGAATTCGCCTATGTCAAAGGATGAAATATTCAAAGACAATGTGCCGGCAGTGGCGGACTTTGTCTTTGGAGAGAAGGTCGCTTCCGTGTTTGACGATATGCTGGAACGTTCTATTCCTTTTTATCAGGAAATCCAGAGGATGATCGTGGAAATGGCCGTTGATTTTGCTGTCGAAGGAACGAATGTATATGATCTTGGTTGCTCAACCGGCACCACCCTCATCAATATAGGTGAAAATATTAGCCGTAAAGTAAAATTCATTGGTATCGATTCCTCGCAGGACATGCTTGCCAGGTGCAAACAGACTCTCTCCAAGCGCCGTTTTGCCGGAGAATACGAATTGATCTGCAGCGATTTGAATCACGGCGTTGCGGTCGAAAATGCATCGGTGGTACTCATGGTTTTAACGCTTCAATTCATCAGACCATTAAAACGGGACAAAGTAATCAGTGATATAGTGAGGGGATTAAATGAAAACGGATGCCTTATCCTTGTAGAAAAAGTGCTCGGGGAAGATTCGTTATTCAACCGTCTCTTTATAAAATACTATTATGATATGAAAAAACGAAATGGGTACAGCGAATTGGAAATCTCCCAGAAACGTGAGGCGCTTGAAAATGTATTGATTCCATATAAACTCCTGGAAAACAGAGAACTTCTGTTAAAGGAAGGTTTCCGGTATTGTGACGTATTTTTCAAGTGGTATAACTTTTGTGGAATGGTGGCAGTAAAATGATGATTCCAATAGGTACGTTCTTTTTTCGATACCGGAATGTCCTTTTTCCATTGGTATTTGTGCTGCTTTTTTTTGAGGGAACGTGGCCGATATGTGAAAACGAACTCATAGAAAACCTGGAAATTGTCATTGGCATTATCGTGGCATTAAGCGGGCAGGCATTACGGGCGCTTACAATAGGACTGGACTACATCAAGCGTGGTGGCAAGAATAAACGGGTATATGCGAAAACACTTGTGCAAAACGGCATGTTCGCCCATTGCAGAAATCCCCTCTATTTGGGAAATCTTTTGATTTTCACGGGTATTGGCGTCGTCGCAAACTCATTGCTATTTGTCTTGTTTGGTATTCCGTTTTTCCTGTTTGCCTATATGGCAATCATATGTTCAGAGGAGAACTACCTTGAAAATAAATTCGGACAAGAGTTCAAGGATTACTGTAAACGGGTCAACAGGATTATTCCGGACTTTTCAGGCCTGCTTACCACCATTCAAAGTATGGAGTTCAGTTGGAGAAGGCTTATTATCAAGGAATATACTACTACCTTTTTGTGGATAACCGGCGTACTCCTTCTCATTATTAAGAATATCTACCTTGGCAGGGGCTATGAGACAAGTAAATACACATTATTGATCTTGTCCGTTTTTCTTCTGATGGTATTTTTAGGGTTTTGTACTGCCTGGCACCTGAAAAAGAGCAAAATACTGAGATTGAAGTGAGTAGTGTGTGAGTGAATTTGGGACGGCAAAGACAACGCTGGAATTTACCCAGTGAGTAGAATACCCAGGCAAACGGTCAACACGTAAAAACATTGCTTCGAAGAATGTAGAAATACTGAAATTCACTCTGGAAAGCACAAAGCCAGACATCATCTATAAACTAAAAATGGCCTTCTACGATATCCTGCTGGCCAATAAAAACCTTTCATTTACGACAATAAATGCCGTCAACCTTTAATACAAAATACAAAAGGCTGAAATCCTAAAGGTCTTAGAATCAAGATGGATATTCCTATACAATCGGGATACGAAATGAAGAGTTTAGCCGTATTACAAGGTTATAAAAAGTTCTTTTTGTTTTTCACAGGACATAAGAATTTTTGGGTTAAGGGCCTGGAGATACTTACCTGGATGTTTCTTCCGGCGGTGGTTTTCTCCGGATGCGCTTCGTATCATCCAAGATATCTAACCTCGGAGGTCGTAGAGGAGAAACTTACCGTTCCTTCTACAAAGGATATTTGTATTATGGCCGGATCTATTGATCACCCTGTTCTGAAACCTATAGACTTTGACGACCGTGACGGACTTTCACCGAATGAGGCGGCAGTTTTGGCCGTCCTGCTGGATCCCTCCCTGACGGTGGAGAGAGACCGCCGTCTCCTTGCAGGGGCGCAATTGCTGCAGGCCGGGTTATTGCCGAATCCACAATTCTCTTACAATATAAATTTTCCCACCGGGGGGCCCACAGAGGGTCTCGTAAACAATTTCGCAACCAATCTCAACTGGGATATTAAATCCCTGATAAGCCGGTCCGCCAGGGTGGATGCGGCATCCGCAAAACAAGCGGAAGTAAATCTTGCTGTTGCCTGGAAGGAGATGCAGGTGGCACAGGGGGCGCGTATGGCCGTTTACCAACTTTTGGCCCTGAATAAACAGGCTCAGGTCAGAAAGGAAATGGAACAACTATTATCTGAAAATGTCCACCGTGTTCGTCAGGCGGTTATGAATAGCCTTCTTACAAAACTTGACCTGGCCGCAGCCGAGGCTGCCTATAATCAGGCGCAAGTTGCATTGTTACAAATCACACAGGAATCGGGTCAGCAGCTCCTGACGTTGAAACAGCTTCTCGGCCTCCCTCCCGATTATGAGATAAAATTGCAGGACAACATTGAATTGATGGATAACATTGATATTTCATCACTCGAACAGTTGACTGCAAGCCTTGATACACGTCGGCTGGATTTGCTGGCATTACGCCAAGGTTACAAAAGCCAGGAAGCGACGGTTAGGGAGGCGATTCTTACACAGTTCCCGATGATAAACCTGGGCGTCAATCAAGCGCAAGACTTTGGCGGTTTCTATAACGCCGGTCCGGGTATTACCATAGGAGTGCCCATCTTTAATCGCAATCAGGGAATGATAGCTTTCGAACGCTCCACCAGAAAACAACTCTTTGATCAATATGTTAACAGTGTTTTTGCGGCACGATTAACTGCCGCCAAACTTTTAAAAATCATGCTTTCTCTCAACAACAGGATTACTGCCTCCAAAGAGGCCGTTCAAGTATTGGAAAAGCTCCTTCTCACTTACCGGCAGGCGTTGGAACAAGGTTATTCAGATGTAGTTATCTATTACAATACATGGAGCAGCCTGGCGCAAAAACGTATTGACCTGATTCTCCTGAAACAACAACTGGCGGATTCACGTTTCGCATTTGAACTTGCCGTCGGAATATACAGTATAGAGGAATAGCGCAATGACTCAAAGAATACGAGTAAAAGTGGCAATTGGAATAGCGATAACCGTGGCTATCGTGTCGTTATCATTATACTGGTGGCGTAGACAGCCTGGACCGCCAACCGTAGTATCCGGAGGCGCCGGTCAGGTAATCGTAGAGGACAGTTCTCCTGTGGCAAAAGTTAAAACTGTTCCGTTGAGCTATGGCCGTATTAACGAAACGCTTACGGCGTATGGAATAGTGGAACTGCTTCCGAGTACTATTGAAATATACAATGTTACCTTTGAGTGTATTATCACCAGGGTGCTGGTAACGGCAGGACAGGTTGTTAACCCCGGTGAATTGTTACTTATAATCAAGCCCAGCCCTGATACACAGTTAATATTCAAACAGGCACAGGACGAACTTGAATCCGTGCGTCTGGAAGAGGCGCTTCTGAGCGATCGCATCAAGTTACAGTTATCTACAAAGCAGGACATGGTGCCGGTACAACTCAGAAGCCGTCTGGCTGAAAAGAAACTCAATAGTTTAAAAGAGCGCGGTGTTGAATCGATGAAGGAAATCAGGGCTGATTCAGCAGGCATTGTGTATTTCATCGGAGCGCAGCCGGGTCAAACCGTGCCGGCGGGCACAAACCTCCTGCAACTGGCGAATGAGGACCAGATCATTGTCCGCCTCGGGGTTGAGTCCGATGACTTTAACCGGCTTGAGAAAGGTCAATCGGTAAAATTGAAACCCATTCTTGCACCAGACTCTAAATCTATTGAAGGGACCATCCAGACAATTACCCGCCGGGTCGATCCCATTACACGTCTCGTCAGTGTGATGGTTAAGCCAATGTCCGAAGGTAAATTGCTGCTCAATGACTACATCGAAGGGAAGATTATCGTAAGTTCCCGTAATGCCTTACTGGCCCCTCGCGAAGCCATTCTGCCTGATAGCGGCGGACATAGTCTCTTTACGGTCATGGGAGGTCATGCCGTGAGACATCTGGTGCAAATCGGATTGGAAACTTCCGGGAAAATGGAAATAATCTCAAAAGAGCTGAAAGAAGGTGATCCTGTAGTAGTGTTGGGAAATTATGAGTTATCTGATGGTATGCCGGTCGTGGAGGAGCGGAAACAATGACAATCCCACAGTGGGCGCAGCGTCATCACCGGTCTATCCTCTTCGCACTGGCGGCTTTTGCAGCCGCAGGCATTTTCGCCGGAATGAGTATGCCCATAAGCCTTTTTCCACGAATGAATTTCCCCAGAGTTTTTGTGAACATAGAGGCGGGAGACTGCCCTGTGGAACGTATGGCAGTAGAGATTACACAGCCGGTTGAAGAGGCCGTACGTTCCGTGCCCGGTGTGCGTAACGTACGGTCAAACACCAGCCGCGGAAGCGCAAACGTGTCCGTAAATTTCGACTGGAATGTGGATATGCTATCGGCCATGCTTCAGGTGGAATCGGCTATCAACCAGACGCGTGGGTCGCTTCCAACCGGGATAAACTTTCTGGTGAGAAGAATGGATCCCACGGTATTTCCGGTATTGGGGTACAGCTTAATTTCGGATACACGTTCTCTTGTGGAATTACGTGATATTGCCCTGTTCCGTATTCGGCCTGTTTTATCAACGGTTACGGGCGTTGCTCGTGTCGGTGTGTTGGGAGGCGCTGTCGAGGAGTACCAGATCGTTGTAAATCCGAGAAAACTGAATTCATTCGGATTAACCATTGATGATGTGGTTAAAGCAGTTTCCGGGTCAAACGTCATTAAGGCCGTGGGCCGTATAGAAGAAAACTATAAACTGTATCTTGTACTTTCCGATACGCAGTTTGGGGACATCAGTCAAATTGAACGAACAATACTACGTTCCAACATAAATGGAGTGGTGTATCTGGAAGATGTTGCCACGGTGAGCCAAGGCACAATGCCGCAATGGACGCGTGTGAACGCGGATGGACACGAAGCGGTTTTGTTCCAGGTTTATCAGCAACCAGGCGGAAACACGGTTCATATAACCGATGAATGCAGGGTAAAACTCAAGGAGTTAAAAAAGATTATACCCCCGGATGTCAGTGTCTCAAACTGGTATAATCAAAGCGATTTAATCCTGGCATCTGAGCGCAGTGTACGAGACGCGTTTGGAATCGGTATTGGACTGGCGGTACTGGTTCTTCTCATATTTCTTCGCAATCTGAAATTGACCCTGATAGCTGTGATAACCGTTCCCATGTCGCTGGCTGCCACTGTACAGATTCTTGCATGGCTGGGCATGAGCCTCAATATCATGACCCTTGGCGGCATGGCGGCAGCCGTAGGTCTGATCATTGACGACATCATCGTTATGATTGAGCACATCATCAGGCGTTTGCGTGGAAGCAGCGGCCATTATGCGGAGCGCATTCATGAGGCAGCGGCCGAATTTACCCTTCCGTTGGCAGGTTCTTCCGCCTCAACAATTATCATCTTTGCGCCGCTGGCATTTCTCAACAGCGTCACCGGAGCATTCTTCAAGGCGCTCTCTTTGACGATGGCCATGTGCCTTGCCGTCTCTTTCTTAATAGCCTGGCTGGCTGTGCCGCTGTTCGGGCGCCATTTGCTGAAACAAAAGGACACGGAACAAGCGGAGGGAGGACACATGACCACCGCGGCACACAACCTTTACGATGCCCTGATGCGGATTATATTGCGGAACCCGTTGATAATCCCGCTGGTAATCATGCCTTTTCTTACACTGGGATATTTTGCGTATCAACATACGGGTTCGGGTTTCTTACCCTCTATGGATGAAGGAGGCTTTATCCTGGACTATCGCACAAAATCGGGCACATCACTATCAGAAACCGATCGGCTGCTACAGCAGGTGGAAGAAATCCTGCAGACAACTCCGGAAGTCCAGACATACTCGCGGCGGACCGGACTAAGCTTGGGTGGTTTCATTACTGAGGCCAATGAAGGCGATTTCTTCATCAGGCTAATACCTATGCCAAGACGCGGTCTCGATGATGTTATGGATGAAATCAGAGACCATGTAGTGCATGAGGTCCCCGGTATAGAAATTGAGATGGCCAAACTTATGGAGGACATTATCGGAGACCTGACGGCCGTTCCTCAACCAATCGAAATTAAGTTGTTTTCAGACAACGGCCTCCTGCTGCAACGCCTGGCGAGGAAAACTGCCCGGAAGATAAAAGACATACCCGGCGTTGTAGATGTCCGTGATGGAATAGTTCTGGCTGGTGACGCTATTGAAATTCATGTGGACAGGGTAAAGGCGGCGCTGGAAGGCATGACGCCTGGAGAGGTGACGCAAACGCTGGAAAACTCTTTGAGGGGTAACGTAGCCACCAATATTCAATCCGGTCCGAAAATGGTTGGATTGCGTGCGTGGATACCGCACGAGGACCGTTTTTCAACAGAAGACGTTAGAAACCTGAGACTTCGGTCATTGGACGGGCATATCTTTCCACTCAAACGAATCGCCAATATAGAACCGGTTGCCGGCCAGTCACAGATCGCGCGGGATAATCTGAAACGAATGATTGCTGTCACCGGAAGAATCAGCGGAAGAGACATGGGATCCACCGTTCATGATGTCATCAGGGCGCTGGATCAACCCGGCTTCCTGCCAAAAGACGTTTACTATACAATTGGAGGTTTATACGAACAGCAGCAGGATGCATTCAGAGATCTTGTTACTGTTTTCGTAGCAGCAGTCCTTTTGATCTTCGTTCTGCTCTTATTTCTCTTCGAGAGTTTCCAGGCAGCCATAGCGATGATGCTGACAACCCTCCTCGCGTTAGTGGCCGTCTTTATCGGGTTGTGGATCACCCATACCGATTTGACCATCACCGCCATGATGGGCATGACAATGATCGTGGGCATTGTTACCGAGGTGACGATATTCTTCTATTCGGAATATCGTAATCTGCCGCGTGGCGGCATTACTCCAGCTCAACGACTGATCCTGGCAGGCAAGAACCGAATGAGGCCCATTGCCATGACCACCCTTGCGGCAATCTTCGCCCTTGCTCCCCTTGCATGGGGCATCGGTGAGGGCGCTGACATGCTGCAGCCTCTTGCGATTGCCATCATCTCCGGCCTTGTGGTGCAGATGCCCCTTGCATTGATAGTGCTTCCTGTATTCCTTATGGTACTGTCAAGGATCAAGGACAAAGATAATTTGTGATACAGTCGAGACGGCTATAGGTGGAAGAGCAATGTCATTAAGTTAAGGATATTTGATCAAAAACAACCCCCTTTATCCCCCTTTTCTAAGGGGGACTTTTGCGGCAGGTAGCTTAACTTAATGACATTGAGTGGAAGGGTGGTAACAACGGTTGTAAGAGATATAATGGCAATCGCCCTTATTGGCGGTCTTATTGCTTCAACACTTATTATACTCGTTGTCCTGCCGGCCGCATATAAACTCGGCCAAAAAGCGTTCAAAGTCAGTTTCTAAGTTCATTGTAAAGGAATTTTCATTTTTTTTATGCGGGTTAGCGGGCATACATGGCAGCAAATCCCCATTCGAAAAGGGGGGAGGGGGTTGTTAAAAACGCCAGAAGAAAACAACCCCCTGAATCCCCATTTATTAAGGGGGACTAACTTGACATACGGTTTCTTCGGGAAAAGAGGTTTTCAAATGATCAATATTTTTAGGAGACAGCGAACACCATTTTTTGATTTATTCGTATTGGCAATACTCTCCGCAGTGGTTCTGTTCCTGGCCCTTGGCCAGAACAGGCATTGGTCGAGCCGTGAAATCCGCCATGCGGAGATTATCCGGGAAATGGCAGAAAGCGGTGACTATCTCGTGCCAAGGCTTCTAGGTAAAGTATACTATGACAAGCCACCGGTTATGCATGCGCCGGCGGCGCTACTCACCCGTTTGATGGGTGGGCCTAGTATGACAATTGCACGCTTGCCTTCCGCCGTAGCTGGTATGATAGGAATACTGGCGACCTATGGGATAGGGCTTCTGTTTTTCGACCGACGCACCGCATTGATCGGGGCCATAGCATTACTTGGCACGATAGGGTATAGCAAAATGGCCCGCGAAGCAAGGCCCGACATGATCCTGTGTGCCTCCATCTTGTTGTCGTGCCTCTGCCTGGGGCTGGGCATGAAAAAGCAAATAGGCTTTCCACGAGTATTGTGGTTGGTTTCCGCAGGACTATTTGCAGGGCTTGGGGCAATAACTAAGGGGCCCTATGGGGTACTTGTGCCCGTTCTTTTTGCGGTTTTTGCCCCTATTCGCAGGCAAGACTTCAAACGACCCCGGTCAGATTGGTTTTGGTTCGCTTTTGCACTTGTGGCTGTTTTGGCGATCTGGGCGATCCCTGCATACCTTCGCGACAACGGGGAATATCTCAGAAATGTACTTTCTCAGCCGGATCTTAATGTGACCAAGAAGGACAGCGGAAACCCATTTTATTATCTGAGTCACGGGTTTCTGTATTCACTGCCGCCCTTACTTTTCCTTCCTTGCGCAATTGCAGATTTAAGACGTCGTGGTTACTCTGCCCCACTCGCAATTGCGGGAGCGCTTTTTGTTATTATTTCATGCATTCCAAAAAAACGGCCTCATTACTTTTTGCCGCTGGAACCGTTCATTGCGCTTGGTATTGCAAACGCTCTTGTCCATTATTGTAAATCAAGCCAACTAGTACGCCGTGCGGCATGGTTGATAATACCTCTTCCGATAATTGCAATACCTCTTTACTTTACAACTATCCAGCCCCTAATCCAGCCATATAAAAACTCAGAAATGTATCTTGCACAGGAAGTTTATAAAGTTACCGGATTAAATGCTCAAATATACTGCTCGTCTGGTGACGCAGAGGTATTGGCATGGGTAGGACAACAATATAAAAGAATTCATAGGTTAAATACTAAAGATCCTCACCTGTCAATTCGAGATTTGTGCAATGCAGAGGCAAATTCCTATTTAGTTATCAGCGAAGATGACCTGAAGTCTATTTATAAGGATGCTGAACCATTTCTAAAAAAGCTAATTCTTCAACGGAAGGCACATAATAAAAAGAAGATGCTTTTTCTTATTGGTGTGAAAGACACATGAATTGCCTTGAAGTTTCAGAGTCTCAGTTAATACCGCAAGATATGGTATCTCATGGCAAAATGAACGTATTTTAACCATTAAATTTCACAAGAGATGCATTTTGCCATAAAATCATCCTCCTGTTACCTCTATCAAAATTACAAAAAATTAATTTTTCTTTTTTCTTGAATTCATGTAATATTACGCCTTATATCATAATTTCCTATAGAAATCTTGCTCGTCTTCCTGACAGCGTATTACTTTTGTCGTATGTGCTATCCAGCTACTTTTCTGACAAATATCCTCTTTTGGAAATGGTAACATAATGAGAATTCACCAGTTAATTCAAAAACCAACCTCTCTCAGGGTAACAGTCCCGATTGTTTTATTCATTTTATGCTTCTTCTCCTTTGAAGTATATGCCTTGCTTTTGCAGCGTTTTGAGGGAAACGAGAAACTCCCGCCGTTATCCGGCAATTTTATGCACGTCAGAGAAGTGTTGACACAGGAAAAACCTATGGAAGCATTCCGGTTTGCCGTTTTTGGTGATACGAAAAGCACTGGCACCTTTGAAAAGATTGCCGACGAACTAAAAGAGGAACCATTGTCGTTTGCTGTCTTTCTGGGGGACTTTGTGCGCCGGGGCACGGAAGGTGAGCATGCTTATTTCAAGGCGGAGTTGGCCAGGGAAATTGCATTTCCATTTCCAACCTTTTTTCTTGCAGGCAATCATGATATCGATACTAATAATTTTCCTATATCGAGATTTGAAGAGGTCTACGGCCCGAGTATTTTTTCCTTTACCTATCAGGAATGCCTCTTTGTCTTTCTCCGTATCCTTGACAAGCCATATTCCACAAAAGAGAGTCTCCTGTTCCTGGAAAAACTCATTTCGGAAGACGCTTCATCACGACACAGGATGATATTTGTGTTTTCACATATTCCGCCACCGGTTTCTTCCGTCATCGATGCCAGAGAATTTGAAGGCTCAGAGGAGTTCGTTTCATTGGTGGAAAAACTGCATGCAGACTATGTAATAACAGGCGACTATCATGGGTACGCAAGAGTAAAGAAAGGGAATACCGTGTATCTGGTTACCGGTGGTGGTGGCGCACACCTCAAAAAGAATAAATATGGCTGTTTTCACCACGCAATGGTTATCGACGTATCGGAGGACAAGGTTGTTGAAAATATACTCTTTATCAACAGAAACGAAGACCTGGAAGACAGGATTGAACGGTTTATCCTGGCTGATTTGTATCCATGGATGAAAGGGCATTTTGTTATAATAATTTTTTCCAATATAATACTGATCACTATTGTTGTTTGGTTAGGAGTTAGTATACGCCGAAGCATACAACAGACCCTATTGTCTTGAAACGGATAATTGTGTTTATGCGGTGAAAATCCCACTTAAGAAAGAAATCTAAAAAACTTATTTTATACTACCCCCCTGCTTTCCCGATCAATGTTGGAATGATATCCATTGTTCAGGGTTTGTGCAAGACCCGCTAGCTCCGAGAGATGCAAAAATTATACTGATCATGGTTTTTGGCGTATGCGCCAAGCGCGATGGACTTGATTCCTGATTTCGTTATGTAAGATAAATATAAAGATAAAGCTAAAATAAACAGAAAGTTAATCTTTCAACATTTTGCTGTTTTTAACAGGCAGGCAGGGTAATGGTAAAAGTACTGCCCTTATGGAGTTTGCTTTTCACAATGATATTGCCATGATGAGATTTGATAATCCATTGGCAGATACTGAGTCCGAGCCCTCCCCCGCTGGTATCTGCACTACGGGCTTTATTTGCCCTATAAAAACGGTCGAATATATAAGGAAGTTCTTCCCTTGAAATGCCTATCCCACTGTCTTTGAGAGCCACTCTTACAAAATCGGCGTTTTTGGAAAGGGTCAGACTGATTGAACCTTTCTGGGGGGTATATTTTATGGCATTATCTATGAGATTCAGGAAAAGCATTCTCATTAGTAGCTCATCTCCAGCAATAAATGCCTCTTCAGTCTTTTCTATTGATACGGAAATATGCTTTGCTTCGGCGATGAGCATGAGTTGGTCGGCAATATCCGTAATGACATTACTTAGATTCATCCGTTCCCTATGCATTTCATATCGCTTTGCATCCGCCTTTGCTAAAATAAAGAGATTTTCTACAATCTTGGAAAGTCTTTCAAGGTCCTCAAGCGTATTGGCAAGAATCCGTTGATAGTTCAGCGCAGTTCTTCCTTTGCGTAAGGCAACTTCTATTCCTGTTTTCATAATGGTTATCGGCGTGCGCAATTCATGAGAGGCATCCGCGGTAAACTGACGGACCTGGCTAAATGAATCTTCCAGACGGGACAACATGCTGTTTATTACGGTTGCAAGATTGTTCATTTCATCTTTCGCCGGGTGGACTGTCAGTCTTTCATTCAGGTGTTCAGTCTGAATATTGCGAAGTTCCTGTATCATATGTTCTACTGGTTTCAATGCCTTTTTCGCCATCAAGCGGCCTCCCAGTAAACTGCCAACAATTGCAAAGCCTCCTAAAGACATAAGCAGCATTAAAAACGTTCTTGAAGTTTTATCCTTTTTAAAAACAAATCCGATCTGAATCATTTGTTTGCCATCATCCATGGCCATCGTAATAATACGCAAAGGATGACCCTTTGCGTTTTTAACTGTCTTGTAATAGGGCTTTCCTGAAAGAATGTCTTTTATCTGGTGACTGCTTAAATGCAGGTAGTTATCTGCAGTACTGCTCGACAGGAATTGAACATTTCCTGTGTGATCAAGAATTGCAACATATTTTTCATGTGCCCACTCCTCTCCGCTTTCCTTTGAAATACGGATTGCATATTCTTCCAGATTCTTCTTACTGAGCTGCGCATAATGTACAATGCCGTCGGCCTCCTCTTTCAGCCCGATATCAATGCTTTTGCTGTTTACATAAGAAAAGGTAACATACGTGAGAATACCAAAGAGGAATAATGTACCCCCCAAAATGCAGGTGTACCAGAAGGTAAGTTTGGTGCGAATTGTCCAGGATATCAAAATTATTTCTCTTTCATTATATAGCCTACACCCTTTATGGTGTGTATGAGTTTGGTTTCCCGGTTTTTGTCAATTTTATTTCTCAATCGATTCACAAAGACATCCACGACATTGGTAAAACTGTCGAAATTGTAATCCCATACATGTTCTGTGATTTGTGTCCTGGTTAATACGATATTAAGATTCCTCAGGAAAAACTCCAACAAGGCAAATTCTTTATTGGTAAGGTCTATTGTCTCTCCGTTTCTATAAAGGCGGTGTGTTGCTAAATCCAGAGAAAGGTCTGCAACCGTTAATTTTGTTTGATAATGGACCTTTCCCCGTCGAATTAAGGCCCGTATGCGTGCTGTCAATTCAATAAAAGAAAATGGTTTTACGAGGTAATCATCGGCCCCTAAGTCTAATCCACGTACTTTGTCCTCAATGGCATCCTTTGCCGTCAATAAAAGAAATGGCATTCTTAGGCCGCTCTTCCTTGCCGTACGCAGGATTTCAAAGCCGTCCATCAGGGGAAGCATGATGTCTAGGACGACAAGGTCATACGCATGCGAATTAATCATAAATAGTCCTTCTTCACCATCATTGCATGTATCAACGGCAAAATGGTGTTCCTCCAGGCCTTTTTTAAGATAGTTGGCTAACTTTTTTTCATCCTCTATTACTAAAATTCTCATTCCTGCATACCTTATTGAATAACTTAATAAGTCAGTACCATCAGCTATGCTCGTGGTACTGACTGCGATTTATCGGCATTTGGCAAAGGCAAAATAGCGTGTCACGGCAAACGACAGGTCTTATAGGGTGTTCTTATCAACTCTGAGGGATATCGTAACTATTCAGCGCATAGCTTATAGCGTACGTACCATGTCAGCCTCCAGTGATAACAGTTTTAGATCAATGATAGCCGATTTAACCAGGCATGTCAAAAGGGTATATTTCTACTTTTAAAAAATAAATGGTCACTTTTTTTCGGTGAGTTTTTCGAACCACAGACAGTAGAGTAGAAACAGACGACGAGAACTTAGGCAGAAGTTTATTTAAATGTCATTTGTGTTCCTTAACACGCTACCATTGTTTGTTTCCATTGCGGTGGTAAACACAGGCTGGCGGTTGGTCGTTGGCGTTGATCGTAGAGACAGGTTTAAAACCTGTCTCTACTACTATGCCGAACATCCACTCAGGGTCAAACCAGTCTGCCGAAGCGTTCTGGTCATAGAGGTCAAAGGTTGCAATCTTTTCTGCCGTGGAAGTGTCCCATCCACTGTGCTTTAATAAATCAGCAATCTCCTTGCGGATTTGTTTATCCTTTTTTTGACTATCCAATTTCTCTTTTCTTGTCTTTGCCTCAAAGTATTTATGTCTGATTTGTTTCAGCTCTTTTTCCTTCTTTTCAATAGCAGGGTTCTTAAATGTCAATTGCTTAGGTCTATCAAGCCCTATCAATGTGTTTGCTGCTACAAATTTTGTCTCAAGATTTGGTAATGCCCTGATTCCAAAATTTTCTTTGCCCCTGTCAGCCTTTTGGTCTAAAACAAGCGAGATAAAGAATCGGAGTTTTGAAATTTGGATGGCTATGGGCTGAATGTCAACTCCATATATACAGTTTTCTATCAAATACAGTTTGCGGGCATAGTCAGGATAGTTTATACCCTCATCAAATGTCTCATTTATCTCTCCAAGCCTTTCCTGCCTTTCGTTTTTATTGTCCTGCTTAAAGACCTCTTTAGATTCTTTAAGCGCCTTTTGATATTGAAGCTCATACCAGTATTTATTTTCAGGGTCCAACTTTTGAAGGACATAGACAAGTTTGTGAAGAATTCCCATTGGAAATGCGCCTGAGCCGCAAGCAGGGTCAAGAATCTTGATATCATCAATTGTCGAGATTATCTTTTGCCTCTCCGATTCAGAAAATTCCGGAATCTCTTCTGAATAGGAAAGAAGCCTCCTGATTTTATCTTCTTCAGTTTCAAATAGGTTGCCTTTGAGGTATGCAAACAAGCTCTCTTCCACCATATAGTCAACAATCTCTCGTGGAGTATAATAGCTTCCAGTAGCTTTTCTTGCTGTGGTTGCTGTCTCAGGGTTGTAAGAAGCCAGGAGGTTTTCAAATACCTTCCCTAAAAGTTCGGGGTCAAGGGCTATTTCCTGATCAATCGGTGTGTTTTCGTCAATGGTAAAATTGTAACTATTCAGAATCGCAATCAGTCCCATGACAGGTCTGCTGACGCCAAGGCCATAATTTGAAAGATCAACTCTTTCTCCCTCCTGCTGAAAGAACAGATAGTCAGGGATAATTGATTGCTTTGCCTGATTTCTTGAAAACCCATCCACATAAATCACTTTGCCTGATTCATCTTCTTTATCAAGGCAATCAAATAATCCACCGTTTAAGAAGGGAATGTTTTTAAAGAGTTCCAGAACATTATCTTTGCTTACCAGGAATTTATCTGCATAGCGAAAAAGATTTTTCACTCCGTATTCTTTTTTATGTGTCTGGAAACCTCTTTCTTGTACAAATTTCCGTTCGTCCATCTTTTGATTTAATGTGCCGAAGAAGAGATTTTGGAGGATTGTGTTGTAAAAGTTAGATGCTTTTTTGTCTTTCATAAAGTCTTTTACAATTTTACTGAGTTTCTCCGTTGAGAATAATTCCAGAGGGATTAAGTCCTTGTCCTTTTCTGTTAAGAACCAGATGAATACGATCCTTGTGATTAATCGGATGAGATTTGTTGCATTGCGTATCTCTTTGTCTTTTGCGGGGTCATTGCTGTATTTATAATCATCGGGGAATTTAATCTTGTCCATTGCCCAGAAATACCAGTATTGAAGTTCTCCGTAAAACTGCTTTGTTACAGGCTCAACTGAAAATGCCTTTTTGATACCTTCAAGGTTGGAAAAGTCGGCTTCGCCTATCTGTTGAAGAAATGTCTTGTTGGTAAGTCTTGGGCTTACAAAGAACGTGAGGCGTTTGAAATAGCTGAATTTGCGTTTTACACCCTGATATTCCGCATAGATTAAACTAAAACGGAAGTTATTATCTGTATCGTAAAAAATAAAAACCCGGCATCTGTCTGGTTGTCTTTGAGGATTTTTTTCCCTTTTTCATACTGCGCCTTTTTACCGCTTCGCTCTGAAAGTGGCTTGCATGCTTCAAAGGCGCAGACAAGCATCTTCTCCTCTTGGGCAAACCTGATTTCACCAAGTTTTGATCCGTTCCCGAAATAATCATCGCCATATTGAGACAAGTCCTCTGTTACCGGCGCAAAGGCATTGCGGTTTTTCTCACGGAAGAAACGGACGAATTTCCTTAAATTCTGTAATAATATCTTCTAACATTTCTCTGATCATCAATCGTTTAAAAGGTTTGTAATGATTTTTATTAAAATATCTTTGTCTTTAGCGTCGCTCTCGGCTATTAAAAGCGCAAGGGCAACCAATGCGTTATCATTTATCTTCTGTTCGCCATTAGTGCGATACAGATATTTATTTCTCTGCAGAAAATAAACAAATAAAAGTGAGGCGATACGTTTGTTGCCGTCAACAAAGGGATGGTCTTTAATAACCAAATACAGCACATGAGCAGCCTTTTCCTCTAAACATGGATATAATTCATTGCCATCAAAGGTTTGATAAATACATCCCAAGATTCCCTTAAATCTATCACTGTTTTCCAATCCAAATAAATCACTCGCTTCTTTTTTGATAATTAACGCCTACCTTGCTTCATCAATAACAAAACGTGCCTTTTTGTAATCCAAAACAAATTTCCCTTTTTTCTTTTTAATAATAGCAAGTTTTTCTTTATAGTATTGCTCAAGCAGTGTAAGCGTTTTGGAATAGCTGGCAAGTAAGTTTAATATTTCCGAGCCTTGCCCGCTTAACAACTCATGTTTTGATTTCTTATGCAGAAATGATATAGTTTCCTGAAGCTCTTTAAACTTTTCCTTTGTTTCTAACAATCGTTTCTGATTAATTGCATAGCCTTTAACAAGATACAGTTTAATCACACTAGTTGCCCAGATTCTAAACTGCGTGGCGCGTTTGGAATTTACGCGGTATCCTATGGAAACAATAGTATCCAAATTATAAAATTGGGTTTTATAGGTTTTGCCATCAGCGGCAGTATGTTCCAAAATGGAACTAACTGAATCTTTATTTAATTCACCAGATTTAAAAATATTATTGATATGTTTAGTTATAGCTGGTCTTTGGGTGCCAAACAATAAAGCAATTTGACTTTGTGTAAGCCAGACTGTTTCATTTTCCAGGCGCACTTTTAACTCAATCTCTTTTTCAGAGGATTGATAAATTATAATTTCGCCTTTATCAAATTGCGTATCTGTTTTGCTCATATATTCTGGTTCTCTATTGCAATAATAATTTCTCTGACAAGATTCTTCTGCCATTCCTTTTCTCTTCGCAAATAGTCATCCCCAAGTTCGTTTTTCAGGGCTGATATTTCCTGAATGGCTTTTTTGCGATTATTATCATCGGAATTTGTTAAATTGGCAATGCGGCGCAATGTGTAGTCAGATAGCGTACCGTAGTCCAGCATATCCTCCCTCAATGTTCTCAGGAAATCCAAATGCGGGAGCAGCCCTTCCCATGGTTTTTTTATAAAAGTGTTGATATTATTCAATGCCTTTTGCTCTAAGCTTACTTCACCTGGAGGACTATATCGGTGTTCTCTGAATATTTTTACTTTTTCATAAAATTCCCAGAACGAACTGCTTAAGGAGTGTCTGGTTTCGTTTTTGTCGCATGCAATATTATCAAAGATTTCCTCAAGGGTTGTCTGCGTTATCCCGCCTTCCTTTCCGGCGTCATATTTTATACGGTGGATATACATCCTTCCCTTTTTGAAGAAAACCAAAAGTTCGTTCTCATCGGCTTTTTTAGCAACTTTTACCCGCAGAGGATAATTTTTTAAGTCGTCAATAAGTCCATGATTTTCTTTTTTGATTTCTGAGTAAATGGCAAGTACCCTGGTATAAAAGCTTTCTTGTTCAATATTATCCGGGTTTTGCCGGATTCTTTCGTATAGCCCGGCAGGTGTAGGCTCCTCATCTATGTCAAATATCCTGGCGTCTTCACCTAAGGTATTATGGATCAAAAACATCTTGTTGCTGGCAATCTCACGCGATTTAACCAGCTCAGAGCCTTTTTCGGTTGGGAAGAAATTTACAATATAAAGCTTGTCAAACACCTTTTTACTGATGCGGTTTATGCGGCCTACTCGCTGGATTACCCGTACAGGATTCCATGGGATATCATAGTTAATCACCATCCCGGCGCGGTTCAGATTAAAGCCCTCGGAAATCCTGTCTGTAGCAAGCAGAATGTCGTATGCCTCTTCCTGATCAGGACAACTCCCTTCATCCCCCTTTATTAATGTAGAATAAGAGGCGTCAAAGTTTTTATTGATCAGGGATATTTTGTGCGCCGACAAATCCCCCGCCACTACTAAAAGTCTTTCCCCAAAGTGTTTTTCAAGTATAGGCTCAAGATATTTCACAGTATCCAGATATTCGGAAAAGATGATTACCTTTCGTTTTGGTTCGCCTTTGTTTGGTCTTTTATTTAAAACGTCATTGATGTTCTTCAACAGGCAATTTGCTTTTGGATCGTTATCCACCAAATTTAATCCTGATAATTCCTGCAGAATACTGTCAAAGAGGACTAAATCGGCTTTTATGTGGGCAAGGAAGTCGTCTTTATATGTAAATTTACTGACCTCGTAAATTTCATGATTTTTGGGATAATCTCCCTTTCTTATCCGCTCAGAGTAATCCTTTAAATACTCCTCGATTTGTTCCATATCAAGGTCATATATTTTCTCAAAAAGAGTACGGTCAAGGATATACCTGTTTGTTTTCTCAATAAACCTTGAGATATTCTCTGTAATCTTCCTGAAATTCTCAATACTCTGTCTGAAAGACCCAAACGAACTTTCAAAGCGTTTCACCAGCAAGCGCCGCATAAAGTCGTACAAGTTGCGCTGTTGAATATATTGAAAATTTTCCTTTTCCGTTAATTTCTCCCCGACGATTTTATCACGTTGGGTTTTGTATTCAAAGGGGCGATAGATTGCGCCATTGAATCGCCCACCCTCGTCCGGGTCGCCGAAATAATCACGAATGATCCGGTCGTAAAATGCCGACTGTTCTTTGGTCAATTCAAAAAACCATTCTTTCGGGTCTTCGATTACGGACAGATTTTTGACCTCATCTTTGTAATAAGGGTTTTTCTGCAGATCAAGGCGATTACGGCGGATGGTAACGGGTTCTATTACATCCCTGATTTGTCTTGCAAGATAGTGCGAACGTTTTTTTATTTTTGTTAAATTGACCGGCAATTCGCCAAAAAGCGCTGTATAATAATTTTCTGTTTTTTTTCTTTTAGCTTCATTTGACGAGATCCGGTATTTTTTGATGTAAGCAAGCCTGTCGAAAACGCCTTTGAACTCAGCGAATTTACCGACAAGGTTATTTTCCAATGTTATTGACGATTTCTTTGGTGTTATGAATAGCTTTAGCAAGGACAAAATATCACCCGGCCTGTTATTAAAGGGTGTAGCGGTGAGTAAAATAACAATCTTATTGCGGCAGATGTTTTTCAGATACTCGTAATCCTGTGTATCCTGGTTTCTGAAACGATGGGCTTCATCCACGATCACCACATCAATATCTTTTGCCCTGCTTACAAAATCTGCAATATTTTCCAAATCGCCCAACGACCGTACTTCCCAATCGTAAAGGCCAAAATCTTCCGTATATTTTCTCCAGCCGGAGTTTTTGTTTCTGTCCCCAACAAGACCCGGAGGACAAATAACAACGCCGCGCCTTTTCAGTTCTCTTGCGACTGCACAGGCAATGACCGTCTTGCCCAAACCGACAACATCCGCAATGATTACGCCGTTATTATTTTCAATGATTGCAAGGGCTTGTTTTACCGCATCCAACTGATATTTATAGGGGGTGTAGCCGTTTTCTTCCAATGTGTTAACAAGCGATTGGCTGACTTCTTTCTGCTCAAACGAATCAAGGTATGTTTTTAAGACCAGAACAAAGGCTTCAAATGGGGTAATGTCTTTAACAAGGGTCTCATTTTCAATGATGTCTATTAATCTCTTTTTAATAACATCATCTTCGGTTATTTTTACCGCCTCGTCCCATAAGTTGTCGAAATATGCCTCTGCATCATCAAAACCAAAATCGCTTATCTCGACATTAAACTCTTCCTGTGTAGTAATGCCCGCCTTTGTCAGGTTGCTACTGCCGGTGATAAATAAATTTTTCCTGCCCACCTGCCCTTCTTCTAATTTGAACAGATAAATCTTGGCATGATTTGGATTGTACGTCTTTCGAATGGTGAGTTTGTTTTCACTGATAAGCTTAATAAAATACCGCACCTGTTGGTAAAATTCTTCTGTATCAAAATCCTCTGTATTGATAGATTTTTTTACTGATTCCAGAAATTTATGGCATCTTTCTTCATCGGATAATTGGAGGTCCTGTCCTGCAAACTCAAAAATACCATTATTTGTCTTGTCAACCTGCAACCCCACTAAAATCTTAAGCTTCACATCGGGCTTTTCCTTCAGCCCTTCGTAAAGTTCTCTGATTCCTGAAAAATAGAAAAAGCCCACCAGGAATTTCAGTTCATCGCTTTTCCGGATTAATTCGATTAAGCGTTTTTTAAGGTTTGCGGTGTTATGGTTAGTAATAAAATTTTTCATAATAGTCTTTGATTTAAATCATCTATGCCGTTTAACGGCAATCTGTCCTCCCGAACGATTAGTGAGGAGTCTTTGTACGGAATAGTAACCCTAAAGGGTTGCCCTGCTCATAGTCCTATAAAAATTGACTGGAAATTGTCATTTGTAGTGCGACGAACCTCGTCGCACTACATGCATTTTTCGTTCTTGTGCCCAAGTAGCGGCAATGCATGCATTGCCGCTACTTGGGCACGCACTGGCGCTGGAAAATACATTCGCGGGTTCAGGTTACAAACCCGCCTGGAGCCGTGGAATGTTTTACGTTGAATAGTTACAATAATTTTTACAAAAAGGAAGTAGGGGCGAAGCATTTGCCCGTTTGGGTATGAAGCATTTATGACTATTTACAGCAAATGCTTCGCCCCTATTTTCTCAAAAAACCAAAGTGTTTCGAATGAACAGTATTCCTGCTGTGAATGCGGAGGTTATTATGAGGGCGTAGAAACCGGCAATAACATCGTCGAGCATAATCCCCAGGCCTCCGGGAATGCTCTGTTCTAAATGTCTAATGGGCCATGGCTTCCATATATCAAAAATACGGAAGGCAATAAATGCTGTTGCTATCAGGGAAATCAAAAAGTAGGGGAAGGAATATTGGTTGGTGCATTTATAGAGAAAAGGCAATGGGAACAGGGCTATCCATTGGCCTACGACCTCATCAACAACAATGAACCCCGGATCTTTCTTCCGGGCGCTTTTTTCAATGCTGTTTGATACCCCTATGCCAAACAGAAACAAGGCGACAGTTGCTGAGATAAATACATAGGGAACGGTATATACGGAAATCATATACGCAAAGGGAATTGCTGCCAGGCTGCCCCATGTGCCTGGCGCCTTCGGGAGAAGCCCGGAACCAAACCATGTGGCGACAATCCATCTAATGCAATCTCTCTTGTTTTTCATGTAATGATGAATATGAGGGTGTAGATTGGATAGAAGAAAGTGAAAGGAAGTAGGTTGTAAGAAAAAAAAGGAATACCAATACTGAGTGAATGGGACACGGTGTAAAAACAAAACAACTTTACATCCAGCAGTTTCCAGACGCATGCAATGCGTCTCTACAAAAATATTTAAATTCCCAAACGTCAAATTTATAACCTGACCCCGCCGGAGGTTACATCTGGATTTGTCATTAAACCCTTTTTGAAATCACTGAACAAGATGTGGTACTTTTGACAGATGAAATGGTGGATTCGCTGTCGCTTAATCCACCCTACCTGCCGAAGCATTATTTAGATTGACGAAGTGGCGCTTCGCTCTCCATTCCGGTGGTGCAGAGTCCTGTCTGTACGTACAGCCAAGATGTCTGAACCACCAGAATAGATGGAATGGGCTTATTCTTTCAAAACTGCCCTTACAAAACCGTTGTTTGCGTCAAGGCGTTTTTTCGCCTCCGAAAAATCAATCCCCAGTTTCTGCATAACTATGGCAGCTTTTACATTGCCAAACGCCGCCTGCAGCAGCTTTTTAGCATCTTCACGCCCGATGCCTGTACATGTCATAATAATACGCTCGGCACGGTCGGTAAGTTTTGCGTTCATTGCCTTCAAATCTACCATAAGATTTTCGTAAACCTTACCAATTTTAATCATTGCAGTGGTTGTTAACATATTTAACACAAGCTTTGTCGCAGTACCGGCCTTCATGCGGGTAGAACCCGTTATTACCTCCTGACCCACAATCGGCCTGATAATAACGTCGATATCAAAACTTGGCATTATCTCAGGATTACAACAGATAAACACCGTTTTCGCATTTCGCTTTTTTGCCTCAAACAGTGCACCCGTAACATAGGGCGTCGTACCGCCGGTAGAAATACCCACAACAATATCACGGTGGTTCACCTCTCTTTGCTGGATATCCCTCGCCCCGTTTTCCGGGAAATCTTCCGCCCCTTCCACTGATTGAAATACCGCCTTTTCTCCGCCGGCAATGATCCCTGTAATCATATTGGGATCCGTACTAAACGTTGGTGGACACTCGGAAGCGTCCAATATGCCAAGCCTGCCGCTGGTGCCGGAACCAATATAAAATAAACGCCCTTTATTATTCATAAAGACGTCTACTATCAGGTCTACTGCCTTTGCAATATTTTCACGCTCCTTATACACTGCGGCAAATACTTTTGCGTCCTCTGCGTTAATTATGTCCAGAATTTCCAATGTGGATTTTTTGTCGATATCGGTTGAATTTGGATTTCGCTGTTCTGTCAGTAATTGTGAGCGATCATTTGTATTCATAGTATCCTTACCTGTTATCCGTAAAAAATTTATCAATATAAAATACAGAAGGAGTTATCTACGTTCCGGTGAAGGCGGAAGGAAATGCCTGTACGCGCGGGAAATGGTTTTCATTCAGATGCTGAATGCTTATCATAACTATGCCTGTGCTGGTTAATTCGGGTATTCTGCAACATGGTTTTTGAAATATAGCATCGATGTTGTTAATTGTCAAAGATATTTACAAAACGCATTGCCGCTGATATAAAGTATAGGTAACTTCTCAATTAATTGAGGTAAACACCCCCCTTGCCCCTTTTATTAATGGGGGGAAGACTGTAGAGTCGGCAGTCGGCAAATTGCAGACTGTGGACTGCGGACTGTTTGAGAAGTTAAAAGTATAGCGCAGGCAAATGCTTCGCTCCTACATTTCTAAAATCAGATTTTTTGTAACAATTTAGTATTTTGAAAAATTCCAACAATGTAGTGCGACGAGGTTCGTCGCATTGTTTTGAGTAGACCCTATTCCTTATCACACTACTTTTTTTGGTGCGACTAACCCCCGTCGCACTACAAATGAGTATTTCCAGTTTCAAAAGACTAAAGTGTTACGATTTTTTTAACTATATGATATGAGCTTGTCACTTAAATTAAAAAACGTGCCTGTGTCTCCCGGCGTTTATCTTATGAAAGATGCTAAACATAAGGTAATCTACGTTGGCAAGGCAAAGAATCTCAAAAACCGCGTTAGAAGCTACTTCCAGAAAGGAACCGGGGACAGACTTTACACGGAATATCTAATAAAGCACGTGGTTGATATTGACTTCGTGCTTACGGAGACTGAAAAAGAAGCCCTTATCCTTGAAAATAATTTTATAAAACAATTCAAACCCAAATTTAATATCAATTTACGTGACGACAAAAACTTCCTCTGCATCAAACTGGAAACCAACAAAGATTTTCCGTATCCGAAAGTCGTTCGCCAGAAGGAAGATGACGGCGCAATGTACTTTGGCCCCTATGCCTCCGCCAGGGCTGTCAGAGAAACACTACGGTACATTAATGACACAATCCCTGTCAGAAAATGCCGGGATAATGCGTTCAAAAGCAGGACAAAGCCGTGTCTTTATTATCAGATTCATAAGTGCCTCGGGCCTTGCTGCGGACTGATAGACCGTGCAGGTTACAAGACATTGATAGACCAGGTAATCCTTCTCTTAAAAGGCAAACAGGAAGACCTTATCAGCATTCTCCGGAAACAAATGTACGAAGAGTCGAAACAGTTGCGATATGAAAAGGCGGCAAAACTGCGCGACCAGATACAGTCCATCGAACAAACCGTTGAGAAGCAGAGGATCAATTCCCTTACCTTTATCGACCGGGACGTCTTTGGTTATTACCTTACAGATAATGATGTATATATTGAAGTAATGTTTATCCGCTCAGGCAATATGGAAGACATCGCTTCCTATCGTTTATCAATAAACCATACTACAATCGAAGAGGTATTTCGTTCATTTTTAAATCAATTTTATAGTCAGACCCGATTTATCCCTTCTGAAGTTATCATACCGGTTAATTCCCCGGATGCTGTTTTGCTGGAAGAGTGGCTTACCGAAAGAAAGGGGAAAAAGGTTTCCGTGTTTTGCCCGAAACGCGGTGATAAATTACGTCTTATTGAAATGGCGCAAAAAAATGCGATGAATGCCTATAAGGTATCGCAGACGCAGGACGATAATTATTCACGCACATTACAGGCGCTGAAGGATGTTATCGGACTGAGAAACCTGCCGGAACGTATAGAGTGTTTTGATATCTCCAACATTTTTGGCAAACAAGCGGTAGGTTCAATGGTAACGTTCAAATGCGGCATGCCTGACAAATCGAAATATAAACGCTTCAGGATAAAAACAGTAGACCAGATAGACGATTACGCAATGATGCATGAAGTATTATTACGCAGGTATAAAAGGGCAGTCGAAGAGGGAGATTTGCCGGATCTCGTTATGGTAGACGGGGGGAAGGGACAATTGGGCGTTGCGCTCAGGGTGTTTGAAGAACTCGCAATAAATGATACGGACCTTCTCGCATTATCAAAAGACAGAGGAAAAAGCGGTATTCCTAAGGGAGAGCAGGGGGAACAAGTCCACGCCCCCCACATACCTCATCCGATACTCCTTCCGTCTTCATCCCCCGTCCTCTTATTCCTTGCCAAAATTCGTGATGAGGCGCACCGGTTTGCCATTGCCTATCACAGAAAACTTCGTGACAAAGAGTATTACAAATCGCCCCTCGATGAAATCCCAGGCATCGGCATTATCAGAAAAAAAGCGCTGATAAAACGCTTTGGAAGCATTGAAGGCATTCGAAACGCCACAATAAACCAATTAACAGAAATAGGCAAATTACCGGCAAAACTGGCAAATGAAGTTTATAATCATTTTCACAGTGCGGCAAAGACGTGATTTTAGAATTTAAAATCGTACATCGTAAATCTAAAGTTGTATGTATAAATCCTTTCATGTAAAATGCATTTTTAAGAAATGTTTCAATAAAACAAAACAGCAGGGGGAAATGTTCAATACCAGGTTCTTTTCATTGGGATTTTGTATTTTGGAATTCGTTTTGTATTTCGTGCTTCGTGTTTCGTGTTTTTTATCTCATACCTGTTTGGTACTGGCTATGCCAGCTTTAGGAAGCAACATTAAATGACTACTGCGGAAATCATTGCCATAGGCACGGAAATCGCTCTCGGTCAAATAGCCGATACGAATACCCGGTATATTGCGGAAATGTTGACTAAAAACGGGATTCATGTCCTTTTTGCCACAGCAGTCCGCGATGATGCTGAATTATTAAGATCCGCACTTAATATCGCCAAAGACCGGGTACGGCTGATTATCACAACCGGCGGCCTCGGCCCAACAGAAAACGACCTCACACGCGAAATAGTATCAGATCTCTTTAACATGCCATTAATACCCAGCGGTGAATCATATACCAACAAGCCACAATGCGCAGACACATTGCACGAAGGCACAAAAAAAATAAAATCAATCCCCTCCGGCGCCCTTATCATTCCCAATGATCACGGAACGGCGACAGGCTTTGCAATTAACTATAATGAGACAGATATCGTATGCCTCCCCGGCGTACCGGGAGAAATGCGACAAATGCTTAACTCCTATTTGAAAATATATAAAGCGCGGCATTTGACTGACGATACGTGTATCGCAACAAGGCAATTTCATACATTTGGAATGCCTGAATTTGAAATAAACAAACTCATTAGGGAATCCGGCGTTATTAATAATTCAATAAAAATAATGACGTTGGTTCATGACGGTATTGTTACTATCAATGCATTCACTACGTCCCTTGTCAAAGAAGATGCCCTGCAGAAGCTGGACGCCGCAGAGGCAGCCTTAAGGAAAACACTTGGGCAGGCGGTTTTTGGAACGGATGACACAAGTCTCGAATACGCCGTGTATGAGCTTTTAAAACAAAAGAATGCAACTCTCGCGGTTGCGGAATCCTGCACCGGAGGGCTCGTCTCTGACAAACTTACCAATATCCCCGGCATATCCGATTATTTTCCGGAAGGAATCGTCGCATACAGCAACAAAGCAAAGATAACTATTTTACACGTACCGGAATTATGTATTGCAACGCATGGGGCAGTGAGTCCTCAAGTGGCGGAAGCAATGGCAAAGGGCGCCAGAAAGGTCTCTGAAGCAAGCATCGGCATTGGAATCACCGGCATTGCAGGGCCAGGCGGAGGCACAGACAAAAAACCCGTCGGACTGGTTTACATTGCAATTACAGGTGATAATTTTACCGAAGTAAAAAAATGCCAATTTCACGGCACAAGGATTTCCAACAAACATTTTTCAGCAAACACAGCGCTTTATATGACACTACGCTTCTTACAAAACCATAAGGTGGATTAAACAGGTATGAATAACTATCTCATCATTGTATTGTCAGCATATATCTTTGTGGTAATTGCGGGGTACTGGCTAGATTACCTTAATCTTTCCCACTTAAAGAAACATGGGAACAAAATCCCTCCGGACTTCGAGGGCTACATAGACCAGGAATTACTCAATAAGACGCAAAGGTACGTTATTGAAAACACAAAGTTCAATTTTGTAAGTTCTCTCTTCCATAACGCAATTCTGCTGGCCTTTCTATTTGGCGGTTTGCTTGATAGTTACAACTCATGGATTGTATCTTTGAAAATGCCCTTCATTGTATCAGGGTTAGTCTTCTTCCTGATACTGCTTTATGCAGATACCGTTTTGATGATTCCCTTCAAACTGTACCATACATTTGTCATTGAGAATAAATATGGCTTCACAACCACAACAATGAAGCTATGGATAACAGACTTGTGGAAATCACTTTTAATAACAACCATCATGGTTTCTTTCATAATCGCAACGGGATTTTTCATCGTACAGGCCAGCCCTGGTTTATGGTGGTTCTGGATATGGTGCTTTTTCTTATTATTCAGCATTCTCATGATGTATATATTCCCGTATGTAATAGCGCCTATCTTTAACACATTTACTCCCGTAGAAGACGAATCGCTTCAAAAAGGGATAAGGGAACTTATGCAAAAGGTGGGCATTAAAGTAAAGAGCGTCTTCCAAATGGACGCATCAAAGAGAACGAAGCACACGAACGCCTATTTTACCGGCATTGGAAAAGTAAAAAGGATCGTTCTTTATGATACGCTTATCGGGCAGATGGAAAAAGACGAAATTATTGCAGTACTTGCACATGAAGCAGGACACTGGAAGAAAAAACATCTTATGAAACACCTTATTGTTTCTGAAATTATTGCAATTATTGTAATGTTTATTTCATTCAATATAATGCAGAAAGAAGGCCTGATACAGCTCTTCCAATTGAAGGAAAGCACTTTTTTTGCGAAGATTGTTATCATTGGATTTTTAGGCTCTATAGCAGCATTCCCCTTCAGCCCCCTTTCACACTATTTTTCCCGGAAACACGAATATGAGGCGGATGCGTTTTCTTATGAAATGACAAAGGACAATAAGAGCATGATAAACATGCTTGTAAAGCTCTCAAAGGATAATCTTTCCAATCTCTATCCACATCCACTCTACGCGGCTTTTCATTATTCCCATCCGCCGATATTGGAAAGAATACAATCGATCAGGCGAAGGAAGAATAAAGAATTAATTGATAGTTGATAGTTCATAGTTCATAGTTCATAGTTCATAGACCTTATTTCTTTCTCTATGAAACACCCTTGCAAAGCCAAAATTATTGGATTAAAATAAATCTCCAAACACTTTGTACAATCTTTCTCTGCAATATTACGAATAGCACGTTATGGCCTTCAGGCATTCTTATCCATTACGCATTAAACAACCGGGTATTTTTTTGTTTTGAATAAACATATTAATTTACTTCTGCTCGCAAGTGAAAATCTGTTACGGCACAGGGCAAAGACCGTTGTGGTATGTCTTTGTATAATAGCAATTGTGACGCCTTTTATTACCGCAATTTCCATTTCTGACGGAATACGTGCGCAATCCCTTGTCTCGGTTAACGAAGGAGGCGATCTCTACCTTACATTTGATGAATTCGGCAGAAACACCTCTGTTCCATTGAAATATCTGGAAGGAATCAGGCATATTTTCGGGGTTAAAAAGGCAGTGCCGCGCATTATCGGCAGGGCTTATTTTCAAAACAAACTGGCGGTAATCGTTGGAATCAGTGAAAAAGACGTCCCTGATTCCGTGTCGTGTATTTCCGGAAGGATGTTTGAAAACCCTGATGAAGTCGTCGTAGGCAACGAATTAGCCCGGCATTTTCAATTGCGCATTGGCGATCAGTTCAGCATGCGCGGACAGCAACGAAAGGTGTTTACTGTCGTAGGAATGTTCTCCGCAGACTCGGGCATTTGGGGTGCTTCCCTGCTCTTTATGTCTTTTAAAGATGCAGGGGAATTGTTCGGAAGGACTGACGTCGCCACGGACATACAAATATACAGCATCCCCGGGCACAATGCGGAGATAGCCACTGATTTGTATACGCTATTAATGAACGAACCTTACCGCTTGCAGGATAAACATATTATTGAACTATTTGTAAAAAAGGGATTTTTGCTGAAAGAAGGGCTTTTTACCGCATTATATGTTGTCGCCTTTGCCCTGGGCATACCTGCAATTCTTGTAGCATCAGGCTTCGGATTGTCGGACCGGAGAAAAGAGATAGGCATTATGAAAGCAACCGGATGGAATACGCTCGAAGTGCTGGAACTCATTACTTTTGAACAATTACTCATCAGCCTGCTAGGGGCGACCATAGCAATTATTGTATCAATCCTTTGGATCAGGGTATTCAACGGTGCGTTCATTGGTCAATTTTTCATTTCAGAAACAACCCTTTTGCCCAAGTTTAACGTGCCTTCGAAATTCCTTCCGCTGCCGCTTTTGCTGGGTTTTTTCTTTGCCTTTCTCTTAACCATGGTAGGGAGCATCTATTCCTCGTGGAGGGCTTCAACCGAATCACCGGTTGTTGCAATGAAATAATGATACGGATGGAAAACATACGCAAATGGTATAACGCTAACACAAAACACGAAGTACGTGCCGTAGAGGAGGTAAATCTCACTATCGCCAAAAATAGTTTTGTCGTACTGAAAGGGCCTTCGGGTTCTGGCAAGACCACATTGCTCAACATTATCGGGACGTTAGACAGACCAACTACCGGTAAAGTATTTATTAACGAAGAGGAAATCACCGCATTTTCCGATATCGCCCTTTCTGTATTGCGGCGCGAAAAGATCGGTTTTATCTTCCAGGATTTTATGCTTATTCCCAGACTACCAAGCTGGGAAAACGTTTCGTATCCGCTCATTCCTGTGGGGATTGGCACAAAAGAACGTTTCAAAAGGGCAAAGACACTTTTAGATATGATGGATCTGGGAGAGAGAGTGACCCATACACCGGAAGAACTCAGCGGCGGACAGCAGCAGCGCGTTGCAATTGCACGGGCGCTGATAAATAATCCCGGAATCATTATTGCTGACGAACCGACGTCTAATATTGATGAAGAAACATGCGTAAAACTGATGAATACACTGATTGAATTAAAAAACAGAGGCGCTACTATCGTTGTAGCAGCACATGACCCCCGTTTTAAGGAAATTGCGGATGAAACATTTACCATGAGAAATGGCAGGCTCCAATGATTATTAACATCTACACCATTATTATGTTGTTTATTGCTGCCGTTTCGCTCTCTCTGGGGGGGGTCCTCCTTTTCACAACACTCAGAGCGATTCTGGCATTTGATGCCCTTGTTCCATTAGAATCAAAAACAAAATATGAACAAAAAGGATACCTGATATTCCTGATAGCGTGCGTCGTCATCGGCATACGAATGCTTGCGTGGCCATGGTTTTACTTTATGCTCCAAAGCTTTGTGCCTGAAGTACCGGGTGCAATGTGCATATTTGGCGTAACGCAGATTTTACCCGCTACATCCGCTTTCCTTCAAATCATAAAACCCATTTCATTTTTCATCATGGGGGGGTGGATTTTTTGTTATTATGCGGATAAGGCGCATCCCACATCACCGTTCACCAGAAAAATATTGCTTTTTCTCATTCCCATATGCGTAATACTCTTTGTTGACAGCGGCGCTGACGTCTATTACCTGCTGTCAATGAAACCTCTTATATCTGTTTCCTGTTGCGCTACCTTCTTTGACGTTCCATTGCGCCCTTCCGCCATGATCCCCCAGGCCATATTCGGGGAAAATTTTGATAAGGCATTATTCCTTCTTTATTATTCTATAAACATTATCCTTATCATCCTGTTATTTTTCCCCCTTTCAAAAAGATGGAGACATTTGATACCTGTGTCAGACAAGACATTGCTTTATCTCCAATCGGGAACAGGTCTCCTAAACATTCCTGTTACGCTGCTCTCTTTCATTGAAATAATCGCACCGAAACTTATGCAACTCCCCTTTCACCATTGCCTGTATTGTTTTATAGGGAATGGCATAGTGCCGGATGCATCTATCATGCTTGGATTATTTATCATTGGCATTTTCGGCATCGGCTGGATAAACATACTACGTATTCTTGGTAAAAACTCTTCTTCGAAGCAGATAATTGAACTATTCACAGCACGGATAAACAGTTTATCCCTGTTTTGTTTGTTGACGTCATTATTAATGGTAACAATACACCTCGTTTTAACGTGATATGACAAAAAAATTCTGCTCAGGCATTGCCCTCTTTCTTATAATTGCAACCCTTGGGGTATTTTATCAAAAATATGTAAAATATCCCCGCTGCGATTATGATGGCTCTCCGGTTACGCCCATTTACGAAGTTGAAATCGTTCTGAAGGATAGCGGTATTAAAAGGTTTTGCTCCATCTACTGTGCCGTGCAATGGTTTAAAAAAAATAAACACGCTGTTGACCACGTTATTGTCACTGACGAAATACGCGGCAATAAGATAGATTCCTACATGGCACATTTTGTTGAGAGCGAACTCATTACCAATGAAACCAACGATAATCGCATCCACGTATTTCAACAAAGAGAATATGCGCAAATCCACATGGACAAATTTAACGGAAGGATTGTAGATGACCCCTTTGAACCGGATGAGTAATATGCCTCTGCAACAATCAGCAGTCGGCAAATTGCAGACTGCGGATTGAGGATTGAGAAAACAATTATGAAGGCTTTCCCTTTTTTCTTTAGACGAACCATCTTACTGTCATTAATAGAGAAAGAATCGACATGAAAGAAAATAACGATTTTGAACAAAGACGTGAACATCAACGAATAAACACCTGCATCCTCGTGATAATCAGCGCATATTATAATTCGCTCGAAGGGATGATATTAAACCTGAGTTGCGGGGGAGCACATTGCGTGTTAGAAGAATTTCTCCCTCTGAAGACAAAAGTACAAATAGCCTTCAAACTGCCAATGAGTACATTTGAATCTCATCAGTTACGATTACAGGGGACTGCCATTCGTATCGATCATTCCACCAAAACAAATGCATATGATAGTTATAAATTCGCCGTTCAGTTCGGCGAGGTACCCCCTTACGAAAGGAAGATTATAGAGGATTATATCGCAGAAAAGAAAAAGAACGACGATAATCAACTAAAAGATTTTATGAGATAGGACTATCCTCTTAACAGGCTGTCCTGGAATTTACTTTTTCGATGGGGTGCATTCCCGATTGTTTGTAAGCGTTCATGGAGTCGGGGCAAAACAACCCTGACAGGGTTTGAAACCCTGTCAGGGTTAACACTACTGCAACGTTTCATTAAAACATGGCGGAAATCACAAAAAATCGGGAATACACCCTTTTCGATGATACTTTAGTTTTTTGTTTGTTTTAAAGACTTTGAAGCAATAGGGTAAAATGACCTTGGTAGATTTGTGTTGCGTTAAACAACGATTGCCTCTACAATCAAACACAAGCTCTCGTCAGATTTCAAAAATTATCAACCTGCTAAAACCTGTAGTTAAAGCAAAAAGACAGCAATGCACGCCACAAAAGGTTATTAATTCCCCAGTATATGGAAACAAACGAAGCGAGGTTCTTTGAAAAGAGTGCCGCTTGTTTTGCTTAACTTCGGCATTTCTTTTGTAACCACGATAAGTATATTTACGAATCCACCATTTCGTCGTCATGGTGTAAGGTAAAGGGTAATTTTATACAAGGAGAACAGTCTGTGAAGAAATTGTTGGTATTAATGGTTTTGAGTTTATTCGTGTATAGTACTGCAAAGATAACCTCCGCATCAGCGGACATTTATGGGTATGTATATAATACCGACAACAAAGGTCTATCTAAGGTTAAGATATCTGCCAAAGACGATTATCGAGCCTATAGCGAAGAATCCTCCGGCAGCGGTAGTTATTCCCTTTCCCTGAAGGTAGGAACCTATACAATCAAATATGAGAAAGAAGGTTATCAAACGCAAACCAATGATATAAATTTACTAAAGAGGGAGAACAGATATTTAGAGATGATTAGAATGGTTGCAAGCCCGGAGCAGCAGACATTGCAATCAGCACCGGCTAATTAGTACCTTGCCAGTAATTTTTTTGCATTTTTTGCAAAATATTAACTGGTGAAATACGAAATGCTAAATACAAATCCACCCCCTGCACCCCCGCCAACGGGGGACATTCTCCCCCTTTGGCGGAGGTAAGGAGGGGTAGGATGTTGAAATTTGTTGCGTATTTAGAATTTCGTATTTTTTATTTCGTGCTTGCTGGAAAATACTCTGTAAGTAATAATCTTGTCTAAGAATTTTATCATCCGGCATCCGCGCAGGCTAGCTCCTGTGCTTTTTTGAGTGCTTCCTCTTTTGTTGTTATATTTCCATCAAGCTGTTCATCTTCAATCTTTGTCAGAATATGCTTAAATGCAGGACCCGGGGTTAATCCAATCGCAATAAGATCATGTCCGGTAATTAGTGGCTTTGGCTTAACCTCCTCCTTCGATAGTTTTTCAAACATCTCACGGCAAAAATAGTAGTCCGATAAATCGCCAGAACTCGCAAGGGCATCAATCCTGCATAATTCCTCAAGTTCTTTGTATGCTTCATGGGCAAAGAGCCGTTTCAGTTTGTTAAGCCTCATTTTCTTAGCATCTTTAAAACAAAGATGTTTCAAAACAAGCCAGATAATTCGTTCCTTATCGGCGTTGGAAGTCTTTAAACGATTGCAGATTTTAGCGGTAATATCAGCTCCTACTTTTTCATGCAAATTGAACCGAATGCGGTCTAGTTCCTGAAACGTCCGTGGCTTCCCGATATCATGCAGCAACACGCCCATTGCCAGCGTCCACGAAGGATTTTCCATTTTAGAAAGGCATAACAAAGTATGCGTAAAAACATCTCCCTCCGGGTGGAAATTTTCAGGCTGCCGGACTCCTTTCATTTCTGATACCTCAGGAAGTATTTCGCGCAAAAGGCAAAGCTCATCCAGCAGTTGAATCCCAAGATGCGGGTTTGGTCCGGTAATAATTTTTTGCAACTCTTCACGAATACGTTCTGCGCTGACTACATGAATCTGCGGCGCAAGGTTTATAATCGCCTGTCTTGTTTCCTCATGGATATGAAAATTAAACCGGCACGCAAAGCGGACTGCACGTATCATGCGCAACTTGTCCTCAGTTAACCGTTCAACAGGGTCGCCAATTGTCCTGATAATACCCGCGGCAATATCGTCCCTGCCTCCCACATAATCGAGCATTTCCTTTTTCACCGGGTCATACAACAGTCCGTTAATGGTAAAATCCCTACGCCTTACATCTTCTTCGGCAGTGCTGAAGGATACATAATCCGGATGCCGCCCGTCACTATAAGATTTTTCTGTGCGAAATGTAGCAACCTCAAAATTATGTCCATCTTTTACAACAACCACCACGCCATATTGCGTACCTACGGAAAAAGTTTTTTTAAAGAGATTCATAACGTCATGGGGAAGGGCATTCGTGGCAATATCGTAATCGGCAGATTCCCTCCTCATAATCATATCGCGCACACATCCGCCCGCAAAAAGGGCATCAAAACCTTTATCCTGCAATGTTTTTACAATTTCAATGGCATTCTGTTTTATGGGCATGTTTACTTATCATTACCTTCCATATATGCGGTGGACTGCGTGTTAATCGGTTCCGGCACCCGAAAAGCGGGATAGCTCAAGCGACCATGTTCGAGCGACGATAGCTGTGAAGCGAGTACTCCCTTTACAGCTATTACGCTCCAGCTAAATGAGGTGTTCATCGGCACGTGGTGGAAATTACAACTGCAAATTCCTCAGTCGCAGAGCGTTCATAATCACCGAAATGGAACTGAAGGTCATCGCCGCCGCCGCGATCATCGGCGAGAGCAGCCAGCCGGTGAATGGGTAGAGTACTCCCGCCGCAATCGGAATGCCGAGGACGTTGTAAACAAACGCGAGAAAGAGATTTTGCCGGATGTTTTGCATCGTCGCGCGGCTTAATGTTTTGGCCCTCAGAATGCCGCGCAAATCGCCTTTTAAAAGCGTGATGTCAGCCGACTGCATCGCCACGTCCGTGCCTGTTCCCATAGCGATTCCGACATCAGCCTGTGCCAGTGCTGGCGCGTCATTTACGCCGTCGCCAGCCATTGCCACGATTTTTCCCTGCGCTTGCAATTGTTTTACTTTGTCGGCTTTCTGGTCGGGCAGAATGTCGGCGAAAACCTGGTCAATGTTTAATTTCCGCGCCACCGCGCCGGCGGTTTTCGCGTTGTCACCCGTCATCATCACTACCTTGATTTTTTGCCGGTGCAGTTCGTTGATCGCTTCTCTGGCGGATTCTTTAATCGTATCCGCCACGCCGACAAGTCCGGCGGGTTCCCCGTCCACCGCCACAAACATTACGGTTTGACCTTCGAGGCGCAATTCGTCAGCTTTTCCGTCCGCCGGAAAGTCCACATTGTTGTCCTGCATGAGTTTGGTGTTGCCAACCAGAACTTTTTTGCCCTCAATCGTTCCAAAAATGCCTTTGCCGGTGACGGATTCGAAACTGTCGACCGCTGCTAATCGGACGTTTTCTTCTTCCGCGCCTTTGATGATGGCTGCCGCCAACGGATGCTCGCTTGATTTTTCGAGGCTGGCGGCGAAACGCAGAACGTCTTTTTCATCCACACCGGAAAGCGAAATCGTTTTTTGCAGGCGCGGTTTTCCTTCGGTCAAAGTTCCCGTTTTATCAACAACGATCACATTGACCTTTTCCAGAACCTCTAACGCTTCGGCTTTTTTGACCAGAACGCCGGCGCGCGCGCCGCGACCAGTACCTACCATGATGGACATAGGTGTCGCCAAACCGAGAGCGCACGGGCAGGCGATAATCAAAACCGAAACCGCCGCGACGAGCGCGTAAGTAAGCGAGCCTAAAATCAGCCAGACGATGAATGCCGCAATCGCCACCAAAATTACCGCTGGAACGAAATACGCCGAAACGACATCGGCAAGTCTTTGGATCGGGGCGCGCGAGCGTTGCGCTTCGCCGACCATGCGGACGATTTGCGCAAGCAGCGTGTCGCTGCCGACTTTTTCCGCCCGCATTAAAAGAGGGCGCCCGCCGTTAATCGTGCCGCCGATGACTTTATCGCCCACCTGTTTTTCAACCGGAATGGATTCGCCGGTAACTAATGATTCGTCAATCGCTGTTTCGCCCTGCAAAATCACACCGTCGGTCGGGATTTTTTCATTTGCGCGCACGCGTAGCGTCGCTCCGATTGGCACGTCCTGAAGCGCAATTTCTTCTTCCATGCCGCCATCTGAGACGACGATGGCCGTTTCGGGAGCAAGCTCTAAAAGTCCTTTTATCGCGCTGGAGGTTTGACTTCTGGCGCGCAGCTCTAAAACTTGTCCGAGCAAAACAAGCGTTGTAATCACCGCCGCCGCTTCAAAATAAACGCCGATCAATCCAGTGTGTTCGTCCTGCATTGAAGCCGGGAAAAAGTGCGGGAAAAACAGGGCGAAAAGACTGTAAAGATAAGCCGCGCCCGTGCCGAGAGCGATCAGCGTGAACATATTTGGACTGGCGTTTTTAACGGACGTCCAGCCGCGCTTGAAAAACGGAAATCCGCCCCACAGCACAACGGGCATCGCTAAAACGAATTGAATCCAAATTGAAATTTCAGGTGAAATAAACGAATGGAAATTCGGCAGCATTTCGCCCATCGCCAGAATAAAAACCGGAATGGTAAAAACGGCGCAAATCCAGAAGCGCCGCGTCATGTCAACGTATTCCGGGTCGGGCGCATCGTCCAGGCTAAATATTTTCGGCTCCAGCGCCATTCCGCATTTCGGGCAGGTTCCGGGGCCGATTTGCACGATTTCAGGGTGCATAGGGCAAGTGTATTCCGCGCTCGCGCTTTCCTCCGCTTGCTTTTCGTTTTTCTTCCCTTCGAGAAAATTTTGCGGGTTTTGCCTAAATTTGTTCAAGCAACCCGTCGAGCAAAAGTAATAAGTTTCGCCTTGAAAATCATATTTTCCTGCGGCGGTTTCCGGCGCGACCGCCATGCCGCAGATTGGATCAACGAGTTTTTCCGTTTCAAATGAATGATTTGCAGTCATTTTCCCCTCCTGTTCCATAAATCCTTGGCGCACACAAAGTAAGTTACAACCTTCGAGTAACTGTCAAGCCAAGCGAAGAATTTAGATAATCCCGTGGGTGCTTAAAGTTTCGGCTTCTTTAGCGCAGGCGCACGCAGCACAACGACAAGCTCACTGGCCTTCACCGTATGCCGCAGACGCACGGTGAAGGTCCGGTGTAGCAAAATGTTGGAAATTTTGTAACACTTTAGTTTTTTGAAAAATTCCCGGGATAGAAAAAATACCATGTAGCCCTGTTAGGGGCGGTCTGTTTGTAGCGCAATAAAATTCAATAAGGTAAATAGCTCCGTAGGAGCGGCCTGTCCGTATTCAGGTAGACCTGTTTATATGGATTTACAAGAGACAGGTCGCTCCTAACAGAGCTAATCTCTGTTATAATATCCTATTTTGCTACAAACAGGCTGCTCCTACGGAGCTTATAGGTAGTACATTTTCCAAAAAACTAAAGTGTTACGAAATTTTTACACTGTTTTCCCATAATTAGTCCTAAAACAAGCGCGATTTAACACTCTACACACAATGGGATAATATTTTGGACTATTATGCGTCTCTAAATGTATTTTTTGTTTGTTTCGTCGCGAAAAAACTTACTAAAAAGAAAAATATTACTATTGATAGAGAAAACTACCATACTTTTGCAAGGTGATTACGTACCGCTCCCGCTCTTCTTCTGCTTTCCTTTTCTTTTTTACTGTTAAACTACTATTCCATGCACAGTTTTAATCTTCGGATTCGTTCCCACGTTGCAAAAAAATCCTTTAACCAGTCATTATATCCGAGCATTCGATATACAATCTTACGCCCTGTCTTCACTATTTGGCAGGGAATCATTATCAGAGTATTGAGAAACCGCCGAAACTCCATCTTTAACACCTGCTCTCCCCTTCCTACATTTGGCATCAACATGCCAAACCATGCCTTGAAGTTCCAGGCCAATGACGCTATTACCATGTATGCCCAGTTGCTTTCCAAATCCCTTACAGGCAACTTCATCGCATTTACCCCGTTCTTCAACTGCTCTATTACATTCTCCTGATCACACCTACCGTTTGCCAACTCTACTATCTTTTCTGCCGTCCTGTCCCTCAGTGTCGTTATATAGAAAAAATAACGAATGTCGTCAAATAATCGTTTCTGACCTTTTTCCACACTCAGATTTTTTCTCAGCACTATCACCCTATAACTCTTCTTGCATTTCTCAGGCCGATATTCAAACTCAGCCACTTGCTCACTCTCTAACCGAATATTCTTGTATTCACGTTCTTTAACTATCCGTTCTTTTATATTTTCAGGTTTCTGCCTTTCCTCTGTTTTTACCTTGTATTTCGGTTTACGCTTTAGTTCTTTCCATGCATCTTCCGGCAACTCCCCGGCTAGTTTTATTAGCCCACCTCGTGCATCCATCCCAAACACAAAGTCCACTTGCTCTGACCAGCGATCAAAATTCCCTGTCAATGAAAAGTCTGTGTCTCCCCTTAAACAAACCCTCTCCGCATGTGGTTTTACCAAGTTTATTGCCCTGTCTATCCACTCCACTGCGCCGCTATGGCTCGGTACGTTTCCCGGACGATTCTCAATATACAACACTTCCTTCGTGTTTGCCAATGACACAATGAGTGGCGTATATCCCCATATCCCCTTGTACGATATATCCATCCCCTCTTTACATTCTCCGTATGTCCCCACTATCGTTCCATCCACATCTATCAACGCTTCTTCCAATGCCTCTTTCCGCCCTTCCTCCCACACACGCTCTCGTACCCTGTTGATAATCTCCATCAGCTTCTCAATATCATTACGGTCAAACCGCCTTGTAAAATCTCCCGCCGTTGTAGGATCAGGTATCCGCTCTGCACCCAACGCATCCAAATAGCCGCTGTCTTGCCGATGCAACTCTATGTCTTCTAACCGCACATTCCCTGAAAGCACATTGTACGCTATATTCAATATATGATCCGATTCATGATACGGTATATGCCTTTTGAGTAACTCAAGATTCTCGTCTATCTCTTTTACCAATCCACTTCTTATTGCCATTTGATGGATTACGCCTATACCACCACAGGCAATTGCCTGGCTATTCGCGGCTATCTCGTAATGAATGTTCTTTGCCGTGAACATCGGATGCTTCTGATCTCCCCATTGCTTTCTCTTTAACCGTTTCTCTATTTTCCGTTTCTTTCTTCTCAATATCTTGTTATATTTTCTTGCTGCTATTTTACTCATCTGAAATGCCCCTTTTTCTGGTTATCGGAATTTTTACATATCACTATCTTAACCAGTAAATTCAGGCTTTTCAACCTACTTTAACTCTCTCAGATTAAAAAATTACGCTTGTTTTAGGATTAGTTGTAATATCATATGGAAACACTGTTTTGATTTGCCACCGTTATTTGTTTTACGATGAGATCATAATCTTGATAATCGTAACATATACCAGTTTTTAACCCCGAATATCATAGACTCAGAAATAGTTTTAAATCCAAATTTCTGATAAAAAACAACATTGACATCTTTGTCTGTTTCCAAATATGCGTTCGCCATACATGCATCTACCTCTGAGCAAAAACGTTCCATAAGCATTGAACCAACGCCAACTCCCTGATGTGTGGGTAGAACTCCAATTGGCCCTAAATGCCAATGTTGATCTTTTGGATCCCGACGAGACCACTCGTTAATCCAAATATCTCTTCTCCAATCAATATTAGTTTCATCAATAGAGACCTCTGTATCATTTATCGTGTTTTTCCCATAACACGAGCACATTCTCACCACACCGATAATATTTTGATTTGCCTTTGCGATAAAAACTATTCCAGGTTTATCGCTCAAAAGTTTTTTAAAATAGTTTTCAATTTCAATCCGAACGTTTTCATTAGAATTTTGAAAAACAGCAAGGTGTATTGGATTTTCTGTCATGGCGACGCTGAGAACTCTCGCTGATTCTTCAATATCTCTCTTTTCCATAAATGATATTGCTATGTTACTCATATCCACTTTTATTTAAGTGTTAAATTGGTTTTGGAGTATTTTTCTTTCCAACCATTGATTATCACAATCAATTGCCCTGATAACTTGAGAAAATCACTATTATCATATAAAATTATCGTGTAGAAAATAAGGGTCACATCCGGACATTAGACAATATTTTCTTGAATTATTTATGTAATTTATGATCTTTTACAAGTCGTTGCTCGATCATGAGTATCCAGATGCGACCCCTTTCCTGTTATTATGTATTCTTCGGCAGTGCTGAAGGACACATAATCCGGATGCCGTCCGTCACTATAAGATTTTTCTGTGCGAAATGTAGCAACCTCAAAATTATGTCCATCTTTTACAACAACCACCACGCCATATTGCGCACCTACGGAAAAGGTTTTTTTAAAGAGATTCATAATGTCCCGGGGAAGGGCATTCGTGGCAATATCGTAATCGGCAGATTCCCTCCTCATAATCATATCGCGCACACATCCGCCCGCAAAAAAGGCTTCAAAACCTTTATCCTGCAATGTTTTTACAATTTCAATGGCATTCTGTTTTATGGGCATGTTTACTTATCATTACCTTCCATATATGCGGTGGACCAGGTTGTTATGAAATATTGAATTTAATAAGAGTATCTGCGTTAATCTGCGCAAATTAGCGTCTTATTAAAAATGGTAAAATATATAGGCGCGACCCCCGTTTGCTTTCTCTATTCTCTTAATGAAGTGGTCAGACATGGATAAAAGCAGGCAATCTTTTTATCTTTTGTATCTCCTTCGCAGTTGATGAGTGGGTTACATGATAGAGATCCCATGCCAACTGCAAATTAAGCCAAAACTGTGCGTCCATGCCGAAAAGTTTCTCCAGACGAAGCGCAGTGTCTGGAGTCATCCCGCGTTTTCCATGAATCAGTTCATTAACACGCGGATATGAAACCCCAAGCTTTTCTGCCAACTCGCGCTGCGTCATATGCAGAGGTTTGAGAAATTCCTCCAATAACATTTCGCCCGGATGCGTAGGCGGACCATTTTTTGGTATACGAACCATACTCTTTCTCCTTATTATTTAGTGGTAATCTGTAATTTCGACGTTATCTACACCATCATCAGCCCACACAAAACAAACTCGGAACTGATCGTTAATCCGTATACTGTGCTGTCCCTTTCGATCATCTTTAAGAACTTCCAGCATGTTTCCCGGTGGAATTTTCAGCGAACCTAAAGAAACAACTCCATTAAGTTGATCGAGCTTTCGTTGCGCCGCTCGCCAGATTTGTTGCGGACAGGTCTTACGCGCCTCTCTGGTGTTTTTTCTATCAAAAATATCCTCTGTCCCCTTATCATGGAATGATTGTATCACCAGGCTTCCTCTCTTTTTGCATTACCCATACATCCGCATTATAATGGATACCGTTATATATAGTAAAATGTATTTTGAAATTCTGGATAATTACGGAGACGCTGTGACCTAAGATATGTTATATGTGATGGGTAATTCCGGGGGGTAATTCCGGGAACACCTTACTTAATTTTGGAGATTCCTTTTTTTCTTTTATACCCTTGGGCCCAGGTTTCTGCTTATGGAGTATTCGTCCAGGGACATTTTCAAGCCGGGCTATAAAAGTGTCCGTGCCAAGAGGTCTCCCTGTCCGCTAGTGACATTGAAACGCTTCGATTTCCTCATCCGATAGACCTCTGGAAAGAAAATCACCCCACTTACCAAATATCTCCAGCAACGGAGCCACATGCACAAGCCGGTCATCCCGCCCGGCATGTATGCGTATGCGCTGCTCCATCGATATTCCTGCGGTTTCTTAACCGACTTTGCTCTGACAGGATTCAGTTCAACATAGCGTGCAGCTAAGTACAAATGGGTTTTATCCATGGGGAAAGAGGCAAAACGTCCTTGCCGCAGGTGCCCTCTCCAGCCTTCCAGGAAGTTTACGCGACGCGTGTAGCGCCGATGCGCTTCGCCAATCACCTGACTAAGCGCCTTCTCAGAAGGTTGTACCGCAATCTCAGGTGTATATGATTTGGCGTCAGGCAAAAGGCCCACACTTCAACGTCCCAGTGCGTACACCACTGGGCAATCAAGTTTATGTATGCCTCATAATCTTCATCGCAAAAAGAATGTCTGCAAACGACGATTTCCTCGCTGAGTGATATGATGCGGTACTTCTGGAATTACCACACGAGCAATCCTGGACATGACCACCTCTTAGCTATTCTAATAACAAAGTCAATAATTAAGTATGATGTCCCCGGAATTCATTGGGTTGCGCTCAACAAAAGTAGCAACCAGGTTTGAATAAGATAAACTGTCTATGCTTAACAGTCGCTTGAACGGAGACTCGCTGTTGGGCGTCAATCTCCATCGGCTTGTTAGATTTTTTATTTATCGAATATACGTTTTCCATGTATTACGGTAAGAATATGGATCTCATTTGCTTTGATTTCATAAACGATACGATATTGGAAAACAAATAATTCTCTCATAAATTCATTGCCAACTTCTGGCACGACTCTGCCTATTTTGAGGTGTTGGATTAGCGACTGAGGGGCTTAAAATATTTTTTGAATTGTAGATTCAGCATAAAGATCAGAATCTCTTGCGACAAACTCCCCAATTGCCTCTATATCTTCTAAAGCGTCAGGCGACCAAATTATTTTGTAATCCATTTTGAAAGTCGAACTTTGGCTTCCTCGTTGGAAATACCTTTACCGTCTTTTATGGATTCTTGGCCTTTTCTTATCTTTTCTAGTACATAAAGATGGTATTGGATGTCTTCCAGTGTGGAGTCTTCCGGCAAGTGACGAATCATTTTTGCAATGTTGTCTTTTAAAGTACTCATGTTAATATTATAGGGAATTTCCCCTATAGGATGAAGTAAAATCTAACGTAGAGCTAACCGGCGCTGCGCGGCCTTATAGCGCAGCGTCCGTGTTGAGCGCCGGGTTAGGGTTTAGCGCAACATCTTGTTCAGATTTTTCGATTAAACGTTTGCCCAGTGCAATGCCAGGTTTTTCAATGTACTTGTAGAAAAAGAACGATACTGCGGCGGCCGCAAAAACAACACACAGAAAGTGTAGAAGACTTGCTAGATTCGACTTTGGAAAGATGTTGCTAAATCCAAGCCTAGAAAAATATGTCAATATTGCAAAATGCGTCAAGTACATGCTGAAACTTAACTTTCCAACCGTAGTGGTAATTTTATTTACTAATAGTTGCGTAGGCCAGTTAGCCAATAGAAGCGCAAAGGCACAAAATAGCCCGCCAGCAATAAAATGGTGCGGAGTATTAAACAACTTATCAGCAATAAAATTGCTCGGAAGTTTAAAAGCTGGGTATAAAAAAGCCAGAAGAAGAACGACAAAAAGCGGCCCACAAACGATGGCGATTAGCTTACGAGGATACTTTTCTCGAAGTATTAAATAGCCAAAAATGCCAATGATAAACACGGGTAGTTTGCCTAGAAAATTGAGGAACGAGAAGCTTTGCAGTAGGTACTGTTGGCTTTCTGGGTAAGAGAAAATATGCGGCACTATAAGTCGATTAAGACCACTCAATACTAGGCTAATAACGAAAAAGAAGGCACAAGACTTTACAGATTTAATATGCGGAAGCAAAAATGGCAGGATGAAATAAAAACTCATTTCTACAGCAATTGACCAGCCTCCTGGAACAACTGATGTGATGGTTTCTGGGTGGAATCCGTGGAGGAATACTGCCGTGATTGGAACAAACCACCATTCGATACCATTGGGAGCCCAGTATGATGGAGAAAACCCATTCACGAAAATGTAACTCAATATGGCGAGATAAAACATTGGAGCGATTCGAAAAAATCGCCTTATGTAAAAATTCCGAATTGGAAATGTTTCATGCGAGCTTCTAGCTACCCAAGACATGCAAAGCGTCAGTGCGCTGGCTACATAGAAAAGTTGAACGCCTCTCGCCCCTTCACCCATAAACCACAACAGCGTTACGTTGGTTGGTGCAACCGACTGAGACGAATGTACAAGGATTACTCCGAGAATTGCCATGCCTCGAAGCGCGTCGATAAAATCGTATTTTTTTATGTCTGAATTGCCCTGATAACTTGAGAAAATCACTATTATCAGGTAAAACTATCGTGTAGAAAATAAGGGTCACATCCGGACATTAGACAATATCTTCTTGAATTATTTATGTAATTTATGATCTTCTGCAAGTCGTTGCTCGACCATTGGTATCAAGAAAAATATCTTATCTGCGATTTCCCCGGTTCGTAACATGGTAAAAAGCCCCTTCAAATGCTATTCTTGCCAGCCTTGCCATGGTTTCAGAATTATACATATCATGCAAATATTCAGATGTGCCCCCTTTCCTCCTTCCTGCTCAAATGTACATTCCAGGTTTTTTATAAAGGAGATTCCGGAGGAATTGGGGGGATACTATCGTACCCTTCTTAAAAGACCAAGGTGGGGTTCCTTGCTGGAGTAGAGGTCATGGACACTGCCTTCTGTCTGTGCGGACGGCGATCTCATTTCAAAACGCAGGTTTCCATCATACAGTCCCTGATGAAGATCATGAACGCTTTTACATCCGAGTTCCTGCAACGAATGCAATAAGCTTTGCATTAAATATTGCCCTAGATGAATAACCGAACCCTTGTCAACGACCGTTCCCGAAACACCCTGCGCAACTTTTATCCGGTCTTCAACGGACAAATACCTTTTGCCGCCTCCCTTTTCCATCGCCTCATGAGACGCCATTCCTCTGTATTTTTTAACCCGCACGCCGCCCTCATAAAAATATTCGCCGGGAGATTCTGTCGTACCGGCAAGCAGTCCGCCCATCATCACGGCACTTGCCCCCAGGGACAATGCCTTGACAATATGCCCGATGTGGGCAATACCGCCATCTGCTATAACCGGAATATTTGCGTATTCCCTGGAAAATTTCGCTGTATGGTATACAGCAGACCCCTGCGCTCTTCCTACTGCAAGGGTATCCTGGGTAATACAAATAGAACCGCTCCCCATACCTATACGTAGCGAGTCAACGCCTGCGTCAATCAATGATTTACACTGCTTTGCGGTAACAACATTTCCTCCGATCACGTCAATATGCGGGTAGTGTTTCTTAACGTACCGTACCATATCAATCTGAAAAATTGTATCACCTTGAGAAGAATCGATGACAACCACATCCACACCCGCCGTTGCCAGTTCAGCAAGGCGTTCCCTGTCTTCTTCGCGCGTAGAGAGCGCAGCGCCAACAAGGAGTTGTTTGCCCTTATCTTTTGACGAAAAGGGGAAATCCTCGTTTTTCAGCAAATCAGTGCGGCTCATAAGAGATACGAGCCTCCCCTGTTTATCGATTAGCGGCAATTTTCCCTTTTTGCTTTCTTTTAAGATTTTGTTCCCGTCAGAAAGAGATATTCCGGAAGAAGCTGTCACCAATTGCCTGGTCATTACCTCGCTCAATGGTTTCGTTCGATTGTCCTCAAAATCAATATCCCGCTTTGTGACAATTCCAACCAGCTTAGAATTTAATGTGCCGTCTTCTGTTATAGGAATCCCGGAAAACCCATATGTATCCTTAATAGTATCGACATCCATGATGGTATGGAAAGGGCTGAGGACAACCGGGTCAGTTATAAAACCATTTTCAAATCTCTTTACCTTGCGAACCTCCTTTGCCTGATCTTCAATGGTATTGTTATAATGAATAATGCCAATGCCGCCCAGCAAGGCCATGCTAATGGCCATCCTCGATTCGGTTACCGTATCCATGGGCGAACTGACGAGGGGTCTTTTTATCTTTATATTACGGGTAAGGTTGGTATCCAGACTAATTGTGTCTAAAATAAAATCTATGTGTCCGGGAAGCAGAATGAAGTCATTATAAGTAATGCCTTCTCCCCCTTCAAAAAGTGTTTTTGCGTCAAGTCCATTCGGCGGCATGGGTGTGTTATTAACCTCCAATTAAATGTTTAGGAATTTCAATATTAATGTAGAGACGCATTGCAATGCGTCTCTACATTAATCAATAACACAAGGATATCGTTTATGTCAAAGATAATTATAAAACCCGGTTAGGTAGTTAAGTGGTTAAAACTATTTGACTGTTACGGCAGGGAATAACTCTTTCTTTTCAACAGGTTGGCAGCGGAAAAGAGGTTCACATAGAATCGTTCTGCCTGTTTGAGGTATTCGCCTTTCAGATTATCATAATCTTCAAGCATTTTCTGTTTATCGGAAACTATGCCCTTCAAAGACGCCAATTCACCCTCGTATGCTTCTGCCCATTCGGCAATCATGTTCCTTGTCACTTCAACATGGAATTGTATGCCGTAAATATTCCTGCCGTATTTGACCGCCTGATTTTCACATAATTCTGAGGTAGCAATCCTTTTCCCGCCTTCCGGTATACTGAAGGTATCTCCGTGCCACTGGTATACGGTTATTTCCCCGGGGAAATTTCTGAACACATTATCCTTCAATCCCTCTTCATCAATAGAAACCTTGTAAAATCCGATTTCCTTCTTTGGATTTTTTGATACCGTGCCGCCGATAGCCTTTACCATAAGTTGCGCCCCAAGGCAAACGCCTAAAAAAGGGATATCCCTCTTTATTATTTCCTTAAGAAAAACATTTTCATCCGCTAAAAAGGGATATTTTTCCTCTTCATACACATTCATAGGACCACCAAGACTTATCACCATTTGAAGAGTTTTTTTAACTCCGGCAGATTATCTTTGTTTGAAAGATCAACAATTGCGGAAGAAATCTTGTTATCTTCCAGAAAGTCTCCAATAGTACCGGGACCTTCAATATCAATGTGTTTTATGAATAAAATCATAATGCTTATCCTGAAAAAATCCTACCATTAGTGCATAGTTTCGTTAAAATGTGTACGTAAAAAAATGTCATTGCGAGGGGTGGAGCGACGAAGCAATCTCTTGTTCCCAAAAGACTTAAGATTGCTTTGCTGTAGCTCGCAATGACGGTATCAATGTAGATATTTTAATGAAACGTTATATTAAAAAAACATACTACCAACCCGGCGAAACAAATTCTAATGACAAATTGATTTGAAATTTCAAACAAGTGCATCTTTCGCATTTTGAAAATTAATATTCAATGTTCAATGTAAAAGAATAAAGGCAAATGAACAACCACTTGAGCATTGAATATTGAACATTTTTCTTAGTGCATAACATTTAGCATGAACTATATGACGGTATTTGATGGTATAACACTCCCTTTGGGAATAATGATAATAGAATCACGTATCATGTAATTTTCCGCATCAAATGTTTCTATCTTTTTCGTATTTTCTATATGAACGTTTTCTCCGATATGAACGTTTTTGTCAACAATAGCGCCCACGATTTTTGTGTTTTCTCCAATTCCGATGTTCGGTATCCCTTTCTCTTTGTTGGCACGAATATTTTCTTTTGTTTCATAATAGTCGGCACCCATAAGCACGGAACTCCTGATCGTAGTGTTTTTCTCTATTCTTGTTCGAAAACCAATTACCGAATCACTTATTTCCCCACTATCAATAATACACCCGTCGGCTATAATAGACTTTATAATCCTGCAATTGTTTATAATCGCTCCGGGCAGGGACAGTGGGCTGGTATATATTGGGTTTTTCTCGCTGTACAAGTTAAACCTCGGACTTAAGGTTGCCAATTCGAGATTGGCCTCATAAAATGATTTAATTGTCCCGATGTCCTCCCAATATCCGTCAAATAAATAGGCATGGACTGCTCTTTCCTTTATAATTTCAGGAATGATTTCCTTTCCAAAATCAGGTTTTTGTGATTTTTTTAATACTTCTTTTAATACGCCAATGTTGAACAGATAAATACCCATCGATGCCAAAAGTGTTCTCCCTTTTGGTTCAACCCCCCTTTTCTCAAAAAATGATGCATCCAAAGAAAGCGTATCGATAACTGCTTCATCTTTAGGTTTCTCAGAAAAACCAACAATGCGTCCCTGTTCGTTTATTTTTAAAAGCCCCAGGGCTTGGGCATGTCTCCTTTCAGAAGGGATGGCAGAAACAGTCACTTCAGCGCCTGACTTGATATGTTCTCTGATAAAATGCTGATAATTCATTCGATATAACTGGTCACCGGAAAGAATCAATATGTATTCGATATTTGGTTGGTCAAAGAAACGCAGATTCTGGCGGACGGCATCCGCGGTGCCCTGATACCAGTCCAAACTGCCTATAGTTTGGTTTGCCGCAAGGACTTCGATAAATCCTTTTGAGAAATTATCAAATTTATATGACCTTGTGATGTGCCGGTGCAGGGAGGCGGAATTAAACTGGGTTAAAACATAAATTTTATTTATCCCTGAATTCAGACTATTACTAACTGGAATATCAATCAACCGGTATTTACCGGCAAGAGGCACTGCGGGTTTTGACCGTTCTTTTGTAAGGGGATAGAGTCTCGTTCCACGTCCCCCACCTAAAATAACAGAAATTACATTATCCATATTATTATCTCCTGCTTTAAGTTGTGTCGTTAAATCGTTTCAACCACTTAACTATTTAACCACCAAACTACTTAACCAAGGGGTGCATTCCCGATTTTTTGTATATCTTCACACATTTTGTTTTTTTACAAAGAATTGTAATACTTTAGTCCTATGAAAAAAACCGCTCGTTCCCAAGCTCCGGCTTGGGAACGGGATTGTTTGAGAAGCTCCAGCTTCGAATGGAAAAGGGAATGAACCCATGATGTCAGCTTGGAGGCTTTTCAGTATGTTACCCAAGATATTTAGAAACATCTTTTGAATCGAATAATACACGAAGCTTCGCTTGCCGGCTAAATGGAAGCTAGAGCTTCCAACACAATTACGTTCCCAAGCCGGAGCTTGGGAACGAGCATTTTTGTTTTCCAAAAATCTAAACTGTTGCAAAAAATCAGGAATGCTCCCTTAACCAAGTTATATTCCACTTGTCTTTTTGAAAGTAATACAATAAATAAGAAATTCGCTACAGTACATTTACTTCTTTGCTTCCGGGATAACGGTGAGTGTGCCGCTCGTTCCGTTTCTTAAATATTCAACCGTCACCGGCTCGCCAATTTTTATAACGTCGAGGGCATATTTATAATCATAGATATTAGTGATTTTCAAATCTCCAAATCTGACAATAATATCTCCGTCCCGCAGGCCTGCTTTATCTGCAGGGCCTCCAGCCTTGACGCCGCTCAGTTTTAGACCTTCAATATCTTCTGTGGTAAAGTCGGGAATGGTGCCTAAATATATTCTTCTGGAACCATGCAGGCTATCAGGCGGTCCTGAACTCTTTACTTTAAAATAGTCGGGCCGCCCGGGACTTTTTACCAAATCGGAAATGATATTCTTCGCAAATTGGGCGATCTTTGCCATACCTTCGTAATTAAGAGTCACTGTATCGTCGGTCGGCCGGTTATAATCATCATGGCTTCCGGTAAAGAAGTTCATGATAGGGACGCCTTCCTGGTAAAAGGGGGTGGCGTCTGTCGGCAGATAAGGGTCGTGTTGAAGTATGAGATTAAAGCCTGACATGATATTGCGCTTTTCAAACAATTGCGGCCATGATTTTGAGGAACCTGCCCCCTGGATAATGAGTTTGTTGTCTCTCAGCCTCCCCACCATATCAAAATTTATGTATGCAATTGTATTTTTCAAGGGAAAGGCAGGGTTTTTTATAAAATGAGAGGAACCCAGCAGTCCCATTTCTTCCCCCGACCAAAACGCAAATACAAGTCCCCGTCGTTTATCTTGTGGTTTTTTTTTGTATGTTTCCGCCAGAGCAGCCGCTAATTCCAGCACTACGGAAACCCCTGAGGCGTTATCGTCTGCCCCATTATGTATCATTCCCTCTTCTCCTTTTCTCGCCAGGGATTCAGTACCACCGTAGCCAATGTGGTCTAAGTGTGCTCCCACGACGATGTATTCGCAATCATCTTTACCATCAGCAGGGGGCAGATATCCGATAACATTGTGATCTGACGTTTTTTCACGTTTTACAGCGGTGGAAATAGTTGCTTTTATTCCCGGCATAGCAAAAGCGGTTTGGGCTTCAGATTTTTCAATGTCCAATTCAGATTGTACCGTAGCAATATCTTTTCCAATAAAGGAAAAGAGTGCCTTCGCCGCATCGCCGCTTATTGATGCGGCTACAATACCGGAATCTGCTGAGGCATTATCAAAGGTGAGGGGAAGCAGTTCTCCCGCATCCGGGGAGTTTGGCCCCGTGACCACCAGCAGCGCCTTTGCACCATGTTCCCGGGCAATCATGGCTTTGTAACGCAATCCGGAATAACGGTTCAGATCGTGGCGTCTCTTCATTTCAACCTTTTCGGGGATATAATTAAGGACGAGAACCACTTTATCTTTTACATCAATACCAGCGTATGAATCATAACCTGCGCCATCTTCGCCCGGCATGGAGATGCCGTATCCAGCAAAAACCAGTTCACCGTCAGCTACACCGCTTGCAGTAAAAGCAAGCGGACGAAAATCCTTCTCTAATTCAAAAGATTTTGTGTCGTTTGCTTTGCCGCTTTTGGCAATGTGAAGAAAATTGCCTTCCGGCATAACTTCTACGCCTGAAGTAAAGGGAAACCCCTGAAAGTAGTTGCCATTTTTGTCAACAGGCAATATCCCGATTTTTTCAAGCCGATGAGCAATATAATCAGAGGCCATTTTGGAGCCTTTTGTGCCTGTCAGCCTTCCTTCCAACTCATCAGAAGCAAGGTATGCAACGATTGTATGCAAATCTTCTTCGGTGATTTGAGGAGAAAAGGGGTGGTCTGTTTTTTCAGTAAAGGAGAAGGACTGCGGAGGTTCCTGCGAGGTAATTCCCCCTGCGCTTTCCTGAAGTTCGAATGCCGGTGTCGTTTCTGACTGTTTTCGTACAGGTGAAGCATTGAGTGCAGATAGTGCTTCTTCGTGATTCCAGTCGGCGATAAAAAGCTGAGAATTTTTCTGCGGGGTGCGGTTTGAAGTCCATACGAGCTTCTTTCCGTCAGGGGAAAAGACCGGAAGACCGTCAAAGCCGTCCGTAAAAGTAACACGAACGGGTTCTTTTTTGCCATAGACATCAACAATAAACAGTTCGCAATTGGCAAATCCGTATTTATTTGAATGAAAAATTATATAGGTATTGGAGGGGTGATAATAAGGCGCCCAGGACATAGAGCCAAAATCGGTTAATCTGCGTTTGTCTGAGCCGTCCAGGTTCATTGTATAAACATCTGCCAATAAACCGTTTTCTTTGAAATGACGCCAAATGATGCGTTTTCCGTCAGGGCTGAAAAACGGGCCTCCATCATAACCGGGCTGATGGGTCAGGCGGGTTTGTCCGGAGCCGTCTGCATTCATAATGTAGATTTCACCGAAGTATGAAGGGTCGGTTTCAAAACGTTTTTTATCCCCGGCGGAAAGATGTTCGATGGGATATGCGTCACGCAATGAACAAAAAACAATCTTGCTGCCGTCCGGAGAATATGCCCCTTCGGCGTCATAGCCCAATGCCTCCGTCATGCGTTTCGGATTGCTTCCATCACGGTGGGCGGAAAATATATCATAATGTTCGTCATAATCCCAGCTAAATCTCTTGTTTTCCCCGGAAGCGCGAATATCAAATTCTGCTTTTTGTTTTGCCGTCGCTTCGGGGTCAAGGTGTGTGGAAGCAAAAAGTACCTCATTTGAACCTGGCCGTATAAACGAGCAGGTGGTCTTGCCCGTTCCGGGTGAAACCCGATTAGTATCTCCTGTCTCGAGATCCAAAATGTATATCTGGAAAAACGGGTTATCAGGTTCCCGTTCGCTCTGGAATATAAGGGCATTACCGTCTTCGGAAAAATAGCCCTCGCCCGAACGTTTGCCCTGGTAGATTAATTGCCGCGTATTTTTGAGGAATTGTTCTTCTTCTACGCCATCTCCCAGAGTTACGGAAGAATGAAAGGGGAGGGATAACGTTGCTATGAAAAGAGTTATTATTGTAAGGAAATTCATGCGTTTCATTGTGAGGCGCTCCTTTTTATAAAAAGGGATGTAAAAAAGTCAGTGAAGATGAACAATAATTACCGGTAAAAAATCACCTGAATGAAATAAACATTTTTCGCATTGTAACGGGTAATTGTAGAAAAAGCAAACGACGACTTTGTTGATATATTGTATTGAATTTCGGGAAAACTTTTTCCTTTCTTTTTGATACAATCGCGCCATTGTTTTGATAGGATTCGTCGGGGTTGGAATTCAGACACGTCTATTATCCGGATTGAGGATTATATCGGCAGGATATTTGTGGGAACACAAAAAAGGTAACATTTTAGTTTTTTGGAAAAAAATCGGCCTATAGGGAGGTATGATTTGTAGTGGCAAGGCGTTTCGTGCCATTACAAGGAAAATGTTTTATTCCTTATATAACAGGCACACGTGAATATTTTAAAAAACTCAACAATAGCGATGTTTTGCCGTATAGTGTAAGTGTAGGGGCGAAGCATTTGCTGTAAATTGTCATAAATTCGTTCATACCCAAATGGGCAAATGCTTCGCCCCTACTTTTCAAAAAAACAAAGTATTACAAAGTATTACAACTTTATGGAAATAGATGCTTTTGGCTATAGCCGTAGTTTTTCCGCTGAAAATTTCCCGTTGCTTTTTCATCTCTAACAGGCTGAAAAACATCATCTTCCCGGGGAATCACCTTGCCGGGGATACATGTGTCTTTTTTAAGTGTGTGATGTAAAAATTACATCTTTGGAAATTATTTGTACAGTACTCAAGAAACGATGGGATTTTCAGACTATCGGCATTTATACAATAACAATCATTGCTCGGCGGTGTTGTTATAAACGGACACATCTCTCTCGCTGCCATTTCTTTTTTCCTCCTTCTATAGTATTGGCAAGAAAACACAGTCAAATGTCTAAAAAACGGACATTTTTCATATCCTTTTGTGAACCTCCGGCTCAAGAGAATGTTTACCATGTAAAAACTTCTTTTTTTGTAACATTTTAGCTTTATGAAAAATTCACGGGATAGAAAAAATACCATGTAGCCCCGTTAGGGGCGGTCTGTTTGTAGCACAATAAAATTCAATAGAGTAAATAGCTCCGTAGGAGCGGCCTGTACGTATTCAGGCAGACCTGTTTAATATGGATTTACAAGAGACAGGTCGCTTCTAGCGGAGCTAATATCTGTTATAAGATTCTATTTTGCTACAAACAGGCTGCTCCTACGGAGCTTATAGGTAATACATTTTTCAAAAAACTAAAGTGTTACCTTTTTTTTAAGTTTTTCTTTGTACCCCTGGTGTTCTTTGCCTGCATGTGCGTCGCACGCAGAAAGGCATTCCCGATCGGTTGCCGGAGATACGTTTCACATCCACTAACTCCGCACCTGCAGCCTCCTTCAAGTGTTGCAGGATTAATTGCTCCGGTTGAGTCAAGTGACGTCACTTGCATGCTGATAAAATTTGATAGGTAATATATGACTAAAAGTTATATATGTCAAGAAGTATATTACTTGGGGTATTTGACCATTTTATAACACCTTGTTATAAATTCCTCATGAGGAAAAATATTGTGGGAAGCAATGTGCGGATGATCAGGGAAAGGCTTGGAATTACACAGGAAGAACTGGCTTTAAGAAGTGGCTTAACCCAGGGTTATATAAATTTTTTAGAGAACGGAAAGAGGGGATATAGTGAGAGGTCTTTAGAAAAGATTGTAAATGCCCTCGGAATTCAGATATCCGGACTCTTTGCAGAAAAGACAATAGAAGAACCGGCTATCGTGGCTGAGCAAACCATACCATACGGCAAAAGAAGGCGTATCTACGACACGATAATCAGCCTGTTAGAGAAGCTTCCTGCACCAGTAATCGACCACTATAAGATACTTCTCGAAGCAGAGATAGAAATAAGAAACAGAGGCTCGGTTGATAGACAGGAAAAATCGTAATTCAATTTTTAATTTTGTATTTCAAGGTTTGTATAAATTGGTAACACTTTAGTTTTTTGAAACCATAAGGGTGAAGCATTTGCAATAACCGGCATACATGCGTTCATGCTCAAACATGCAAATGCTTCGCCCCTACACCGTGCGGTAAACATCGTTATTATTAGAATTTTTGTATCAATTTAGTCTTTTGAAAAATTAAAAGCTCTCGTTCCCAAGCCGGAGTTTGAGAACGAGAGCGATTGCTCAAACTGTCCCCAGCTGGCGGGGGTGTAGTGGGTGGAATTGAAGGGCAGGAATGCAGAATGACTGCTGAGCAGCATGATTTTACTTTGATGGTTTTTCAAAAAACTAAAGTGTTACAACAAATAAGGTTTTCGAACACAACCTTACAAAAAAATGTTTCTATCATCTAAAAACTCTTCTGGTTCAGCGTGTTTGCCATGTTCCCATATGAGCGAGAAGAACCAAATGCCACTTTCACCAATCCAGAAATCTGCAGGTGTGAAAGTCATCTTCGAATCAAGCGGCACCTCTGACCGTTCAGGATTATACTCCGCTTGCCAACCAAACAACTCTCCCTTCCAGGGCATTCCTTAAGCGTGCAACTTAGCCGCAAATTTTCTGACTTCATCGAGGTTTGGAATGACAATAGGAATGACAGAGATATGATTTTCGTGTGTCTTAATTTTAACTTTCGTGGTTGCCACGTTTCTTCTCCTCCTTTCGCCACATTTCTAAAACGTAATTTTGATATTCTACCAAAATTCTTTCAATCTCGGCCAGTTCGTGATTGCGAAAACCCCTCGATTTAGCTAATCTAACAGACGTAAGTGAAACCCAACAGCAGCATTCCCGATTTTTGGTTAACTAATTGTACATTGTAACACAAGCATCCTGGCTCGAAAATAAGACTACAAAAATAGTTTAAGTACAGATACTACAACACGATATGGTTATAAAACCATTTTTCATCGTTTCTGGGTGTTGCAAATGAAACATGATGACTGATGACTCATTTTGTCATTACGCGGGTATCCGTTTTGTCATTGCGAGGGTCTTTTCAGCTTGTCATTGCGAGGGTCTTTTCAGCTTGTCATTGCGAGGGTCTTTTCCGAAGCAACCTCATAAACCGTAATAGAGATCCTTCCATCCTGCATTCATTCCATTAATTAATTCTATTTTTTAGCCCTTGAGCCACCCTTAATTTGCTTCTTTCTCCCGCGATATGGCGTCTCTTATGTCACAAAATATCTCGTAGTATATTGATTGCTTCGGAAAAGACCCTCGCAATGACAAGCTGGAGCCCCCCTGCAATGACAAGCAGAGACCTTGTAAATTACAAGCTGATACCTTTTGGATGGCCCTATACATTTGAACCGGTACAGAAACAGAAATGCCAGATGTTTCCGACTCGAAAGTAAAACTACAAAAAATAGCTCAAGCACAGGTACCGCAATATGATATGGTTATAAAACCATTTTCATCGTTTCTGGGTGTTGCAAATGAAACATGATGACTACTTGTGGCATTTTACCCTCAAACTGGAAGCTTGTGTTACTATTCCTTCCCCTCCCCGCTAATGGCATTTTTACAAAAAATCGGGAATGCTCCCCATCGGGCTGGTCAGCCTTCGTAACTGCTTTTTTAATCTCCCGTATCTGCCATTCGTTAGCCTCAATAAATTCATTGATTGCCGTGGACACAAGATAGGACTTTGATCTTGCCATAGCCGCAGCAAGACATTCAAGCCTTTGCTTTGTCTTTTCGTCTATTCTTATTGTTAATGTAGTGCCCATTTCCGCACCTCCTTTTAATACGCAATAACACTTTGTGTTACATTGTGCAACGCTATAAGTTCTCCTCATTTGTATCAATTAACCGAAAACTTCCCTTAAGGCATCAACGACTACTTTTGCAACCTCACTCAAAGCTGCAAAGGTATTAAAATGCAATACCAACGATTTTTTGCAATCCGTCAGGATATCTGGTTCACAGAAGCCAAATCGTGATTTACTATCTGTCTGGTGGCTGTCAATGTATAGACGCATTGCATGCGTCTTTCCGCTGTGTCAACATATTCTTTACGCGCAGCAGTTTCCAGACGCATGCAATGCGTCTCTACAAAAATATTAAAATTCCTAAACATAAATATTTTTACAATTTCATTATTCTGGTTCATTATTCCGGCATAATCCCATGTTCCATAATAAACTTACTGATTACATGTGACCATGTTCTGCGCCCCCGCATCCTGAATAATATCTTTCATGGTAAATCTCATACGATGCTTTATAGCATCCTGGAGGTCGTCAAGAAGTTTTACCATTTTTTGGTCCAAAGGTGACAGAGAAACAGGCATGTATTTTTCACCAAAATTTCTCATCGCAAATAGTATTTCATCCAAGTGGATTGCATCTAAGTCCTTCCCAGGCATGTAGTATAAATATTTTTCTGTGGGGATTTCTACAATCAGGGATGCCTTGGAAAGTTCGGAGATAATCTCTTGAACGGTTTCAATGGGAATGCTCAGCGCTCCGGATAACCCCTCCGTTGACCATCGTTCGCCCTTTCCGTATAAAAACTGTGAGGATATCCGTTCCATAATAAAAAGTCCCAAAAGTTCCCTTGATGCATAGTTTATATCAATGGCTTGACTTTTCAGCTTAATAAACCGTATGTTTTGGATAACATATGAAATCACTGCTCCAAAAAGAACAACGTTCCAGCTCATCTGCAACCACAACAGAAAGAAAGGGACTGCTGCGAATGCGCCATAAATCAGGTTATATCGTGCAAGTCCTATCTGGCTTTTAAAATAAAAGACCTGGAGTATATAAAAAAGCGTTCCGCCTATAATCCCGCCGATTATCCCCGGAATGACCCTCACCCTGGTGTTTGGCAGAAAAATATAAACGGAAATAAATGCCATCCACAGCGCAACAATAGGCAAAAACAACCCCAACGTACTCAAATAAATCTTGCCGAACCCTATTTTATTTAAGAGGGTGACGAGTTTTTCATTCGTTAAAACAGCCGTAATTGTTGTCGATGTCAGAATAAGAATGGGAAAGACAAACATTATGCTGGTGTAGTCGGTAAACTTTCTGAAAACCGAACGGGATTTTTTAATCTTCCAAATATCATTAAAGGAGGTCTCAATATTACCTATCGTGTTGATTACAAAAAAGAGGAGAAATGTAAGCCCGATTGCACCAAGGTACCTAAAACTTGTTCTGTCGACAAAGTGCATAATCTGTTTTTTATAGAGGAAAGCATTTAAGCTGATGTTTGAAGGTATGGAAAGGACAGAAGATTCGATGCGTTCTTTCAGTTCATTTTTTGCTTTTTCACTGCTAAAATCTACAGATGCAATGATATGTGCAAGCTTCTCTTTGTATTTTTTAATGGCTGTTTTCGCCTCTTCTTCTTCTTCTTTTGCTGCTGCTGCTGATATTTGCACATAAGATGCATCATGAGTGTTGTCGTTAGAGGAATCCCCTGATGTATAGGGTTTTGTAGAAAGTATTTCTCCTCCAGGGGGAAGAATGAACCCTTCAAAGGCCTCGATAGCGCTGAGAATCTCTTCACGGGCAGCAGGTTCTGAAAAATCAAGCTTGTCAATCTGTTGAAAAAGCCCCTGCTTAAAACTGATAAAGGCAGAAACCATCTCACCGCCTGGTAGATTAAAAATATTGGTGTTGATTTTTTGATCCAGCACTTTTTCAGCACCAAGTCCTTTTGAAACAGATAAAACAAAAGCCATGAGTGGAATGAGTGATACAATTGAAATGAAGGTTAACGCTGATGCCTTTAACAGACATCGGCCTTCAGTGAATTCGCTTACTACGAGGGCGCAAAATTTTACCACCCGGCGCAAAAGCCACAGGATAGCAGAGGTCTCTCTCTCCTCAACCCAGAGATCAACCTTGATGAATTTTTTTATTCTATCAAAATATAAAACTGTTTTCTTTAAAGTCATTGTTTTACTTATTATTATTACGACAAAGATAAAAGAACAATAGGGTCACCCGGTTTCTATTGATTAAATCGTCCCCGACCGAACCCAAACGTTTGACATTGTTAACGGAGAGACAGGTTACACCTCAGATCCGGTTCGGACTATCAGGTTCAATCTCCAGACGGGTTCAGGCTGGTAACCTGACCCCGCCTGGAGATTCTTGTCTGTGCTCATATGCGAAATATGTAGAGAAAAAGTGTTTTCGAAGGAAACCGCCGGTAAAGCCATGAGGGACTGAACAGAAACCCATATCTTATCTTAGTTACATCTTGATGCAGTGAAAATCAACAATATTCTTTGCGCAAGTTTCCATACTTTTTTTATTTCCTTGATATCCAAAGAGATAATCATTGCCTGCTCTTGTACATTATTTTTCTCGATTAAATTGATACATGAATCCTGCACAAGAGCAAAAGAAAGAGAGTGAACCATAAGGGATACCCCCTGTTTTTCACTACACGTTTTATGAAATTTTCTTTTAATATTAAAATAACAGTCCTTTTTTTTCTCTGCCTTTTCCTGCGATTTTTCTTTGTGGACAAATACCTGGAAAATGAAGACAGTATTAACTTTGCCATGGGGCTTCATGATTATGATATTTCCCTTCATCAACCGCACTTCCCGGGATATCCGGTATATATTTTCCTGGCGTCTTTGTTTTTAAAAATATTTCACAGCGATGTTGCAGCACTGACGTTGCCGGGCGTATTTTTTGGAAGCCTCACGATATTTCCTCTCTCCTTTCTCACCCGCAGTATGTTTGCTGAAAAAACGGCTATCCTGACAGCCATCCTTTACACAATAAATCCTTTATGCTGGATGCAGTCAGAAAGACCGGCTTCCGACACTACCGGTACGTTTTTTATACTATTGTCCATAAAATTCCTTTTTTCTGCCTTTGATGCCGCACGTTACGGGGCATGTACGCTGAATTATGGGAAAAATGCTTCCGTTTCATACCATCTTTTTTGGCGTGTGAAAAAGAATGCGCATTTATATGGCGGATACTGTCTTTTCTTTGGCAGCTTGTTTTTAGGTATTGGCCTTGGGGTCAGGCTTTCGTATTTTCCCTTTGTTCTTTTATGGATGGGAACTTTGCTGTACTACGCCTTTCACCGAATACATCTTGAAATGAATAGTATCTTTTTTGGCATCACTGGACTTTTTGCTGGTATATGCCTGTGGTTTATTCCTCAAATAAATTACACGGGGATAACCCCTTTTTTTTACCACGCTTTTTCCTTTACACATGGACATTTTACGGATTGGGGCGGCTCTGTACTCACCTTTGGCGGATGGGAAAGGGTGCTGTGTATTGTCCGGCCTTTTTTGGAATTAGAGTTAGGCGACTGGCGGCATACTCTTTATTATCTCAGCGTCATTCAGTTCGCTATTGCAGTGCTTTCCATATTATTCGCCTTTCGGTTTTTTCCGGCAGACGGCAAACGGTTTTTCTGCATAATGTATGCAGTTCCCTACACGATTTGGATAATCTTTGGGCAAAACGTTGCAAACACACGCCATTTTCTACCGCTGCTCCCATTAATCCTAATGTTTATTGCGTTTGGATTAGGGAAAATATGCGAAGTTTGGGGGAAAAGACTTTTCCTGATCCTTGTTATAACGCTTATTATTGCAACCTCTTCACTCTCTCTCACTGCAATTATCCAACATCGTCGCAGTGTTCCGGCGTCAACACAACTCATTCAGTATATTAAAACACATTTCAAAAATACCTCTGTCAGAATTTATTGCTTTGATGGGAAAAAAAGGTTCTTCGATTATTATCTACCACACTGGGATGCGAGGAACGTAAGGGAAGTGCCGGATATCTATTTTGACCTTCAGTCATCACTCGTTAATCCAGAAACCATTCTTATAGTAAAAAAAGGTAAAAATAATCCCCTGTCAGACAAACAATTTTCGCACATCGTTACGTTTGAAGGATTTTCATTATTTGAAATTTCCCAAAAAAACTAACTTGTCAAAACGATTGTAATAATTACAAACAGCACATGTAATTGTTACACATTTTAGCCCTCTAAAAACCTCCGTTTTCTCCAAAAATAAAAACCATTTCCCATAAGTATCGATGTATTATTGCCATACAACTCTATAGCAACTTTACACAATACATGGCACTATCATTGCTCATGTTAGCGGCATATATATTTTTTTATTCATTTGAAAATAATACCGTTAGTAAAGACGATGAGAATGAAAACACTGCTTATTACGGGAGCAACCGGATTCCTTGGCGGTTGCCTTGCAAGTAAATATCTGGAGGAAGGATATCGTCTCAGGATTATTGCAAGAAATCTACGGGGATTGCCGTTAAAGGAGAAGATGGATAAAATCTTCCCGGATAAAACGACAGAGGAAAGAAATGCATTTTCCGATCGTATTGAACTACTTGAAGGAGATATTTCAACGGAAAATCTGGGATTATCTGAAGCAGATTATTTACGGCTGGCAGGCACTGTTGATATGGTGGTGCACTGCGCTGCCGCCACAAAATTTGAAAATGATGCGAACGATATTCTTACTCAAACTAATATATATGGTTCGTTGCACGTCGCCGGATTCTGCGCACGGAAGAAAGTCAAGCGTTTTCATTATGTGAGTACTGCATATGTAGCGGGAAACAGAAGAGGAATCGTCTTTGAACATGAGCTTGAGAAGGGGCAGAAATTCAATAATAACTATGAACAATCAAAATATGAGGCGGAAAGACGCATCTCCTCATTAGCAAAACAACAGGGTATTCCGTTAACCGTTTACCGTCCCAGTATTATTGCCGGCGATTCAATAACAGGGTACACAAAAAACTACGATAATATTTATGCATTTTGCAGGGAGCTTGTTTGTCTTAATGATTATGAAACACGAAGGAAATCAGGAAACGACAGCCTTATTCAGGGAAGGCATGAGGTACGCCCTGTTTCATTGAGAATACCCGGAGATAAACACAGCACGATAAATCTTATCCCGATAGACTATGCGACAAATGCTATTTTTCATATCTCCAAACAAGAGGAGGCCGCAGGCAAAATATTTCATATTGTCAACCCTACGCCCCCCACGATAGAAGAGATTGCGGAATGGTTAAAAGTTGCCACCGGTATTTACCGCGTAAGAGTCGTCCCGCAACATGAATTTAGTGCCTCCGCACCAAATGCATTGGAAAAGAGTTTTTTCAGAAGAAACAAGGCGTTTCAGCCATACATGTTTGGAGAAGCTTGTTTTGATTCTGCAAATACAAGGGCCTTTCTCGCAGGTGCAAATATAGACTGTCCATTAATAACACAGGAGTTTATTAGCCGTAGTATTCAATACGCAATACAAACAAAATGGGGAAAGAAAGGAGCGGACAGGGAATACCGAGAAAGAGAATACGAAGTGGAAGGAACAGGGGATCACCAAAAGACCGGTAACAATAGTTTGGTGTCAAACATATGAGCGAAAGGCCTGAAATACCCGCAATACTCACGCACAGGGAATATTTTGAGTCACTATTCATGGACAGGGTAAACAAATCCCCCCTTCCCAAAATCGATACCCTGAATGCCATTATCCAATTTCAGATAACTGATGATAGTGAGGGGGTGTGGAACGTTGTAATTGAAAAAGGGCTTGTAAGAGAGGTAACAAAAAGAACGATTGATAATCCGACATGCGTCTTCCTTTTGGACAGCGCAACGTTCCTCTCCATAGTGAAAAGGGAAATAACCCCTCAACAGGCTTTTTTTCAGGGTAAAGCTGATATTAAAGGGGATATCCTGTTAGCGTTGAAGATGAATATACTGGTCGGGTATATGTAAATAATTGTAACACTTTAGTTTTTTGAAAAAACAAAAATGCTCGTTCCCAAGCCGGAGCTTGGGAACGAGCGTTTTTTTCATATAACTAAAGTGTTACAAATAATTATGTATTGTAGCGGCAAGGCGTGCTTTGTCACTACTCGTGGAGAACATTCCCGATTTTTTGTAGCTATTCATGGGGGTCAGGACGACACAACCCTGTCAGGGTTAACACTACGGCAACGTTTCATTAAAACATGGCGGAAGTCACAAAAAATCAGGCATGCACCCTACTCGGGAACGAACATTTTTGCTTTTGCAAAAATCCAGGCAGGTTCAGGTTTGCAACCTGAGCCTATGAGTTTATGCGTATAATGGGGCCATGTACCGCTGTAAAAATCCCTGTTTGGCATCTGGAATTTATTTGTCATTTTTCTGCTAATAGAAAGCTGGATTGGAAGTATAAAACATTTGGTTCAGATTACAAACCTAAACCCGCGAAGTATTGGTTCTATTTGACCTGCAAAACAAATATTAAAAAAACATTTTTAACAAAAGGAGAAAAAAGTATGTTAACGCACATGAAACGTATCACACTCAACACCATAATTGCCGGCATGTTTACTCTAGCCGCTGCATTCCCTCTCTATGCGGCAAAAAAAGGTGCGATGGTTGGGAAGATCAGCAGTCTTGACGAGACGAATGAAACAATCATGTTGATGGATGATCTCGTGGAGGTAAATTGCATCGATGCAAAGCTACGTATAAAAGGAGTTGATGACCCGACACTTGCCGACCTTAAAGTGGGCGATACAGTGAAGGTAAAGGGAGATGCAGGCAGTTCAAGTGTTATTGAGGCAAGCAAGGTGAAAGAACCGGTAAAACTGAATAAAAAATATGACGGAAAATTTTCCGGAGAAACCAGGCAGGTAAATACGTCAAAAAAAACCTTTGAACTCCTCGGACAGGAAATTGACGCCAGCAGTCTCTCCAGCGTTACTATGAGTTCCAGAAAGATTTCATTTGATAACATGGTATCGGGGGTACAGGTGTATGTAAACGCTTCCGTTAAAAATGGGAAACTGGTTGCCAACACGATGGAGATTAGTTCGAAAAGCTGTAATTTTTGTCATTAATTTTAAAATACCGTGAAAAGATATCTTCACATACTTCTTTCTTACAGAATAGCCATTTTGGTGTGTTTTTTCATCATCACCGCTTTTTTAGGTTTCTTTGCCAAAGGGATGAAGACGGACAATTCCATAGAAATCTGGCTTTCAGAAGATGATAAAGATTTAGCGTACTACAATGAGTTTTTAAAGAAATTCGGGGACGAAGAGTTTCTGGTGGTTGCATTCAGTGCGGTCAATCTTTTTAGCCGGGAATATATGCAGCAGATCAGTACGCTTGCCGGAAAGATAAAAAACCTCGATGGTATCGTCACCGTTGCCTCACTGGCGGATGTATTTAAAAGCAAGGTCACATCGCCGCTTTTTAAGGAAAAGCTGAAGACATATGGGCGCCGTTCGGTAATGAACGTCTTTAAACAGGAGGTACGCACTGATCCTGTTTACCAGAATACGATTATTTCCAAAAACGGCAGAACCACGGCAATTGTAGCAACGGTAAAATGCGCAGGCCCTGAAGCACGAAAGAAACTGGTGGCTGATGTAAAAAAAGTACTTAAAGAAACAGGTGTGAAATCTGCTGCTACCACAAAAAAACAACGCCCGTATTATCTTGCGGGACCGTCGGTGGTAAATGCAGAACTTGACCGTATGTCAAAAAAAGACATGGAGAAATTTACTCCCCTGATGTTTGTCGTATCCATTGTTGTGCTGGGATGTTTGTTTCGTACTGTTTCAGGGGTAGTAATCCCTGTTGTAACGGTAGGCGTCTGCATTACATGGATTACAGGAATATTTGTATTAATGGGTCATACAATGAATATGATAGCAAACATGCTGCTCCCGCTGACGTTTATCATTTCACTTTCAACCTCTATCCGGTTAATTAATTACTATTACCACGAAAGGCGGATTTACGAAACACTGCAGCACGTCAGCATTCCGGTTCTTATGGCAAGTATTACCACTGCCATTGGTTTTGCGTCACTCATGACGAGCAGCATTCCCCCCGTATTTACCACCGGCTTATTTATGAGCGGCAGTGCGATTCTTTCGTATGTCGTCAGTATAACGCTTGTGCCAATACTGCTTTCTTTTATTCCCCTGCAGAAGGAGCGCAGTGTGAATGTCTCCTCCCGCAATGACTATGCACTACCCTTGTTCTTTAAAATAGGGCAGTTTACGGTGAAGAACAAAACGATCCTTCTTTCAGCAGGTTTTGCTGTTTTCATTATTTCGGTAATCGGTATTACAAAACTCAGGCTGGAATCAGACCTTATGACCTCTTTCCCGAAAAAGAGCAGTATTGCAAGGGACAATAAATATATTGAAAAACATCTAACGGGTTTGCTACCTGTTGAGATTGTTGCCGAAACGTCCGCCGGCACAAGTATATTTCAACCAAATATCCTGAATGCTGTTGTTGCACTGCAAAAACATCTGCGCGGAATACCTGAAATAACACATTCAATTTCTATCGCTGACTACATTATGAAAACACACCAGATACTCAATAATAATAAAAAAGAATATTACACACTGCCTGCATCGGAAAAGCGTTCTGCGGATTACGTAAAACTTGCTTCCCTATACGGCGATACCTATGTTGATACCCTTTATACTAAGGAACATTCCGACGCGAGGGTTTCCGTAAGGATGAAACAAGTCGGTTCAAACAGATATCAAGCCATCATTGAATCAGTAAAAGCATTCATAGATACCCGTTTAAACACGGCTTCACTGTCATGGCACGTAACGGGGATTGTTCCGCTTTTGATCAATGTACAGGACAATATTCTCCGAAGCGAGATTTACTCGTTTTCCCTGGCATTTATTCTTATGTTTATTGCCACAACCATCGTACTGAAATCGGTGAGGCTAGGTCTTGTCAGTGTTATTCCCAATCTGATTCCCATAACGGTGACGCTTGGCCTGATGGGATTTGCCGGCATGAGACTCGATGCAGCTACCATTATGATAGCAAGCATTGCACTGGGAATATCGGTGGATGACACGATACATATATTTTATCGATTCAGGAAAGAATTATCCCTTGACGGCAATTATCAGGAAGCTGTCTGCCGCACGATGTTCAGGGTGGGAAGGGCTGCCGTTTTTACCTCAATAACCGCCGCATTTGGGTTTATGGTATTCTCCTTTTCCAGTTTTAAACCGATACAATATTTTGGTGTACTTACCGGTATTACAATGCTCAGCGCACTGGTATCAGATTTGTTACTATCGCCAAGCTGCCTGATGCTGTTGAAACCAAATACTGGTGAAATCCGAAACAAATTCTAATGACAAAATAATTGAAATGCTAAACAAGTGCATCTTTCGTATTTCTTACTACGTAACATGAGTTGCATGGTTTGAAAATTAATATTCAGTTGGTGAATAACTACTATGTTTTTAGAACAAGATAAAAAAAATACGATAACAACTGACAACGTGATTCCGTACCTGGTGGGAAATTCACAACGGAAAAGTGTGCCATATGATTTTCACAATGGACAGGAGGAGGCAAGCGTTGCCGCAAATCAGCATTCGGCTCTTTTACCTCTCCAGAGCGCCAAATGGTATGGGATGCCTTTAGATGCATGGGTACGATATATTGTCTCTCTCCATTTCGATCCATACAATGGTTCGCCGTACTGGCTTCAAAAGGAAAAAGAAGCAGGGATTGACGCGAGAAAAGATATTTTATCATTTGAAGACCTGCGGTTGATTGGCCCTATGGAAGAAAATGACCTTCGCCGTTTTCCATTGGAGTATTTCATTCCGCATCTTTATCTTAAAAACAAGGCGCAGTTTATTTTGGGGGAAACTGCGGGAACGACTGGTCAGCCGAAAGTGACTGCATATCTAAAAGAAGAGTTTGCGGTAATATTTGTGGACTGGTTCAGATATATCGCAGAAAAAAGAGGATTCCCCAAGAAGGCAAACTGGCTGTGGGCAGGGCCCGGGGGGCCTCATATTATAGGAAAGGCAGTAGGTCCTGTTGCCAACAGCATGGGGAGTATGGATCCATTTTCCATAGACCTTGACCCCCGCTGGCTAAAAAAATTAGCCCCTGGGTCACTGGGATACAAACGATATATTAACCACATAATTGAACAGACGCTTGATATATTACAGCGCCAGCACATAGAAGTTCTTTATACAACCCCCCCTTTACTGGAACGACTGGCAGCAGAAATGAATCAGGAACAACGGATGCGGATACGCGGCGTTCATTACGGCGGGGTATCCATACTACCGGAACAATACAATAATTTCAGAGAGCATCTTTTCCCTAATGCGGTGCATATTGCAGGGTATGGAAATACCCTTTTTGGTTTGTGCATGGAGCTTGAGGCTTCAATGAACGGGGATTTGGAGTATTTTCCACCAGGCCCCCGTATGGTAGTGCAGTGCATTTCAACAAAAGACGGTATCCGGCCGGATAAAAACCGGCTTAACCACATTGTTGAGTATGGGGAAAAAGGACAGATAGTATGCCATAGACTTGATGAATCTTTTTTTATACCAAATATGTTTGAAAGGGATGAAGCCGTGCGTATTGCACCGACAAAAACGGCAAAATCGCTCGGCATTTTCCAGGACGGCATTAAAAATCCAACACTATTACCCGGTCTTGCATCAAATGCCAAAATTGGGGTTTATTAACAAAGAGATAGTTCATTAGTGCCTTATCAGTAATTTCGTAACTATTCAGCGTAATTTATTAAACTACCGGAGATCAGAGCGCAACTTGTTCCCAAACCTTGTACTGAACATAGTGAAGTATCTGTTTGGGAACGCAATTGCACTGGAAACTTTGTTTCCAGTGAGGGTCTGACTTGACAAATTACAAACTGTCTTAACCCTGTAATTTTATTCCCTATCTATCAGCAAACAGGCGAGAAACCGGAGTTTCTCGAACAAATGCATTCCCAAACTGGAGTTTGGGAACGAGCCGTGTATCGTTTACGCTGAATAGTTACGTTTTTTCTTAGCATTTTTTTGGCGAAATATTTAATGGTCTCTTATGCCGTCGGCAATCTAAAATCTACCGTCGGCAGTCGGCAATCGGCAATCGGCAAATTGCCGATTGAGGACTGAGGATTGAGGATTGAGAACTGAAGACTGAGGACCGTTTTCTCGCTTGTTTATTTCTGGCTATGCCAGCTTAGGGGGATAGTATGAAACAAATAAATAATACCGTTGAACTGCTTGCGCCTGCCGGGCGATGGGACGCTTTTACCACAGTAATAGAATCGGGAGCGGATGCCGTCTATATTGGCGGCAAGAGATTTAATATGAGACTGCACAGGTCTGATTTTAATTTTACCGACGAACAAATTGCCGAGGCAGTCACATACGCACACTCAAGAAATGTAAAACTCTATATTACTGTTAATAACCTTCTCGGCAATGAAGAGTTTGCAACGCTCGCCAATTACCTTGCATTTTTACAGGAAATACACATTGACGCAATAATAGTCCAGGATTTGGGAGTGCTTCATGCAATACAAAACATGGATGTTTCGATACCAATTCACATCAGCACAATGATGAACATTCATAATGTTGAATCTGCCTTGACGCTGAAGGAACAGGGAGTCAAACGTATTGTTACGTCCAGGGATATCCCTCTTTCCCTTGTAAAGGAAATCCATGAAAAGGCGGACATCGAGGTTGAGTACTTCATTCATGGCGACCTTTGCATTTGCCATAGCGGACAATGCTATTCCAGCGGAGTGCTTTTTGGCAAAAGTGCGAATCGCGGCGAATGTATGAAACCATGCAGATGGCATTATACGCTCGTGGAAAGTAATTCGGGACAAACAATAGGCAATTTGCCCTCCGGTTATCTGCTTGCAATAAAAGACATGTGTTTGCTGAAACACATCCCTGACCTTATCCATGCCGGTGTATGCTCGTTTAAGATCGAGGGGAGGATGAGACATGCAGATTATTTAAGAGAAATCGTAGGTATCTATCGTCACGCCATTGATACTTACAGGGATGACCCAATGTCCTACGCCATGAATTCTTCATCATACGAGCAGCTTTATCAGAGCCGTGTACGGGATTTTACAACGGCAATGTCCTTTACGCCATCCTCCGCTTCTCTTGTTGATATTTCCGGGGAACGTGAACCTCTTTTTTTAAGCCGTGCGGCAAAAGAAAGGTCGCTTGCAAAAGAAGATATCTATGATAATCCTTTCGAAACGGCAGAACACTATTCTATGGAGCATGAAATAACCGTTATTCCTCAGTTATCGGTAAACGTAGGGTCAATAAGCGCTTTGATTGCAGCGTTGGATGAAGGCGCTGACCAGATTATCGTAAATGCGGAAGGCTCACAGTTTAGAAAACAGGTATGGACAAAGCTACTGCGGAAAGAAGCATGTGACAGGACAAAAGACGCAGGGAAAATAATAAGATTCGGTACTCCGCGCATAACAACCGCAATAGAAATGAACGACGTTCGATGGCTGTATGAGCAAGCCGTTTCACTGAAAGTGGATGGTGTCCTTGTTCACAATCTTGGAACCGCAAGATTGGCAAAAGAATATGGATTAAAACCTATTGCGGATTATTCATTAAACATACTCAACTCCACCGCATTGCGCTTTTTAGAAAAAAGAGGGATTTGCGGCGTCACCGCTTCACTGGAGTGTTCTTATTCAACGCTGAAACAATTGGTACAAAATGCAGCAGTCCCCGTTGAATGCGTTGCCCATGGCCCTGTTACCGGCATGATTCTTGAACATTGTATCCCTGCCATGATTACATCGAGGTCACATAAAAAAGATCACTGCAGGCAGGTCTGCCAATACATGGGATACGCGCTGAGAGATGAAAGAGGTGAAATACGCCCTATCGAAACGGATCAATACTGCCGTAATCACATTTTACTCGCCAGGGATATTTGCGTGTTGCCGTATCTTGGCGCATTTGTACAAACAGGCGTAAAGGTATTGAGGATCGAAGCGCAATATTATGAAGAGGCTTTCATAAAAACCCTTGTTGGCTTGTATCGAAAGTATTTAAATATTGCAAATGAATATTCCGGCCTTTCATTGCCAATACAAGAAGGCGATTGGGACATGCTGGCAAAAGAAAGTCCGAGGGGGTTTAATTTGGGTGGATATGTACAAGACATAACCCATTCCCGGAGTACTGCAGCGGTAATGAGAAGTATAAAATAGCGAGGTGTTCTTAATGCAGTCGGCAAATTGCCGATCGAGGACTGAGGATTGTTCTCTCGCTTGTCCATCTCTTGCTATGCCAGCTTAGTAATTTCAAATTAAATCGCGCACGTACATTATTTCAATAGTAATCGGAGGCATACAACGGTGAACTACATAGGACCTGAAGCCATTCTTCAAAAGAAACAGGAATATCTTATTCCTTGTGTCTATCATTTTTATAAAAAGCCGATGCAGATCGTCCGGGGAGAGATGCAATATCTTTATGACCATAAAGGGAAAAAATATCTGGATCTTTATGGCGGCGTCTCGGTGATGAATGCGGGGCATTGCAATCCTGAAATTGTTGAAAAAATATGTGCACAGGTAAACACGCTGCAACATACTACGACAATATACCTGACACAACCCATTGCAGACCTTGCGGAGAAGTTATCGGAGATTACCCCGGGAAATCTAAAGCGGTCGTTTTTCTGCGCAAGCGGGTCAGAGGCAAATGAAGGCGCTGCGCTTATCTCACAGTTATTTACGAAAAAGAGCAAATTTGTCGCTATTGAGCAGGGTCTTCACGGACGTACAAAGCTGACGATGAACCTTACCGGCATTCCCATGTGGAGGACAGATCCGTATCCATCCGGTAATGTGACACACATCCCCGCTGCATACTGTTACCGCTGCGCCTACGGCCTTACCTATCCCAATTGCGATTTAAAGTGCGCCAGACGTCTTGAGGATGTTGTACGGGATGGAGATTTTGCCGCCTTAATAATTGAACCTATACAGGGAAACGGGGGAATTATTACACCGCCTCCAGAGTATTTTCAACTCATAAGGGAGATTCTCAATAAATATAAGGTACTCCTGATAACAGATGAAGTGCAGACGGGTTTTGGCCGTACCGGAAAAATGTTTGCCATTGAACATTGGGACGTTGTGCCTGATATTATGTGTATGGCAAAGGCATTGGCGAACGGAACACCCCTGGGCGCTTTTATTACCAATGACGCTGTTGCGTCGGCATATACCAGGCCCGGGGCTTCAACAACCGGGGGAAATCCCGTATCAGCAACCGCCGCACTTGCCACAATTGACGTCATTGAGAATTATCGTCTTGTTGAGAAGGCAAAAGAACTGGGCGATTATTTTAAAAACGCATTGAACGATTTGCAGCAAAAATACCGCATTATCGGCGACGTCAGAGGGATGGGCCTTATGCTGGGCGTGGAGCTGGTAAAAGAGGATAAAATCCCGGCGTTTGACGAAACAGATAATATTTTGGAACAGTTAAAGGATCTGGGGATCCTTGCGGGCAGGACAGGTATATCAAGAAATGTACTCACATTCCAACCACCTCTGGTGATTACACAAAACGACATCGACCACCTTTGCATGGTGTTAGGGATAATTTTATCAAAAGTATCAGATGGCTAACTACAGTCAAACAAATCTATGGTCAGAGGCCAGAAGTCAGAAGTCGGAAGTCAGACCATATTTGTTTGGCTATATTGTCAGGAGGTTGCAGGAATTACATGTCTAAACCAGGCGTATCGGGAAATGAATCCCAAAACACGGGTATTTTAAAGGAAATCATCGAAACAAACATAACCAGGAAACTGATCCCTAAAGGATTAAGTTGGTTAGGGTGCATGGGTGGATTATCGCTGCTTGCTTTTTTAATCCAGTTGGGAACAGGCATATTTCTTATGTTCTATTTTATTCCCAGCCCGAATGAAGCGGCAGCAAGTTTTCAGCGTGTGAGCCATAGTGTTCCGTATGGATGGTTGATTCAGCGCATACATTCCGTTGGACCGCATATTATGATTGGAATGGTTTTCAGCCATATGCTCAGGATTTATTTTAAAGGAATTTACCGGCATCCAAGGGAATTACACTGGGTATCTGGGGCAAACCTCCTTATTTTAACACTGCTCATGTATTACACCGGCAGTTTTTTAAAGGCAAATACTGCCGCGGAATTATCGAAATTCCAACTTACTTGTTTTTACACATTACACATTGCCGGTATTCCGCTTGCAATGATGCTCTTTATGGGTATGCATTTTTTTATGGTGAGAAAGACCGGGATATATGAGCAATTATAATTTTCAAAAAACGGAGGGAACGAAACAACTCATAAAAATACATAACGGTAAAATGCTGCAACATAAATTCACTAATACCCACCTCTATTCTGCCGATAAATCCGGTAGCATTGAATGTCAAATTTATTCCGCAAAACAGTAAGACAGACAATTTTAAAAAGAAATTATCATGTTAAATGCGACGGGAAGCACAAATTATACCGCCATTGCAGCACATATCGCAGTTCTCGCCCCAAAGTATGATCCCAAAAAAGAATCTATCCTTAAGAGAACCAAAATACAATCAACAAACAACTCAAACAAGTCCGGGGTAAGCACCGAAGGCGAACCGGAACAACCACATACGGTGCATTCAAAACCGCAAAGCACTGAAAACAATCCGGGATATAATGAAGCGCCTGTTTCCAACATTGACTTTGTCACATAACTTCTGTCTTATGCCGGCTTGAAATTGGAATCTATCACATGTTATACGGAGGAAAAAACCACTCTCATTACAGTATGGTATAAATTTTCTTGTAATCATTTTTTTTTGTTGCAATTTTTTACTTAACTAACTATTATCTTGTCCCTTACAAACTACAATATAGTAATATTTTTTGATGTCCCCTCGATTTTTCAAAAATCTAAATTTATGTATAGGAATTTCAATATTTTAGTAGAGACGCATTGCATGCGTCTCTTTGTTGTGTCAACATTTTCTTTACTCACAGCAGTTTCCAGACGTATGCAATGCGTCCCTAAATTATTACCAATTTTTAATCATGGAAAAATTGCTGGAAAAAATTAAAACAAAAAAGGCAAAAATAGGCATAATTGGTCTTGGTTATGTCGGCCTTCCCCTTGCGCTTGAGTTTGTGCGCAGCGGATACTGTGTGACAGGCATTGATAGAAACAAAGACCATGTCGCCTCTCTGAACAGGGGAAAATCATATATTGGGGATGTCAAAGACGAAGATATTGCGCAATTTGTAGAAAAAAGACTTTTTCTTGTAACTGATGACGCCTCTGCCATATCTACACTTGACGCCATAAGTATATGCGTGCCAACTCCTTTAACAAAAACGAAAGACCCCGACATGTCTTACATTATTAATGTCAGCCAGGAGATAAAAAAGCACATGCGCAAGGGTCAGCTTTTGGTATTGGAAAGCACCACCTATCCCGGTACAACCGAGGAGTTGGTCTTGCCGATATTAGAGGGTGATACACTCCGGGTCGGAAAGGATTTCTATCTTGCCTTTTCACCGGAACGGGTTGATCCGGGGAACAAAGTTTACAGTATCAGGAATGTTCCCAAAGTTGTGGGCGGCGTTACAAAACAATGCACAGAGCTAGCCATGAGTTTGTATGGACAGATCGTTGAAAAAATTGTCCCCGTTACATCCACAAAGGTTGCAGAAATGGTGAAATTACTGGAAAATACCTTTCGCAGCGTAAACATAGCGCTTGTAAATGAAATTGCCGTCATGGCAGAAAGGATTGGGATAGACGTCTGGGAAGTGATTGACGCTGCCAGGACAAAACCATTTGGATTCATGTCGTTTTATCCCGGACCTGGTCTGGGTGGGCATTGCATACCGATAGATCCGTTATATCTGTCCTGGGTTGCGAAAAAAAATGGCTTCGAATTGCGTTTTGTTGCGCTTGCCGACCAAATTAACAGTGCAATGCCTGAATTTGTTGTGGAAAAAATTACCGATGCGCTAAACAATTTTGAAAAAAGTGTAAAAGGTTCTGCAATACATATCCTCGGGGTTGCTTATAAAAAAGACGTCGGCGATATCCGGGAGTCCCCCGCATTGGAAATAATGCATCAATTAAAAAACAAGGGGGCGAAATTGACATATTCTGACCCGTATATCCCGGAAATCAACTATCACGGTCTTTGCACAAAATCAAAGACGCACACAAAAGAATTTTTTTCAAAAATTGATTGCAGTGTTATCGTAACGGATCACTGCTGTTTTGATTACGACTTAATCGTCTCCCATTCAAAGTTAATAGTGGATACCCGCAATGCTTTAAAAGGGGTTAACAGAAAACATATATTCCGACTCTAACAATGACTGATCTGCTTTTTGAAATAGGTACTGAAGAAATTCCTGCCGGTTATATAACGCCCGCACTCAATCAGATAAAAACATTATTCGGTGAACGTTTCAAATATTTCCGTCTGACATTTCAAAGCATTTACTGTACGGGAACACCAAGGAGGCTGGTAGTTTTTATCAAAGGCCTGCCGGAAGAACAGGAAAGCGTCACAGAAGAAATACAAGGCCCTTCTGTTGCAATTGCCTTTGATAAGGCGGGAAATCTTACAAAGGCGGGCTTAGGGTTCGCAAAATCACAAGGCATAGAGAGCAACACCCTCCAAACAAAAAAAACCGCAAAGGGAGAATATTGTATTGCAATAAAACAGATTACGGGGGAAAAGACGCTGCATCTATTGCCTGGCATTCTGGAAGAAATTATTCAAAAAACATCCTTCCCGAAATCAATGAAATGGAAAACCAACAACCTTTTTTTCGCCAGGCCGATACGCTCCCTCCTTGCATTATTCGGCAATAAGGTTGTTCCGCTTGAGATAAATGGCATAAAGGCGGGAAATGTTTTTTCAGGTCACCCTTTTCTGTCAGGGAAAAAGATTGAAATCCAGGTTGCAGACTGGGAGCAGTATAAGCAGTTGCTTAAACAGGAGAAAGTTATTGTAGATATACCGGAAAGGCGCAATATACTGAAAGAAAAAATAACGAAACTAATGAAACAGCACGGGGCAACATTTGATGATGAATCATTGCTGGATGAGGTTGCCAATCTGGTAGAATATCCCAATGCCGTAACATGCAGTTTCGACGATAAATTTCTTGATATTCCCGATATAGTGATAGAGACGGCAATGAAAGAACACCAGAGATACTTTCCTGTTAAAAAAGCAGACGGAAAGCTGATAAATAAATTCATCGTGGCGCTGAACCGCGACGAACCTAACGAAAACTACCCCATACAGGGCAATGAACGTGTTCTGAAAGCGAGGCTTTATGACGCAAGATTTTTCTGGAAAGAAGACAGAAAAATTCCCCTTGAAAAACGTGTAGAAGACTTAAAACAGCTTGTCTTCCTTGAAAAACTCGGCAATTACTACGAGAGAACCGGCAGGATTGTTGCCCTGACCGATTACCTGTCAAAACAATTAATCAGATTTAATCATCCCGATTTTAGTATTGCTGATATTGATGCTGCAAAACGCGCAGCACTACTATGCAAGACAGACCTCCTCACCCAGATGGTTGGCGAATTCCCATCATTACAGGGAATTATGGGCAGGGAATATGCCGCATGGGACGGAGAAGAACCCGCTGTTGCACTGGCGATAGAAGAGCATTATCTGCCCCGCTTTGCAGCGGATAAAATCCCGTCTTCAATAATCGGCGCTATCGTTGGACTTGCCGATAAGTTTGATACGATATCCGGTTGTTTTGCCCTTGGATTGCATCCAACGGGGTCGCAGGATCCTTATTCTCTGAGGCGCCATGCCTACGGAATAATTCGTATCATAGAGGAGCATGGATTCACCTTGATGCTTGAAGAAGTTCTTGGCCAGTCATTATCCATACTCATGTCCCAGACACAAAGCTCTTTATTTACTTCTGACAAATTAATACCGGAAATAAAGAACTTCTTCAGAGAGCGATTATTCCATACAAATATTGAAAAGGGCTGTAGTCATGATCTCGTAAACGCTGTTTTGAATGCGGGCGCAGGGTTTGACGATATGTATGATTTTTTACAGAGATTAAAGGACGTTTCCATGCTTTCAAAAGAAAAATACTGGCCAGACCTGGTATCTGTGGTGGAAAGGACATTCAACATAAGCAAAAAGGTAAAAGGCGAGGGGATGGTTAGTACAAACTTATTAAACGAAAAAGAAGAACTGCAATTGTGGGAAATTTACACCGCTAATGAAGCAAAAATCAGAACCATGATTCAGGATAAGAAATATGTTGAAGCCTCGTTTACGTATAACGAAGTTTTTGCTGAACCGGTGCATGCGTTTTTCGAAAAGGTTTTTGTAAATGTTGAAGACATGGAGATTCGCAATAATCGATTATTGCTGTTAAGGGAAATTAATCAATTATACTCGGAGAAAATAGCCGACCTCTCACAAATAATTATGACAGAAAAGGATTGAAGTTTATACCTTTTAAAATAGGTAATAATCTGGTTTTTTGAAAAAGAATTTGCCATACATATATAGCACAGTGTGCGTGGCAAAAGATTTGCTGTCTTATAACACACCCCAGGCCCCTCTTTTTATAGAGGAGATAAGAAGTTTCCGTAGAAGAAAAAGTTGAATTTTTATGCAATGTCCGGAATGTGATGTTGAATTTTTAAATAAGAAGATTGTGCATAGTGAATGTCACGAGATGAATTTTTGCGTTTTTGAAGATACTCACGCGTGGGGTATGTTCCCAGTGTAGCAGCGAGTACCTTGAACCTGAAGTTACAAAAAAAATTGACTATATAATTGACCATCATATAGAACCCGAAAAATATGAGAAGATACCCGTGTATTCTTTAAAAAATTTTAACCGTATGTAGGATGGGTCAAACTAACGTAATGGAATGGTTTTTCAAAAGACTAAAGTGTTACTGAATGGCTAAATCGATACCAAATAATTAAACACCTGCAGGACATGATAATTTTACACTTAACTACCTGATTATTTATGTATGAAACGAATATATACTTACACTTAAAAAATGTGCCGTTATTTAATAGCCTCGCCAATGAGCAATTAAAAACACTTTTTAGAGCAGGCATTACTAAGAGTTTTCCAAAAGACCACGTAATTTTTTATCAACACGATCATGGAGATACATTTTATATTGTAATCACAGGAAAAGTAAAAATTACCCTTTTAAATGAAGACGGCAAGGAGATCGTGCTTTCGCTCTTAAAGGAAGGCGATTTTTTTGGTGAAATGTCGCTCATGGACGATGAAACACGGTCTGTAAGCGCAGTCTGTGTAGAAAACACCACATTGTTTTTGTTTACAAGAAATCAATTCCACAAACTTATTTCAAATTATCCAGGCTTATTGACAAAAATATTTACCGAAATATGCTCAAGGCTCAGACATGCAAATAAGAAGATTGAAAGTTTGGCTTTTTTGGACGTTTGCGGCAGAACAATACAATTACTCCAACAGTTAAAACTTGAGCAGGGTGAAAAAACAAATGCCGGCATTGAAATATCACATGCACCAACTCACAAAGAAATTGCCAGCATGGTCGGGGCATCACGGGAAACAATCACGAGAATTATTAAAGTGCTTAAGGATAACAATACACTTGTCTCTTACAAAGGTAGAAAAGTCATTTTAAGAGAACATGCCAATAATTTATTGATATAATTTCTTTTAAATGTGACAGACGTCATATCCTTTAGTAAAAATAAAATTATAATATACCCAATAAATCAGCTTCTGCTGGAAACTATTTGAAAACGTCCGAATATGTTTTAGTCAGTACTATACAAGTCAAAATCTATTGGTGATGAGAAATGATTAAAAACATCTTAACAACAAAGAAAAGAAAAAGCAGGTTTCCGCTCCGTAAAAGACAGAAAGGATTGCAATACATAAAAGAAGTATGTTGCACTTTACCGGAAATATTAGAACGCTATGCCGCTGAGATTCCGAATAAAACGGCCATCATCTATCATCACAAAAAGATCAATTACCATGGATACAACACGTTGGCAAACAGCCTGGCAAATGAATTGTTGAACATAGGAGTGAAAAGAGGCGACCGGATAGGTTTAATGCTCCCAAGAATTCCTGAACTTGTGATAAGCTTCATGGGAATCGCCAAAGCCGGGGCCATAGTTGCGCCAATTAATTACGAGCTGACAGAAGAAGGCATACGCGCCATTTTCAAAAATATTATGCCTGCGTGTTTGATAGTCCACAGCACGCATATTGAACAAGCAATTCGGGCCTTGCCTCAAAATACCGATATACCCATTATTCTTGTGGGGGAATATACGGGATGCGGCATACCATGGAATGATATTATAAACGGCGGGAAAACAGATAACCCTAATCTTGACATTCAGACGCATGAGGTTGTTTATTTAAATTATACATCAGGCTCTACGGGAAATTCAAAAGGGGCGGAAACTACACATTCCAACATATATTGGAATACCATTGCCGCAATCGACATACTGGGATTGAAGAGTGATGATATACATCTTTGCATGTTTGCCCCCTTTGCCCATCCCCATGAAATATTTGCCCGTTCGCTTTTCCTTGGTGGAACGATTACGCTTGTTGAAAAGATTTATCCCAAATCAATAGCGAATGCAATTTCATCCTGTAAAGTAACCTGTATGATGGGCCTTGCCCCTTTGTATGAAAACTTACTGGATGTTCTCGAACATGGAATGTTTGATGTTAGTTCTCTCAGAATTCCGGAAAGCGGGGGCATGTACACCCGTACAAACCTTATAGAAAAATTTAAACAAAAAACAGGCGTCCCGATTATTCCCGTATGGGGCAGTACCGAAACTACCGGAATCGCTATTGCCAATCGCCCTGGCGACGATATCCCAAAACGCTCAATCGGGAAACCATGTCCAACATATGAGATAAAAATTGTTGACGAAAATAATAATGAACTTACTCATGGAGAAATCGGAGAGATGATCTTCAAAGGACCGGCAGTTGTGCAAAATTATTATGGCAATGCCGGCAATACCTGTTCTCAAGACGGATGGTACCACAGCGGCGACCTTGGAATGAAGGACGAAAACGGCTATTTTTATTTTATAGAGAGAAAATCGGGGATGATGAAGGTCGCCGGATTAAAGGTGTATCCGCAGGAAATTGAGCGCGTTTTGCTGGAACATCCTTCTATAAAAGAAATAGCGGTTATTTCTGTAAAAGACAGATTGAGGGGAGAAATACCAAAGGCAGTTGCCGTGCTTCAGCCGGGGGAGAATGTAAAAGAACACGAAATCCTGAATTTTTGTAAAGACCGGTTGCCTCATTATAAACTCCCAAGAATAATCGAAATCAGGAAAGATATCCCCAAAAGCGGCAGCGGTAAAATAAATAAAAACAGTTTAATCCTGGAGCATGTATGAAAGCGCTGATTGTGGATGGAGAATGGAATCCCAGAAAGAACTACCCGTTAAGCAATGAAGAACAGGCCAAAAAACGGGCAAATGTGGGTAGCCAGGTATGGCAGCATACGCAATTTGAAGTAAAAGACGTTTCGGTACCTAACCTGCAAGACGACGAAATTCTTGTGCGAATAAAAAGCTGCGGAATCTGCGGATCAGATACCCATCTTTACGAAACTGATAAAGACGGATATATCATATTCTCAGGCGTGACGGAACTCCCCCGCATCATCGGACATGAGTTGTCTGGAATAGTGGAACAGACAGGTAAAAATGTGCGAAACGTCAGTAAAGGCGATTGGATCGCCGCTGAAAGCATTATGTGGTGCGGCATGTGCCATGCATGCAGGAGTGGTTCGCCCAATCAATGCAAATATATCAAATTAATGGGATTAAGCGCAGACGGCGCTTTTGCGGAATATATTGCAATAAATGAAAGATATTGCTGGGAAATTAATGATTTTCGGGAAATATATTCAGAAGACGAGGCATTTGATATTGGCGCCCTTATTGAACCTGTGGGCTGCGCATACAATGGGCTGTTTATTGTTGGGGGCGGATTTCAGCCTGGTGCCACGGTAGTCGTATATGGCACAGGCCCTATTGGATTAGGCGCTATTGCATTAGCAAAGATTGCAGGCGCAAGCCAGATTATTGCCTTTGACATAATAGATGAAAGGGCGAATATTGCATTAGAGATGGGGGCAGACTACGCTTTTAACACAAATAAAATGCGCGATTGTCTTTCCGGAGAAAAGGTAATGGAGATAACAAAAGGCTGGGGCGCTGATATACAAATAGAAGCAGCCGGTGCAGCACCTGCCACCATTCCCGAAATGGAAAAATCCATGGCGATTAACGGTAAAATAATATACCTTGGACGCGCGGCGACAACAACATCGATGCATCTGGATCATCTTGTATCCGGCGCAAATAAAATTGTTGGGGCAAGAGGGCATTCAGGATACGCAATCTTTCCTTCCATTATTAAACTTATCGCAACCGGGCGGCTTAAGCTGGACAAAATGATCACTGCAAGATACCCTTTTGCAGGAATAATGGAGGCAATCAAGGCTTCTTCCGAAAGGACAGATGGAAAGATTTTAATACATATATAATCGATGACGTCATGCTAAGTTTCCCTGGTTAATAAAGTAAGATTTAATATCTTATAAGTAATTTCTTTGCATTTTCTGGCAAAATATTTAAAGTTAAAATCCAAGTATCAATTTAGTTTTTGAAAAACATATTATCTATTAGCTCCATAGGAGCGATCTGTTTGTAGAGATTAGTGCAAAAATAGAAAGAAAGCTCCGTAGGAGCGACCTGTATTATGCCGAATACATATTCGTAAATTTACATTCAAAGTGAACTATTACAATTAACAAAAAGGTTACACTCAAATGAAAACGGTAAATACTTGTGCAGTTACGTATGACAAAGAAAAATGCACCACTCCGATGCTGTTGACAGCATTCATCTTGCTTTTAGTTTTTTTAAACGGTTGCGCCTCCACAGGGGTAAAGCCTGTCGTCGAAAATCCTGCAGCGCCTGTAGATCAAGGTGAAGAATTCGAACGGTTAAATACGATAAAGATATCCCAGTTTATACTGGGAGTAGGCGATTCAGTGGAAATCTCCGTTTACCGGCATGACGATCTTCAAAGATCCGTAAGGGTAAACAATTCGGGAAAAATCATGTTCCCGTTAATCGGAGACGTGCAGGTTGCCGGTGTCGGCGCCTTTGACCTCAGAGAACAATTGGAAAAAAGGCTATCCCATTATATTGTCGATCCGCAGGTACTGGTTAATGTTACCAGCATACAAAGTAAAAAGACCATCGTGATCGGAGAGGTTAATTCTCCTGGATTTTTTGTGCTTGATACGGACATCAGTGTTATAGAAGCGATTTCCAGGGCAGGCGGAGCAACAAGCAACGCAAAACTGGAAAATGTAATTTTAATGAGACGGGGTGAAGGCAAACCAACGATTTACGCCTTAAATACAAAAGATGTGTGGAAGAAGGGGGATTTTTCTCAAAATATGATGCTGGAACACGGGGATATAATATTTGTGCCAACAATGGTTATCGCAAACGTCGCAAGGTATTTTTCTTATTTTCAGCAAATAATCAGCACTATCATTGGTTTTGAAAGCGGTATAATTTTATATCCGCAGGTAAAGGACGTATTGACACATGGCAAAACAGATGCTGGCGGCGGAACCACAATTAACATCCCTGTGAACTAAAATATGGGGTGTGGCAGAATCTGTCAGCTTTTGCTCTGAAACTCATGCCCCTCTCTTTATATTAAAAACGTTGGTAATTGAAAAGGTAGAGAATTTATAATAATACCTGACAGCAATAAAGAGCAAGATATTTAACAGCATAACACTCACCATATTTGTAAATGCAGTGCCGCTTATACCATATTTAGGAATAAGCCATACATTGAGTGTGATATTTATTATTGCTACCAGAAACATTATATTACGGAAAATTTTTTGTTTTCCCGTCATGTTTAAAATATATGCAACGGGACCCGACATGATATTTACCATCTGCCCGGCAGTCATCATTATTAAGGCGTTTTTCCCTGCCCCAAATTCTTCACCAAAGATTTTGAGAAAAAATGATGGAAATACAAAAAACATAATCAGTATTGGGGTTGTTACCCAGAAAATAAGTTTTGTTACCTGCCGGGCTAGTTTTGCAAGGGATGCAATATCGCCATTCCCATAAAATTGGGCAAACTTAGGCGCGGCAATACTATTAAATGCGAAAAGGGGAATGCTTGCCAGCATTGATAATCTGAAAGCGACATTGTAAATTCCCACATCACTTTCCGTTTTAAAAGCGCCAAGCAGTATTTTATCCGTCCATCCCATAAATAAACATAACGAGTTCGATATTAAAATAGGCAATGATATAGTAAAGAGAGTTGTGTATTTCATGCCTGCTTCAGGTAACACACGAGTAACGTTTAATTTCTTCAGCCATAGGAATACCGACAGAAAAAATACCATAGAAATACTTACAGCATATGCAGCAAACGGCATATATTTCCCTCTGCTGAAAAAGAGAAATATCACCAGTAGGAACACTGAAAAAAGTGGTATGGCCAGGTCCTGTAAAAATGCGTATTCTTTAATCTTCTTCAGCGCCCGCAAACTTTCTGAATTTATAAAGATAATAACCATTGGAAGTATCATGAATGATACTATCTGAAAATATGCAGACAGGTATGTTTTGTTAAACAGGTTTCTGGCAATATAGGGAGAAAGGAAATATAAAAGGATACTGATAAAAACACTAACGGGAATAATTATTTTCAGCGCTTTCACATAAATATCGGCAATAAGAGCATTTTTGTTTTGAGAAGAATATTCGGCGATAAATCTTAATAATGTAGTCTCTATTCCAAGCCTGCCCAATACGGTGCAAATATTCAAAAATGTAATAAAAAGGGTGAATATCCCTGCGGTATGAGCGCCATATTTCCTCGTAATTAACAACATTAATAAATAAGAAGCCAGTATTCCCGAGATCTTGAAAACAAAAGAAACAAAACCGCTTTTAAGAAGTTCACGCAGATTGATATCGCTTAATTTAGCAATAAATTTATGGATTATTTTGGAGGGAGTTATATGCGCAGGATACATATTCTGGTTATAATTCTGAAAATGTAAATATAAAATGGAATGTCTTTGGGAATTGTGTTATATTCGCCGCTTCATACAATCCAGATACAGTACATCTCCAAAAGTAAAAAAATATCTGCTAAAAACAGTATCTGTTACGGATTGCCGTTTGACTTTTAAGCTTTATAGCAATTATTTATTTACCATGCAACGCAAAAGTATTTTATGCAGTTTCAAACTCGTAAAGGTATTTTATGAAGAATAATGAAAAGGTTTTTGTAATAGGCATTGACGGCGCAACTTTTGATATTGTTGCCCCATGGCTGGAACAGGGAAGGTTGCCGCATTTAAAATCATTGATAGACAATGGGTGTTCCGGCGTCCTGGAATCTTCTGTACCGCCGGTAAGTCCTGTAGCATGGCCTTCTTTCTTTACCGGCGTAAATCCAGGGAAACATGGGATATTTGATTTTATAGAAAAATCGAAAACAGACCAAAGTATTCATTTCATGAACAGAACCCATTGCAAAGCGCAGCCTATCTGGCGGTATCTTAATCAGGAAGGCTATACAACAACAATAATAAATATTCCAGGCACATACCCGCCTGATAAGGTTAACGGGTTTATGATTTCCGGTTTAGATACACCGGATACAAACAGCGAATTTACCTATCCCGGAGCATTAAAAAACGAATTAAAGGCGGCAATAGGTAATTATATTGTTGATATGGAGCACAACCCGGCTTTAATGAACAACCCTGGAAAATATATTGCTCATATGATTGACATGATAGAGGCGCGGGAAAAGACGGCCCTCTACATGATGGAAAAATACCCGGTTGATTTTTTTATGGTTGTATTTACTGCAACAGACAGGGTGCAGCATTCTTTTTGGAGATATTACGACAAAAAACACCCTGGATATTCCCCAGGGACGGAGAATGCTATATATACTATTTACAAAAGGGTTGACGATGCTATTGGCAGGCTCCTGGATAAGGTAGACGAATCAACGAGCATTATTGCCATGTCCGATCACGGCATGCATGGAATATATAAAAGCGTTGATGTAAACCGATGGTTGCTTGAAAACGGGTTCCTTGTTTTAAAGAAAGAATCTCCTGTTTTAAAAATAAAAGATTTCTATAAGAGGTTAAAAAGAAGGTATCTGAAAAAAGCGGATAAAATCCTGTTTGACCACTATATTGACTGGTCAAAAACACGCGCCTATTTCCTCGGTACATGGGGAAACATTTTTATCAATGTAAAAGGAAAAGAACCCTATGGCATTGTAAGCCTTGGGGAAGAGTATGAATCAATAAGGGAAGAAATCATACGTAAGCTGAGTCTTCTTGCCGATCCTGAAAATGGAAAACCTGTAATTAAAACTATTTTCAGGAAAGAGGAGGTTTTTTACGGTGAATATTTAGATAAGGCGCCGGATCTCATCATCATGTGGAATGAGAAATATAACAGCATAAAAACTCTTTACGAAAAACTGAGATCCGGAGGGAGACACGGCGTCATTCAACCTTACAAACAATTGTGTGGAGATCATGCGCCGAATGGAATATTCGTATACAAATCTCCCCATGTAAAAAAGGGCATTACAAACATGAAGGCTGAAATCATCGATCTTTTGCCTACCGTACTTTACACAATGGATGTTACTGTGCCAAATTCTATAGACGGAAGAATTTTAAATGAGATATTTACCGAAGAGTTCCTTGCTGAAAAATCAGCGAAATACGATGATAAAGCGTGTGCATTTGCAGCGGAAGATGAAGATGTTTATTCCGATGAAGACAGCCAAAAGATCGCAGAACGGCTTACGGACCTTGGCTATTTCGATTAAATTTCCCTGTTAACTATCACTTGAATAATATAAAAAAATTCCTTTTTTGCTCAATATGAAAATTTTATTAGTACAATCATATCTTAAAGGAGATGTTTTCCCTCCGGTATATCCATTGGGAATTTCATATATCGCAAGCTTTCTCACCAAACATGAAGTACGGATTTACGACCCGAATCTTTCTTTGAACCCAATCGATGATTTAATAAAAGAAATCAATGGGTTTAGTCCGCAGATAATTGGTATTTCACTAAGAAATATCGACAATCAATCGAGGAAAAACCCTCTAAACTATTACGGGGATTTTCAACATCTTTTGCGCACTATAAAAAAAAGATGCCCATCCACCCACATTGTTGCCGGCGGTACCGGATTTTCAATGTTTGCACAGGAAATAATGAATACCAATCCAGAAATAGATTATGGCGTATATCTGGAAGGAGAGGAAACATTATCTGAGCTTACAGACAATCTTGACCATCCGGATAAAGTGAAAGGCGTATATTACCGCAAAAACGGGGTTGTTTATTACACAGGCACAAGGACACTTCCCCAATTTGAAAAATTCCCGGCGCCGGGAAGAGATATTGTTAATCCAATCCCCTATATAAACGGAGAAGCTGCAATCGGAATTCAAACCCAGAGGGGTTGTCCGTTAAAATGCGCATATTGCAACTACCCGGCATTAAACGGCAACCTTTTGAGGTCGCGACCTCCTGCAAATGTAGTTGACGAGATAGAAAACCTACTTCATTCGTACGGAATACAGCAGTTTATGTTTGCCGACTCCCTTTTCAACAAACCGCTGGAACATGCCATCGGCATATGTAAAGAAATAATGAAACGGAATCTTCAGGATGAAATCAAGTGGATGTGCTGGCTAGATGTAAGGGGCGTTACGAAAGATTTTTTACACTTATTAAAAAACGCCGGCTGCAGCGGAATTTCTTTTTCACCTGACGGATTATCGACATCTTCATTAATTTCTCTGAGAAAAGGCATAAAGGAAAGAGATGTTTGGAACATATTGAAAATCATTACCACTGATCCCGTAATTAAGGATACCAAATTTATTATCACCATGTTTATAAACTCACCCGGAGAAACCTATTTTGGAATGATAAAAATGCTTTTTTACAAATTCCTTTCTCTTGCGGCTAAGAAAATCTTAAAAAGAAACGTTAACGTCCAAATTGGATGGATACGGTTAGAACCGGACACAGAAATATACCGTGTTGCGATGAAACAGGGCATTATATCGCCTGGAAAGTCACTTCTTCCTGCAAATGCCAATGACGTCAAAACTTTATTTTATTTAAATCCGTCTTTACAGTTTTTAGACAGGATTGTACTGGCTATGGCATCTGTAACTGAATCTATTAAAGGTAAAATAAAACATACATTAATTAGGAGGGCATTATGATGTTGCAAAAAACACAGCGATTTATTTGCAGTATAACGACACTTCTGCTGATATTCTCTTTCGGTTTTTTCGAGGGATCAATTGTTCATGCATGGGACGAGGCGGCTCTCGATTCTCCTTTTGGATTTACCACCTCCTTTTATCCACCAAAAAGAAAAAGCAATGAGGAAATGCTGGCAAAAAGAAAGAATTTCGAATTTGACGGCATCACGGGAGATAATCCGCCTTATTCAACCGCAATAGAACTTGGTGTTAAATGGGAACGTCAGTCAAACCCCGTTTTAGACTGGTCTTTTGTGCAGAGGGATAAAGAATCTATTCAACAGGGAAAATACAACTGGACGATCCCTGATAATTTTTTAAAGAGAATTCCTGAAGAAATGAACATTGTTGTTACCATTAATGTTAACACAAAGCTGTTACGGCCTGGCACATGGGAGTTTATTGTTCCACAGGCAAAAGAGGCTTACATAGAATTCGTAAAAAAAGCTGTAGAACGATATGATGGAGACGGCAAAGACGATATGCCGGGGCTCAAAAATCCTGTAAAATACTGGCAGGTTGAAAATGAACCCGTTATTCAGGTTAAAAAGAAGCAAGGTGGTGGACCTGGAGCTGGCGGACAAGGGGCAGGCGCCGGAAGACAAGGTGGACCACCGCCTGGAATGGGTCAAAGAGGCGGACCACAGGGACCCGGCTTTATGGGCGGACAAAGGGGGCAACCACCTGGCTCTGACAGGATGGGCGGTCAAACCCAAAAAGGAAGTGAATGGAAGGGATATGTGGAACTCATCAATATCACTTCAAGCGCAATAAAAAGCGCAGACAAAAACGCAAAGGTACTTAGTGGTGGAATAGTAAGTCCACCGCCAAAAATGAGGACTGAAATATTAAATGAGTTTTGGCTTCCGGTAATTAGAGCGCTTGACAAGGATTCTATCGATATATTTGATTTCCACTGGTTTGACGACAGCATTATAGATTCTTATACCACCTATAAAATATTACGCAATGCCCTCGATGAAAGCGGCTTGACTAATGTTGACGTATGGATGACCGAAACGGGCGCCAGCAGTAAAGAGGGAGAAAAGGGTCAGGCAATTCAGGTGATAAAACGGTATGTCTATCCACTCAGTTATGGCATTAAAAAAGTATTCTGGGCATGGGCGCTTGTGGAAGGCTGGCCACCATTTGATTGTGAATCAATGTTTGAATACACCGGTTTGATATATGACGGCAATTGCGCCGGCGATCCTGGATATGGAGTGAAAAAACTCGGATTCTATACCTACAGGCTAATGACGGAAAAACTTAAAAATTCAGATTGGAACAATGTAGCGGCAATCTCTAATGGCAAAAACGGCATATACGCATATAAATTCCCACAGGCAGAGAAAGACGTTTATGTGCTATGGTACGAAAAAGAAAACGGGAAAACGACAATAGACTTGAAAGTCGCAGAAAACAGCAAATATACAGTAACGGAAGCGATACCAAATGTCTCTGAAGGAAAACAGCTACACTCTGCATCAAAAAATATTTTTAACACAAAGACTCTGATATCTTCAGGAAAAACCCTTCCGGTGGAAATATCTTCCACCCCCGTGTTCGTCGAGGGCAAAAAGAGTGGCGATACGGAATATGTATCAGATGAAATAGATGATGACGATGAATCATCCGTCTCTGAGATTGTGGATAGCAAAGAACAACCACCGACAGGAAAAACCCCACAAATGCCAGGTGGATATGGACAGTCGCCAACGGGCGGACGTCCGATGCAGCCTAAAGGCCCTGCCATGGGAGGACAACCCGGAAACGGCCCGCATCGTGGACAGCCTATACCTGGAGGACAAATGCCGCCGCAACGCGGACAATCCTCTGATAATCTTCCAACGACAATTAGCGGTAAATCTTATCGCGATTTGGAAGTGTGGCAAAGCTCAATGGACTTAGCAGTAGAATGCTATAATCTTACAAAAGAGATTCCGCAGGGGAAAAATGATGCGCTGGCTGGACAGTTACAACGCACTGCTGCATCAATCCCGGCAACTATTGCAAAGGGACAGGCAATGCAAAATCCCAAAGAGTTTTTCAATCATCTTTCCATTGCAAACGGCTCCATTGCAGAACTGGAAACGTATCTTCAAGTTGCCGAACGGCTGGATTATATCGATTCTGACAGTATAAAGCAGATTAAGCAAAAAGCTGAAACAATTGCAGCCTCAATCAGTCGTTTACAAAAACCTTTTGCAGATAAAACACAACATTGAACCACTTTGTGAAATACAATAGTCCTGGCCGTTTTCAAAAAAACGGCCGGGATGATGTATCCTGCACCATAAACCATAGATGAACTATTCTCTTACGCACAATAAAAAACTAAACATCTACCGATGGATTATTGTTATCCCTTTTGGCATGGCAATATCTTCCACAGCATTTATCAACCCCCTGGTAACCCTCATCCTGCTCGGCATTACTTCCGTGGCAACCATTTCTATTTTGAAGCCGCATATTCCGTATCTTTTTGCGATACTCCTTACTTCTTATATCAGCATTGAAATCAGGCTCTGGGGCGATTATCGAACATTTTTCACTATTTCAGAACCGTTCATACTTTATTGCTTACTCTGTTGGTTTATATCGCGCGGTTTAAGGATTTCAACTGAAGACTTTCAGATCAAAAGATATCTCCCGCTGATATTATTATATCTATGGGGAATAATTTCCATTCTCTGGAGCACTGAAAAAACAATGGGAATATACTATATGGCAATGTTTTTTATCGCCATATGCTTCTTTTTCCTGACCATAGTAACATTAAACAGTTTTCTAAAAATCAAAATAGCAATCGCCTTTTTTGTTGGTATGGGTTTTGTCAGCAGCATTGTTTGTTACTATTCTCTCCTATCGAATAAAACAATAGAAGATATATTGTATCATCATAATGAACATCTGGTTCGTTTTGTATTCAATCCTGAGCAAATGTTACGCGGACAAGGATTCATGCATCCACTTGCCACCGCATACTACCTTTCATTATCGCTCATGTTGTTGCTCGGATTTATTTACACGGGAAACAAAATCACCAGGGTATTCCTGTCAATCGCAGTACTCTCTATGTTTGTAGCGCTATTAACGACACTTAGCAAAGGGCCGTTACTTTCATTACTATGCGGACTTTATATCTTTTCCCTTTTAAATGCCTCGGTCAACAAGCGTATTATCATTGTATGGACGCTTATTTTTTCTCTTATCATAATTGGATTTTTTCTATCAAGAATCCCTACCAATGATTTTGCGAAGGCATTGGATTACACCTCTAAAACATCGACGGAAACTACCGATGAATCATCATCTCTCGGTTCGAGGATAAAACGCTGGAAGAAAGGTATTCTTTCTATAAAGGACCATTATGGTTTAGGTGATGGGGCTGGCGGATTTTTTTCGTATCTCGACCCGGAAATCAGCTTTGACAATCTCTATGTTCATATATTTGCAGAGTATGGATTACCTGGCGTGTTATTGTGGCTTTGGTTTTTGGTACTCTCTTGCAAGAGGTTTATCCATGCATACCTTGCCTGTATTTCATCCGAATACAAAAAATGGATGCAAATTTACATTTCAGGCTTAGCAACATTACTGCTTAATGCAGTCACCTCTTTTTCCCATACCTTTTTGCCCTTATGGTTTTATTTAGGAATCGGACATGCCATGGCAATTGTAATTGACCGTGAAAACAATAAAAGATTAGAAAACGAAAGATTGGATACCCTAAAATGTCGCTCTTAAAACAATTTCTTGATGTTATCTCCAGAAGAAAGAAAATTATTATCGTTATTGTGCTCGCCTTCACATTACTGCCACTATTGTTATCCCTTTCTTTCCGATCGGTATACAAGGCCTCTTCGCAGCTCTGGATGCATACAAATGCAACACAAACGCAATATCTTGCATTACCAACAAACATTAGCAAGTTCGAATATTCTGACAAAAATAAACTGGATAACACATTCTTTGCAATGCTAAAAAATCCTAAATCCATGAAAAGGATTATTTCAACCTTGCATATTACCGATGAAAAGGAACGGTTGGTTGATCCTGATAAATTTATCATCGGAAGTGAATTTAATCTTTTTTTCAGCAGGGAAGGGATTAGTGTTGACGTAGTAGAAAGCGGTGACGTTATAGAAGTATCTGGATACTCCTCCACTCCTGAACGGGCAGGGAATGTTGCGAATGCTGCGGTTGACGCGTTTATGATACTTTATGCGGATATTTTCAAAGACGAGGCAAGATTGGCACAAAAAGCAATGAAAGTGCGGCTAGCGTACGTAAATAAAGAATTAAGAAAACTGGAAAGAAGGTTGTACAGATACAGGAAAAAATACGGAATTATTGATGTCACCATGGAAATAGAAGAGGGACTCAAGCAATATTACAGCTATCTTGACCTGGTTCATCAAAATACTAAAACAATGGAAGAAGAGAAAAAGGTGTTAGAAGAGGTAACCAAAACTATTACATTAATTCCGGAACTATATTTATCCAGCAAGGCTATCGAAAGAAATCCTACATTAGAAACATATAAACAGGAAATCGTAACACTTGAAACGACTATTGCTAAACTGAAGGTTGACTTTACCGAAGCACACCCCGATATTGTTGCGTCCAGAATGCAAATAGCAGAATATAAAAAGGCAATACATAAAGAAATAGAACGAATTTTGGGAGACGAAAATTTTTCCAGAAACTCGTATTATGCTGAATTGGAAAAACGTTATTATGATACAAAAATAAACCTGGAAATTTATAAAATAACTGACGCGATACTGCTTAATATAACCGATATCATTTACAAAAAAATGCTCAATGTAAAGAAAATAGAACTATTGTTTAATAAAATAGAACGTCAGCAATCTTCTTTAAATACCGAGTACACAAACTTGACAAAGGGCATTTCAGACGCCGAAATATTGCTAAACATGAGCCCTTCAAACTTGGCCGTCCTTAATTACGCAGATGCATCAACAATTTCTTCTCCTTATTTTCCGAACAGGGTAAAATTTTTAGCTATCTCCATGTTTCTTAGTACTATCATAGCATTTTCAATAATCCTTCTGGAAGAATCTGTCGACAAATCTATAAAAACGCTTGCAGAAGCACAAAAGGCCTTTCAGGGAAATCTGCTCTATGGTTTGCCAAGGTATAAAAAGATATTTGGCTTCAACATTATCCCGAAAAGACTGCTTCGTTATTTCCCTACATTAAGAGATGAACTGTTATTGCTTAAACAGCGAAATTTTGTCAGAAAAGTATTGAAAAACAACACCATCAGACGTTCCGTCTGGAACATTATTTCCGGCATAAAGGTCGTTTCAGGCGATACCATTGCACGGTCAATTCTTTTCACCGGAGCGGAGGAGGAAGTAGGAACCTCTACACTCGCTCTTCTGGTGGCAAGAGAATTAGCCGTTTCCGGCAAAAAAACCCTCTTCCTTGATATTTCTTCAACAGATGATTGGCATTTGCAGGGAAAAGATATTCTTCCGGTGGATAAAAAAATAACCCTTAAAGACCTTATAAGAAGCAATGATATCTATGGCATTGATGTTTTACTTATGAAAGAAATTACCGATATCCCGGCTATTGCCATGATCGATGGACTGCCAGAACAGTTAAACAATCTTGACTATGAACATATTATTATTGATGCCGACCCTGTTATTGCCTGTAACGACACCCTGTTTCTCTCTGCAACGGCAAATGTTGTCCTTTTAACAGCAAAACTACATAAAACTTCTAAAGAAACAATCGAGGAGGCTTTCGGCAGATTCAAACATCTAAAAACATCTAAAACAGTAATAATAATTAACCAAATTTAGTTATTAACAGAAATATATTCTCTCCTATTCAAAATAACTTTTAATCATAAAATATTTATGAAAGGAACTATTCATTTTTCTGAAGCGGCAAAGGTGTTTTTTTTATATACCCTTCGATACACAATACCTTACTTGCCTTTAAAATTAAAACATAGCCTTGCCAACTGCCTTGCAGCGCTGACGTCACATGGAGAAAAAGCTGTAGTCATGAAGGGTGAGCTGGAATTGTTATTTGGCAAAGGAACATTTACCAGCCCGGAAATGAAAGAAATCATCCTGGAAACCCTTCGTAATTTCAGAAAAGATCTCTTTGAAATATGGTCATTCCCAAGATTAAATAAAAAGAAGGCCGAAGAACTTTGCACCATTACCGGTATGGAACATTTAGAGAACGCCTTGAAAAAAGGTAAGGGCGTGATAATTGCGCTTTGCCATTTTGGGTCATATAAAATGATACTCCCCTGCCTGGGGTATAAAGGATATAAAATAACGCAGGTTGCCGCAAATCCTATCGATCTGACCGGCAAAGACAAGTCGATGGTAAAGAATAAAACCATGCAAATTGAATATCAATGTGAAAAAAGCCTGCCCGCCAATTTTTTTTACATAGGAAGCACTCCAAGGCAAATATACCGTGTGTTACAAAATAACGAAATACTTGTTATGTCACTTGATGGAATTTTGGACCCTAATAGAATTTCAGTACCTTTTTTAGGAAGGAAGATACGTCTATCCCCCTCCCTTATAAAAATAGCAGAAAGAACAAAGTCCCCAATATTGCCTGTTTTTACGGTAAGGGGAAAAAACGGTAAACACCGCATTATTATAGGCAATGAAATCATCCCCGACGATGGCAATGATAAAGGTACACCGGAAAAACTTGTCGTCTTAAAGTTTGGCAGTTTAATGGAACAGTTCGTCAAAGAACATCCCAGTCACTACCTCTGGTATTTATATAAAAACAAAACCGAGCCACCCCACATCGGTAGTATTATTGTTGATTGATTGATTGATTGATTGATTGATTGATTATCAATCAGGACAAAGCCCTGGTAAAATAAAAATTATTATTAGAAATAACAAATCTAACAGTAAGAAGCCCCATTTATTAGGAGTGGATTTGGGGGGTTAAATTAGAAAAAACTCCTTACTCTATAAAAACAATGAATTTTATTTAAAATTTACAACTATTCATTTTTCGAAAACCTTAATTGTCTGACTATGATTAATATCTATATACCGGGAGGTATTTTCTCACCATGAACAAAAAAGTCACCTTTATCGCACCATACGATGATTTAATGGCATATGGCATTAGAATCCTTTCATCATCTTTGAGAAAAGAAGGGTTTTCCACCGAAATTATTTTTACGCCCCATATCTTAAAACAGATGGATACCCATTCTATAAGCTTATTATCGGATGCTATAAAAGAGATGACCCATGATTCATTCTTTGTGGGAATATCATTTTTCTCTTGTCATTTCAATGCGGTTAAGGCGCTTACCGAAGCAATACGAAACAAAATAAGGGCGCCTATAATGTGGGGAGGAAAGCATATCTCTGCCAGGCCGGAAGATGCGGCAGGCTTTGCCGATATTGTCTGCATAGGTGAAGCAGAAATCGCAATAAAAAACCTTTTAAACGCCATGGCAAAAAACGATAATTATTACGACTTGAACGGATTTTGGTTTTTCAAAGACGGAAATTTCAAAAAAAACAGGCTTGCCCCTATTATTGAAGATCTTGATTCATTGCCATACCCCGATTATTCTTTGGAGGGGCATTACCTGTGGGATGGAAAAACCATGCACAAAATGACCGGGGAATTATTGCAGGCGCATTTAAAAATAGCGGAGAAAACCGTTTATCAAACCCTTTCTTCACGAGGATGCCCTTATAGCTGTACTTATTGTTCCACATTTAAAGCCCTTTATTCGGACAGCGGATATTTGAGATTTCGCACTGCAGAAAACGTAATTGGTGAGCTGAAAGAAATGAAATTCCGCTTTCCACGGATGCAGGCAATAACGTTTTGCGACGACAATTTTTTTGCTTTGAAAGAAGACCAGTTAGAAAAATATGCCGCTTTATATAGAAATGAAATCGGTTTGCCTTTCCGCTGTCTTGCCCATGCACATGATGTCAATAAAAAGAAGCTGGAAATCCTTGTTAATGCAGGCATGAATGAATTGCAAATTGGCATACAAACAGGTAGTGAAAAAACCAGAAAACTGTATAAAAGAGGCCCTTCTACCGACAAAGTTTTGGATGCTGTAGGACTGATTCACCAATTTAAGGGAAGATTAATGCCTTTCTACGATTTTATTATTGATAATCCATTCGAAGAGGAAGAAGACCTAATTGAAACCCTGCATATGATTCAGAAATTTCCCAGACCATATCACCTGAACGTATTTTCCCTTATTTTTCTTCCTGGCACTGAATTACAAAAAAAGGCTCAGGAAAAAGGACTTATCATTGACTCGACCCGGCAATTTGAATCCCGAAAAAAGAGTTATATTAACTTTCTTTTTTATCTCTATTGCCGTACCATTCCACGACGGATCATGTGGATACTCGTATCCAAACCAATGCTAAAAACAATGAAGCACAAATACATAGTCAATTTTTTATACTTCATGAGTGATTCAATAAAAAGACTGTTAAAGAGAAAGGCTGATACGTGGGCGATAGAATAATATTTTCCTGTTTTCTCCGGAAACCTGCAGGAATAGTTTTAGGACGAGTGGCTAGGGATGCTGCCATTAAACGTTATGATGAATGGCAGCAAAGCAGATGAGTAGTAATATTTTATTAATCAAGACCCATGCTTTCGGTGATGTATTGCTTACGACTCCGGCAATACATGCAATTTACAAAAATAACCCGGCAAATAAGATTTATTATCTTACCGGTAGGTGGTCGTCAGAAGCACTGTACAATAATCCTTACCTTACAAAAACTTTTCGATTAGACGACGATGCACTTTTTGGAAAAAAATTATATAAAATTATCCCTTTAATACTAGAATTAAGAAAATACAAATTTGAAGCTATCATTATTTTCAGCGCATCAAAATATATACATTTTCTTTCATGGTTAATAGGGGCGACAACGAGGGTCGGATTCGGCAATAGCAGTTTTATTACCCACAAAATCTGTCCTTCAGTGCTACAAAACGATTATGCCGCCAGAGCATATAATACATTGTTAGAGCCATTGTGCATACCATGCAATGGAACTAAGCTTGATTTTCAGATAAAAGAAGTATGCATTCCTGAAAATCTGAGTACTTTTCTCGAAAAATACAAATCTAATGTAATTGGACTTTTTTGCGGCGGCGGGAAAAATCCCCGCGATACGGTATTGATAAAACAATGGGGTGCTAAAAAATTTATTGAACTGGCAAAATTGCTTTCTGCAGACGGTTATGGATTTCTGCTTTTTGGATCGATGGATGATCGTAAAATAAACACGACACTAAAAGATGAACTTAATGATGCTATTTTTGATTTAAGCGGCCAATATTCTTTTAATGAAACGGGATATTTAATGAAATTGTGCCGGCTTTTTGTTACAAATGACTCTGCTCCCTTCCACATTTCTTACGCACTCACTATCCCGACAGTGTGTATTTTTGGTCCCAGCAATTCAAAATTACTTTCACCCCAATTGCCATTTTGCAGATATATTCAAAGCCGTGTAGAATGCAGTCCGTGTTATGGAAATGATATTTTTATCGGGTGTGCAAATCCTATTTGCATGGAAAACATTTCTGCAAATGATGTTTACAAAGAATGTAAATCGCTATTAAGTAAAAACTTTAATTATGAAAATGTTATTCGTTTCGTTGGTACACAACAACAAAGAATTTAATTTTTAGAAAGGCAGATGCAGTGAAAGTCTTACTTATCAATCCCCCATATTTAAAAAAATTTTCCCGTCCACAGCGGAGTCCTGCAGTGACCAAAAGCGGCACGCTCTATTTTCCCCTGTGGCTGGCATATGCAACAGGCGTTTTGGAAGAAAAAGGGTTTGAAGTTAACCTCGTGGACGCGCCTGCAGATAGTTTATCCATTGATGACATTATTGAAAAAACCCTCACATTCCAGCCAAACCTTATTGTTCTTGATACAAGTACGCCAAGTATTGATAATGACGTTGCCGTTGCCCGCAGATTAAAAGAAACCTGTCCGTCTTCTTTCATAATACTGGTAGGAACGCACGTATCAGCGCTTCCGGAGGAAGTCCTTAACAAAGAAAATAGCGTTGATGCAGTTGCCAGAAATGAATATGATTACACACTGCATGACCTCGCTAAAATTTTATCTGAAAAAGGCGACCTGAAAACCGTTCGTGGCATAAGCTATAGGAATGGCAATGAAATCATCCACAACCCGGGAAGGCCATATATTGAAAATCTCAACGAATTGCCTTTCGTAAGCAAGGTTTACAAAGAATTTCTCCGTATAGAAAATTATTTTAATCCTAACGCCCTCTACCCAATGGTCACAATTACCACTTCCAGAGGATGCCCTTTCCCATGTACCTTTTGTGTTTATCCTCAAACGTTAATGGGCAGAGGTTTTCGGCAAAGGAGTATTAATAATGTAGTGGAGGAAATGGAATATATTACAAAAAATTTCCCGCAGGCAAAGGCGGTTTTTTTTGAGGATGATACATTAACTGTTAATAAAAAACGGTGTAAAGAACTTGCAGAATGCATAATTCAAAAGAAAGTGAACATTTCATGGACAGCAAATGCAAGGGTTGGTCTGGATTACGAAACAATGCGGACAATGAAGACGGCAGGCTGCCGGTCACTTTGCGTCGGATTTGAAAGCGGAAGCCAGCAAGTACTTGACAACATGAAGAAAAAGCTGAGTCTTGCGGAAATGGAGGCTTTCATGGCAAATGCAAAAAAAGCCGGGATGTTAATACATGGCTGCTTTATGGCAGGGCTTCCCGGCGAGACAAAAGAAACACTTCAGGAAACACTACAGCTTGCAAAAAGGCTGAATCCGGATACTGCCCAATTTTATCCCGTCATGGTATATCCGGGAACGGAAGCATACACATGGTATAAGGAAAAAAGATTGATAACTACCGATAATTTCTCAGAGTGGCTTACGCCGGAAGGCTTGCATAATACTGTTATCAGTACGGAAGAATTATCATCCTATGATCTTGTAAGGTTCTGCGATGGTGCAAGACGGTCTTTTTATCTAAGGCCTGGCTATCTTCTTTACAAATTAAAACAAATGATTACACACCCAAGAGAAATAAAGAGGACGTTAAAATCAGCAAGGACGTTTTTAAAATATTTGCTAAGAGGTTCTGATGTGAAGCCAAAAATTCAATGCTGAACTGAGCGACCACTTTTAATTCCCTAATTTTGGCAAAATATTTAATGGTGAAATCCTAAATCCTCAATCTCATATCTGCAATCTTGTGCGACTGCCGATTACTGATTTTAATCCGGTTTCTCCTTTTCGTCCTTGTTTGATTCTGGTTTACACAGAGGGATATGTGTTTATGGTAACCCCCCTAAATCATCCTTAAAAAAGGGGCATGAGATTATAATTCTTTATGTATTCTGCATATGCTGAACTATTATTAATATTCTCAGCCTCTTTTACCCTGTTCCTGCACTAATATTGCTATAGCTGACAGCCACCGGCAATGGCTGGCACTACAGATATATAATCTCCGTCTTTTACCGGTGTTTCCAGATTATTGAGAAATCTGATATCCTCATCATTGAGATAAAAGTTGATAAACCTTCTTATCTGGCCGGAATCATCGCAAATCCTTTCTTTAATACCTTTGTAATTTGCTTCCAGATTGCTAATAATCTCGCCAATATTCTTTCCCTCTACCTTTACCTCCTCAACTCCATCCGTAAAGGTTCTCAAAGGCGTTGGTATGCGCACAGTTACCGACATAATTTTGCTCCTTTAAATTAACCCTGGTAAGGTGGGCGGCGCCCACCAAAATATCGCTCACTCGTTCACGTTGTTTGTTTTTCGGCTCTTGGATATGAAGAGGAACGCAGACCGTCTGATAAACAAAGCCTGCCCTGTGGAATGAGTTTATCCCACAGGACAAATCCACACAGATTTACGATTTACGATTTTTCTAATCTGGAAAATCTGTGATTTCTCTTTTATTAATTTATAATTTGCACCACGCGGAAAACCGCTTATATTACAAACAAATTAGAAATTTAGCGGTAATTTGGCTTTTTGAAAATATCCACACAAAGATGCTAAGATCAAAAAAGTTAGTACCGGTACGTATCCGGTTTGAACGGCCCTTCTACAGGGGTGTTGATATATTCAGACTGCTGTTTGGTCATACGGGTAATCACTCCTCCAAAGCCTTTCACCATTTCAGCGGCAACCTCCTCATCCAGTTTTTTTGGAAGAACCTTAATATACACCGGGCTACGCTCTGATTTGGGTTTGCTTGCCCATGCCTCACGATAGAGGTACATCTGTGCAAGCACTTGATTTGAGAATGACCCATCCATAACACGTGAGGGATGACCTGTAGCATTGCCAAGGTTTACAAGCCGTCCTTCAGAAAGAAGAATAATATAATCTTCAGGGTCATCGGATCTGTATATCTGGTGAACCTGCGGTTTCACCTCTTCCCACCTCCAGTTTTCACGCATAAATTTAGTGTCAATCTCCAGGTCAAAATGTCCAATATTACAAACGACTGCCCCGCGTTTAATAGCAGACAGCATATGACGGTCGCATACATTTACATTGCCTGTCGTCGTTACAATCAGATCGGTCTTGGCCAACAATTGTTTGTTTATACCTTCCGCAGAACCATTATTTATTCCGTCTTTGTAAGGAGAAACCACCTCATATCCGTCCATACATGCCTGCATACCACATATGGGGTCTATTTCAGAAATGCTCACAATCATGCCTTCCTGCCGCAAACTCTGGGCGGAACCCTTGCCAACATCACCATAACCAATAACAAGCGCCTTTTTACCGGAAAGAAGAATATCGGTGCCACGTTTAATAGCATCATTTAAACTGTGGCGGCATCCATATTTATTATCATTTTTAGATTTGGTTACAGCGTCATTGACATTTACCGCGGGAACCTTAAGCTCCCCTTTTATTAACATTTCGTGCAAACGGTGAACGCCGGTAGTCGTCTCTTCTGTAATGCCATGTATTTTTTCAAGCATCTCAGGATATTTCTCATGAACCATTGCAGTAAGATCTCCGCCGTCATCTAGCAACATATTAGCATCCCAGGGCTTGCCTTCTTTCAGAATAGTCTGCTCAATACACCACTCATACTCTTTTTCCGTCTGACCCTTCCATGCGTAAACGGCAATACCGGAATCCGCAATAGCTGCGGCCGCATGGTCTTGTGTGGAAAAAATATTACACGATGACCAGCGAACTTCAGCACCGAGAGCGCGAAGCGTTTTGATCAATACGGCTGTTTGGATTGTCATGTGGATACAGCCGATGATTTTAGCACCCTTAAGCGGCTGCTCTTTCTCATATTTTTTCCTGAGATTCATCAAGGCGGGCATCTCAGCTTCCGCCAGGGCAATCTCGCGATATCCCCAGTCTGCAAGACCGATATCCGCCACTTTGTAATCCTGCTTAGAACTAACGTCGGCTTTTTTGTAATCCAACATAACCATTTTAAACTCCTTTTTGACAAGGCCAAAATTGCACTAATACACAATGTTCGCAGAGTATACTCGGCAAACAAAACATTAATTTTCTCATTTCATAAGAGCACTTTATTATAAGGAATGCTGAGAAATATTCAACCATTTTCCCAAATATTATCTATACTTATCTTATTATAATACAAAATGTTGTAAGAATTCCCCGAAAAGAACCGATGTTGCCTTAACTCCAATTTAAGTTGAATATTTTCTGTTTTTTTGTAATTATTCAAACACTGACAATCGTCATTAAGAACTGTAGAACCGCAACCAAAGAGTTTACCGTGAAACACTGAACGTAAGGCAATTTCCTTGCACCCTTAGCGACTCTTTAGCAAAAAAATCTTTTGATAAACAACGCCAAAATAACATGAAATCGAAATTCGAACTTACCGACGGTAATATTATCATACGCCCCTGCCAGTTGAAAGACGCTGCCGTAATCTACGAAGGTGTGAGAGATTCAATAGAGGAAATGATAAAGTGGGCGCCATGGTGCCATCCCGACTACTCAATGTCTGACTGTACATCATGGCTTAGTACCAGAGCCCAAATGTGGTCGGATGGTATTGAATATGATTTTGTCATATTTGATACGAAAGACAATACCTTTCTTGGTGGTTGCGTGCTTGACCAAATAAACCGGAAGCACAACTTTGCCAATCTTGGTTACTGGATTCGTTCAAGCCGTACAGGACAAGGCATAGCTACCGCTACCGTAAAACTCCTCAGCCGGTTTGGACTTGAAACGATAGGATTCACGCGCCTGGAAATAGTCGTGGCAGTGCCAAACAAGGCAAGTCAGCGGGTTGCGGAGAAGGCAGGCGCCGTCAGGGAAGGCATTCTGCGAAATCGCCATGTAGTGCGTGACACGATATACGACTCCGTCCTATTTTCCATAGTACCTCATGATTTGCAGAAGTGAACACCATTATGCAATAAGCTTATCTACAAATATACCGCTCCTAACGGAGCTTTTCATGGTATTTTTTCAAAATACTAAAGTGTTACTGCAATAAATAATTGCCGTTCCTTTTTCTCCAATCATACAGCCGTCCTCAATGGAAATTCTTTTTCCATGACAAAAGGGGACATTGTAGGTATTAGCCGGCCTTGTCATCTTTATATTTCCTGAAATTCTTTATAAGACTTGAAAATGAATCCGGTTTATATTTCTTGAAATCCTCCTCATCAACGAATACATAATCAAAGCGTGCTTTATTTTGTGAGGCGTTGATATCTTCGCACCATTTTTTCAAACGAGCCATTTTCAGGGGAACATCCGGGTCTTCAATGCCTTTTGTTTCAACAATGAATAAGTCCTTATCGCTCACCTTCACTATAAAATCAGGATAATAATTGGAAATGTTGCCGCCCGCGTTCACATAGTCAATTGTGAAATGCACTGCCAGATAATTCTTTGCATAGGAAATAACGTCGGTACATTTTTCGAGAAATGAAGCAAAAAGCAGTTCAAGGTGACTATCTCCGATAATCTTGTTGAACAGACTTTTCTGCGGAACAAGAAAGCCCTGCTCCCTGACAACAAACGGACGAGTCTGCCTGAGCTTTATATGATCCCGGATTTCCGCGCTTCCTTTGTCCTGAACTGTCAATTCATTGATTTTCTTAGTGAAGGTCTCAATGATGGTCTTGGTTGCCGAAAGTTCAGAAAGGTTGCGGAGGGTATTCAGGTCGTCAATATCAACCATAGAATCGAACAGGTGCAGAGATACAAAATCCTTTACCTTGCCATAAAGAACGTCGTATCCGCTAATAAGCCGCAGGTCTTTCATGATGATTTGCGTAAAATATCCGATGACACTCCGATAGTCCGTTACCGCACTGGAGTCCAATAATGTCGTATGGTTGATTTCCCCGGTGGTGATATCCTTGAACACTATTTCCCGTTTTTCTTCCTCTGAAAACTGCCGGTAAACGATTTTCTTAGCCCAGAAGGAAGAAGGCTCCAGGGCCTCAAGGCATTTGTATTCACGATAGATGCGCGGTGAAAGGATAGGGATTTCAATATCCAGCTTGTCAATGTCTTTTTTGGTATTTTCGTTATCAACCTCAATGATGATAGGTGCTTTGGGGGCTGTTCCGCTTCCCATCGGTTTACGTTCCAGTTCAACGCCTTCACTCCGGATAGATTCCACGAAGTCCATAAACGCTTCGATGCCGACCACGCTGACGTATTCGATCGTATCCTCGCCCGGATACATCCGGCGAATACCCCTGCCGAGAATCTGTTCCGGGAGGATATTGCTTTTTGCGGCATAGGCACGAAGCCCGACGATGGTTGTCACATTGCGGACGTCCCATCCTTCTTTGAGCATAAGAACAGAAACGATCACTTTATACGGACTTTCCCAACTGTCTATCTGATTGGATGCCTTGCGTAGTTTCTCCAACTCATCTTTACTCTTCTTTGCATCGGATTCAGACACTTCACCGTTGTTGTTGGTATGAATGACCAGTACCGCATCCTTGAATTCCGGGTAGGTACTTTCGAGGTATTCGCCAACATCGTCGCAGTTCTTAGTGTCGTCGGTCATGACGAACAGCACAGTCTTCTTGCCAAGCTTTTCATGTTCACAATAAACCTTGCGCCATTCTTCAACACCGAGGGCAATATAATCGGCGTATTTTTCCGTGTAACGGGAGCTTTTCACTTCGGCAAGCTTTGTCCTGCTTGCCAAATCAGGAAGTACGGGACGTTTCACCACGTTTTGGGTAATCGCTTCAACCAGCGGATAATCGCATACGGTTTGAACGAAGATTGCGCCGTTATTGTGCTTCGGCGTCGCGGTGACGTCGATTTGCAGAGAAAGAAAATGTCCTTTCTGTTTGAGCCGGTTATGGATATCTTCAATGGATTTAAACCACGCCAGCCGCGAGTCATGGACGAGTCATGTATATGATGAGCTTCATCATTAATAACGACAATCTCATCAATCTCGCGGACAATCACGCCAAGATCAACCTTTGAATCGGTAGTTTTACCGGACGGACGCTTGCCGAGAAAATAATCCTCAAGATTTTCGTCTTCAAAACTCGGTTCAATATCATTTCCGGCATAGACGCGGTGAATGTTGGTCAGAAAGAGGTTGCCTGATTTACGAATAATAGAAACATCATCCTGGATATGCAGGGTCATCTGGAAATCATCCTGCCAGTTCTGCCCTTCGTAGCCGTTGTCGGGCAACAGAGGATCATTCCAGAAGATTTTTAAGCCGTCAAAGTCGGCACGCAGGCGGTCAAGGACAATGATGTTTGGGGCAATGACAAGAAAGTTGGTGGAAAGTTTTGAATATGCTTCGTAGAGTTTATGGAAATAGCACCATGTTATTATGAGACTCATAACCTTGGTCTTCCCGCTTCCGGTCGCCATTTTTATCACAAGGCGGAGCCATTCCTCATCGAACATGCCGGTCGATACCGCACCGGAGGAGTCATAGCGGATCAGGTCATACTTATCTTTGACCTTGGCGACTTCGTAGAGGTAAATGACGGTCTCGATGGCTTCCCGCTGGGCAAAGTAATACCGGAATTCAACCATCATCCCGTCAGCCCCGGGAAGTATATGCTCCGTGTGAAACCACCACGAAAGCAGGGCTTTAGATGTTGCCGAAGCCCCTTCATAATGATTGTCGCGCCATGCTTTAACTTCTTTGCGAATTTTGGAAACGAGAGGCGGCAGCAGCTTTTCGTAGCTTGTCTCTCGCAAGGTTTCATCCGCCGGAAACCAGCGATATTCCGGATTGAGTATTTCGTATGGGGATGTGGGGAAAGAAGGATGAATTGCCATTAATCATCTCTCCGGGTTAACCGCGAATACACGCGAATGGACGCTAATAAAAAATATTCGTATTCGCGTTCATTAGCGTTCATTAGCGGTTCCTTTTGTATTTGCATATCTTTTCCATTCAAGTTTTTTACCGCCGAAGTTTACAATTAGTCCCAGCGGCAATTTTGTTGCATTTAGATAGTTAAGCAGTTGAGCTTCTTCAATTTTCAGTTATTTTTTTTATAGCCTTGATTTCAACGATTATCTTCTCAAAACATAAAAAATCAGCTACATATTCTTTTTTTAAAATTCTGTCTTTATATGAAATTTGTATTCTTTTTTGCGGTTCAAAAGGAATTCCATTTTCTTCCAATTCTATTTCCATAACTTCTTGATATACCGCCTCAAGAAAACCGCATCCAAGCGTATTCGAGACAGCCATTCCCGCTCCAATTATCTTGAAAACCTCATTTTTAAAAAGTAATTCATTATTCCATTCGCGTTCATTAGCGTCCATTGGCGGTTCCTATATCTTTGAGTTTTTTAATACCCCTGTCATCGGCTAGGAGTTTCATCTGTTGAATGGCGATTTTATTCAGATTTACGAGCCGTTCGCCCTGCTTTGAGGCGACAGAACAAAGTAATTACTTCCGGCTTCACTTTTAAACCTCTCGAATTCGAGAGGTTTAAAATCGAGATTGCTTAACTTTTCCCACAAACCCAGGAACTCAATCGTGCTTCTATTTCGCATCCAATTATTGATAATCGCAAATGGTTCTTGTTTGTTTCGATATTTGGCGATATCGGTCAATGAAATATAATCCTCTTGCTCCCTTGAGATGATGCTAATTTCATTGCCCTGTACAGATATTTTCTCTGCCATTGCAATCTCCTGTTTGTGGAATTATGATCAAACTTTCTAAACCCGTTGAATTCGACGGGTTTTAAACTCCGGGTTATTCAATTTTTCCCAAATTCCCAAAAACTCAATCGTTGTACGGCTGCAAGCCAATTCTGGATAATGTAATCTGTAGGATCAGGGTCTTTGTACCTGGCCATATCCGTCAGGCAGATATAATCCTCATCATTTTATACATAAATTGTGCTGTCTTTGTCTAAAACATTGATTTTTGTCATGTTAATATCCTTCATGCCTTTTAATTATGGCAAATTCGCCCTAATTAATTTCGATCTTCCCTATTATTTCCCCCCCCACGCTGACATCAATAATCTTCATGGTGTCGTTCCCGAAAATATCCACCACCTTGACGGCAATTTTATACCGTCCGGGCTGGCAGTCGTGAAATGATGTTTTTAGTTCCAGCGACCGGTCTTTCTTTGTGCGGAACGATTGCCATTCGTTTTCAAATATAAAGTCGCCCGTCCACACCTCCTCCATTTCTCCGGTAGCTTCATTTTTTGTGCGGACAATCTCACGCTTGGATTCGAAGTTAAAATCCACGCTCCAGTAGTCAATCCAGTCCATCCATTTTTTAGTGAGGACATCGCGGGTAACGATGCCATCCTTGTCTTTTGAAACCTTAATGATCTTGCCGCATTCCACAACGATCTTGTTCTTGCCGTTGCCGAGTGAAGCAGCGGCGTTGTTCACCGTATCCTGATTGTAGAATACGGAAAAATCGGTTAGTTCAACTGCGATGCTGTTCTTTTTCACATGAGGCTTGACTTCGATATATGAAACATCATGGAAGACGATTTGATTTTTTTCGATGGCGCGTTTATCAAAGACCTCGCGGGGAATGTATTTGAGTGCAAGGTCGATGCCCTTGGACTTGGCTTCTTCCTGAATGTTGGGGAAAAGACCCATCTCAAACTCAAAGGCAAGGATGTCCACACGGCTGATGCGCTTTTCGCGGCATTCGAGGATGATTTCTTCCACAAACAAACGGGTGACAGGCAGATTGACCGGACCCACTGCGACAATACGCCCTGCCTTCTTGCCGTGGAAGCACCTGAAGTTATCCACCGTCTCGGCCTTGTAGGCTTTGAGAATCAGGGCGATAAAGTCCTTTTCCTTCTGCTCAATGATTCGACGCTTCATTTCTTCGCGGGAAAGATCAGTAACCGCTAATGAACGGTAGAGTAGAAACAGACGACTAGAACTTAGGCAGAAGTTTGTTTTCTCTGTTTGCTGGCTGGTTTCCCGCCAGTGCCACCATATCTCCGCCATATACTTATCATCTGCCCCCCTCGTCAAACCGTGCATGCGATTTTCCCGCACACGGCTTTCCGACAGTCTTCTTCTTAAGCTTTCACAGGTTGTCTGGCAGGAACATATTTTGTCGGGTCTATTAGTCAATATCTATTGACTAATTCCTTAAACGCTCCTCGATTATAGAGCTTGCTCCTGCGCTGACTTTTCCTCTTATAATATCTCGTTAATCTCCTGAAAAGATAATATCGTAGGTCTCTTTTCGCCTTGTTTGGATACGTTACTCCCTTTATTGTGAAGTAATTTATCCATCCTCTTGTTATTGCATTCAGTTCATTAGCTACTTTTTCCGCCGCTTTATGCCCATTGCTCTTTAGGTAGTTTCCTATCTTTTCCCTAACCTTCTTCTGTGATTTCCTGCTTGGTTCTATGTTCCAGTATTTCTTGTGTTTCCTACCAAACAAATCTTCTGAGAAGGATATGGTATGTCCGAGAAAGTCAAAGCTCTCTTCTTCAGCTTTTACTATTTTACTCTTATCCTCGTTAAGACTCAGCTTTAACTTCTTTAACAACCTGTTGAGATAGTCTAATGCTTCACGAGGTATTCGCTTTGCCATCAATACCCAATCATCCGCATAACGTATGATTGTTATCCCATACTTATAGAAAACCCCATTCTCTCTATTGACTGCTTTGTCGAGCATGTGCAGATATATGTTTGCTAATAATGGTGATATTACGCTTCCCTGCGGTGTTCCTATCTTATTTTTCCTCCCGCCTCCTGGTTTGCCTTCCTCTATCACCGGTGCTTTTAACCACATTTTTATCAAGTGCAGTACGTTCTTGTCGCTTATCCTCATCCCTATTAACAGTAACAATTCCTTGTGCGGTATTGTGTCAAAATAAGAACTCAGGTCTGCGTCAAATACCTCTGTTTTCCCTTCTCGCAGTTTTTCTTTGATTTTCCTCACAGCATCGCCCGCTGAACGTCCCGGTCGGAATCCGTAGGAGCTATCTTCAAAGTCTGCTTCGAATATCGGCTCTATTACAAGCTTTACACTCATCTGCACTACCCTGTCTTTTATCACAGGGATTCCCAATGGTCGTGTCTTACCGTTGGTTTTAGGTATGTACACTCTCAGTACCGGCTGTGGTTCGTAGGTTTTGTTTTCAAGTTCCTCTATTATCTCTCCAAGAAACTTCTCCACCCCGTATGACTCCACATCTTCAAATGTAATCCCGTCTGCCCCGGCGCTTCCTCCATTGGATTTGCAGCGCTTGTACGCCTCTCTCAAAAAATGCAACATTCTCACCTTGTCATACAATACATAAAAGCGAAATCCTTCTTCCTGTTTGGCTTTTCGATATAGTTTACGCTGAAAGTCTCGGACTCTTTCATCATCGCTCATTTGCGATTTCGGTATTGCTTGTAGGTCTCCCAATACAATTTCCTCCTTTCTTTGTAAACGTTAACTGAAGTAATGCCCCTTCGCTACGGTGAAGTTATGTTGTCTTCACCATCTTCACTACTATGGGCATCTCCGACTTCTCATTATCCCGCTATACCCTTCGGCTTCCCTTATAGTATGCGTTACGGTCATCAACCTGAACAATGAGACCTCCCAAGTTCATATATATACCTTTTACAGTCATACCGTCACTCTCAACTCCGACGACACCGCATAGTTCTACCGTTTGTCTCTTTCTACCTATGCGATTACAGATTTCGCCCAATCCGGGAGGCTCATCTATCGTATTTTTAGCGTAACGAAGCCTGCGTGTTCGCTTGCGCTACGGTCTGACTGCTCGCTACAGGGGACTCGAACGTATTCATCGCTGTTTACGTTCTCCCGTGAGGTTTTCTGCCTCTTTCACTACCGCCCGAACGGTCAATTGGCGGGTTGGATTTGCACCAACTGATATATATACGCTTCTTGGCGTACCGAATTAACGCTAATGTCTTTTTGTTTTGATTTGCGTCCATTAGCGTCTATTCGCGGTTCAATAAATGAGGAAACGCCGATGTAATGCGCCCGCTCGTACTTACCGAGGTTGAGTATCTCAAAGGCGCGGAAGTCCTTGCCATCTTCTTTAAGCTGACGCTGAACGCCAATCATGCGCTTGCGGGTGGTATGGATAGCAAACTTGCCTAGGTCTGCGCCGATCCACTTACGCCCCAGTTTTTCGGCCACAGCCGGCGTGGTGCCGGAACCGCAGAAAAAATCCGCAACGATGTCGTTTTCGTTGGAGGATGCCTTTATAATACGTTCGAGCAGGGCTTCGGGCTTTTGGGTCGCGTACTTCGTATCTTCAAGGGCTTGAGAATTATAGTAAAAAGCATTTATTTTTAGAAGAACCTGTTTTTTTCTTGCATTTGAATTGTTTCTAGAGTATTAAATTCTGCATGAATCCATTTCTCAGTGAAAAAACCCGAATAGAATTTAAAAAAGCACATAAGAAAGAGCCTCATAGACGTCATGCCGACCAAATCAAAGCTATACTTCTTCTTGATTCAGGATGGAGTTATGAAGAAGTAGCAGAGGCGCTCTTGTTAGACGATCAAACAATCAGGAATTACGAAAAACTATACAAAGATAAAGGTTTTGACGGGCTTTTATCTGACAATTATATTGGCTGTGTGCCAAAACTCACCTGCGAACAAGAAGAACAATTAAAAGATCATATCAGGAAAAACAACTATAGTGCGGCAAAAGAAATTGTTGAATATGTAAAACAGACATTCAATAAAATCTATACACCCGAAGGAATGGTACATACCCTCGATAGATTAGGCTTTACTTACAAGAAAACTACAATAGTTCCAGGCAAAGCAAACCCTGAAAAACAAAAAGAATTTATCGAAAACTACAAACAACTCAAAGAAGAGAAAGCCCCTGGAGATAAGATACTTTTTATGGATGGAGTTCATCCACAGCACAATTCTACGTCTGCATATTGCTGGATAGAGAAAGGCAAAAAGAAGGAAATACCCTCTAATACCGGCAGGAAAAGAATAAATTTAAACGGGGCTATTGACATAGAAACCTTTGAAGTAACAATCCGGGAAGATGAAAGCATCAATGCTCAATCAACAATAAAGCTTTTCCATGAAATAGAGTCAAGGTATGCTCAAGCCGGTACTATTTACATAATCTCTGATAATGCTAAATATTACAGGTCTAAGTTGGTCAAAGAATACCTTGCAAATTCGAGAATAAAGATCAAATTTCTCCCTTCCTATTCGCCCAATTTAAATCTCATTGAAAGATTATGGAAATTCTTTCGCAAAAAAATATTGTATAACAAGTATTATGATACTTATGAGAAGTTTAAAAACAAATGTTTAAGTTTTTTCAAAAATATTAACGAGTATACAGATGAATTGTCTACTCTTTTAACTGAAAATTTTCAAATTATTGGCGAGCAAATTTCGAAAATCTGATTTGTTTGACTATAACTTCATTAATATCCAACCATATATCTGTAATTGCTTCGCCTTTTGCTTCATCAAGATAACGAATTAATCCAACCTTACCAGATGGATAGTCATATATTCGTCCTTTTTTACGGAACTCCGCTATCGACTTTTCAGAGTAGTCACCAATGTTATCTATTCTATACCAACGACCATCCTTATCTTGCTTGTTAAATTTCGACAGAATGTATTTTTGATCGTATTCTTTAAATTGTGCGTTCCATGTATATGAATCACTTTTTGTGTAATACAGCATACTGTCTGATGAACGAGCATACTGGCGCGATATGGCTTTTGCTCCACGAGGAGGCTGTCTTTTCCAACGAATTTCATTTCGATAAACACTTGTACCGAAAACTTCCTCCATGACAAGCCTCATGAAGGAATTCACCCGCCAATCACAATGCACATAAATACTCCCATTTTCCACCAGCAAATCCCGCATCAGCACAAGGCGTTCGTAGATCATGGCGATGAAGCTGTCAGCGCCCTTGCCCCAGGTATCGCGGTATGCCAGTTCTTCCAGCACATTGGGTTTCTTGGTGAAGGTGTCGTCGCCGATCTCTATGTCCATCGAGAAATCCGCGCCCACATCAAATGGCGGGTCGATGCAGATGAGCTTAATGCCGCCCTCCTTTTCAATTTCCGCGCGGAGGGGGCCGTTTTTCAGGGATGAAAGAATGAGCTTGTTGTCGCCCCAGATGAGTTTGTTCGTCCATCCGGATTTCTGACGGCCTCTTGTGTCGAAAAGCGGACGTTGAACAGGATATTTGTCAACTGCGGCGGTACGGGAATGATCACCAATAACCTTTCCGGATTTGCGTTTATTGACGGCCATTATCGGTTTCGAATTACGAGGTTCATCCACCTGTTCGATTACCTGAAAAGGCAAAACGAGATTAGTCACTTCACTGGTTTTGCCGTTCCATACCAGTTCCACCTCACGCTTGTCGTCAAAGAGCATAAAGCGGTACTTATCGGGTAGCGGCTTATCCGCTTCAATAAGTTTCAGTATTTCGCGTTTTTCGGTATCAGTAAGTTTCATTTACAACATCCCTTTGTTTCTGATCAGGGTTGTTTAGCGGGCTAACGCATAGCTAACCGGCATGCAGCTTTTTTACGCGTCCGGTTGAGCGTTTTGTTAAGCGTGTAGTTTTTTGCGCAAGCTTTATCAATGACAGAAGTGCAGTATTAACGGCTTCTTCGTTTGGAAAAGCCTCAGCAACTTCCGGTTTAAGAATAATAACATTTGATGACTTACGCAGGCGACTTACATACTTGCCACGCACCAAAGGGACTGGGAAGTCTGAACGTTTATACTCCGCACGCAATTCATCTTTTTCTGTCTGTTTAACCTTCTTCATAAATCTTTCGCTCTCCTTTGCCCGCTATGCGAGCGCTTATAATTCGTATAGTCTCGCCTCGCTCGGTGTGTGCGACCACTAATAACCGACCTCGTTCCGAAACGCCGAAAGTAATGTATCTGCATTCGCCAATAGAATGATCCGGGTCAGCGCCAGTTGCAGCCATAGGGTCACTCAACGCCATTGAAGCTTCCTCGAATGAGACCTTGTGCTTTCGCAAATTTGAGCGTGCTTTCTTCGGATCCCATTCGAATTTCATTTCATGTTCCTTTAAATATTATATCAATAATTGGATAGCGTTAAGCAAATTTATAATTTATGACAGTAATTAATCCCACTGTTATTCTTAGAAATTGGGAACCGGGAATTTGGACCATTTGTTTAACAGTCGCTGTCCCTATTTTCTCCAAACTCAAACGAGCGCTATTCATGGTCGGATTGAATGATTCGTTAGCTTTTCTTATTTCTCAGGATCCCTTTGCCCTGACATAATCGCAATGGTATTGATGATTGCTCTTGTCGCCTCCGCGCAGAGAGCGGCTTCTCGGAAGCTTGCTGTGCGCTTATGCTGAAGGCCTACTGCAAGCTGAACAGTTGTTTTGGCAAACTTCCGGTGTGTCTCATTGGAGTTTCCAGCTAACTCTGCGGCTATGTAGCTTTCCAGCATTCTCGCTGCATCAGTATTACTAGGCGATATGCTGTCAACACTGCTATGTTTCGTTGAGTCGTAAACTGCTTGAGCCAATGAAATAATAGCTTCTCTACATAAAAAGCCAACCGTTTGAAAATCTTCCTCATTTTCTGCATAGGCTAATGCATTATTTATCTTATCGACGTTACGATCAACCCGCGCCCAACCAGTAGGTTCTTGCGGCTGAACTGTCGAAGTTGTTTTGCTTTTCATCGTTAGGGCATCCAACAATGGCTGATAAAGAGTGCCAATATAATTTCTTCTTGCTTGCCAACTGGGGAGACTACCGTCGCTCCACTTTCCGTACCAACCCCAAAGATCATGATAAGGATTTGGGGCGTCAATCCCCATATCCTGCAATTTTTGCAGAATTTCAAATCGTCTGTGGTTATACTGGGCATTAACATCTTTAATCTTAGGACCTCCGGTGGCAACTGCAATCATCAACCCTTTTTGCGACTCTATCTTTTGAATTAATTCCTTCAACTCAGGCATAGGTATAGTATTGTTTATCTGCATACGAGTTTCCTCTGGCAAAGTGACCGCACGTATTCGTAAGTTCTTAATATAAGTGCTGCCAGGAAGGATAGCCGAAAAGGCATATAATATTTCTTCTCCCAATGGATGGTCATGTCTTGAAAGAATCTCATATGCCGTGCGAGGGCCTCGCAGTTCTATAGATAAACCGTCCAATTGATTACTCCCATTCATCCAGGAATCTACAACTTCACAATTTTCCACAGTGCACATTTTGAGAATATCTGCTGCCTCTTGTTCTCCGCCATCTATCAAGAATTGAATGGCTTCATTAATAATCTTATCATCCATTATCATCAGTAATATTTGTCGTTATTTAAGAAGCAAACGAAATGGAGGGCACGCAGGGGCAACCGCCATTGCAAAAACCACAGATGCTATTCCCGGCCGGGTCGAGCCGGATGTTATCTGTTCAAGTTGTGTAGGTTGGGATAAGTAAAGCGAAACCCAACAAATTAAAATATTCATGTCCTACCTTTACGTCACATTTAGTTTTAAGTAGCAATGAAAGCTGGAATTGGTCACTCAACGATTAAACTCAGCGTCGGCTATCAACCGTCCGATGGGGGGACTTGTTGGACGTCCTTTTTTGCCTTTTAATAATTTCGGTTAATGATCTCAATGCCTCATTTACAGAGTCGTGGTCAGGGAAAAACTTTGCAACATCCGGATCTATAACCACGACATTTGTTCCTTCATTGTATTTTTTTGCATATTTTCCCTGAATCCCTTTGCTGAAATCGTACTCTTCAAGCATGTCTGGATCTTTTTGCTTTCTCTTCATATTGTTTCCTTTCGTTTTTTGTTGTTTTTCTTGCGCTGATTATTCTGATTTTATCTTCTCTTTCCGTATGAACAATTACCAAAAGACGATTTTTACAGGAATTTCCAATTAAAATGAACCGGTCCTCTTCGTCAGAGTGCAAAGGATCATAAATCGTTAATGACAGGATATCTTTGAAAGCAGTGCTTGCCTCATCAAAAGATACGCCGTGAATATTTATATTCCTTCCCGCCTTGATTGGATCCCAATCAAACAAAAGCATGTTTCATCTCTTTTTGATTTAATTATCGTTGTGTAGGTTGGGTTGAGTAAGGCGAGACCCAACAAATTAAATTATTCATGCCCTACGTTTACGTCAAATTTAATCTCAGTACCTGCTCCCTAATTGCTATCATAAGCGCCTTGCTTTATTTAATGGATAAAAAACAGTGGAAAATAAAAAAGTGCCTTTCTATTTTAATCGTAAGATATTTTTCAAAGCCTTATCAAGTGCTTCCATTTCTGAATTTGAAATGTCTCCGTATTTTTTATGATTCTCTTTGTACTTACGGTTTGAATTTGGTCGCAGCAACCCTTAGACTCGTTGAACAAATATTTTGATTTAATCAGGAACTCAAAAGGATAGATTTTACTTACATTGCCGGTAATTGGAATAACAATGGCTCGATTGCCGTGTATAGCCATTTCTTTTGGGGGAAAACAACGACGGCTGGCCGTGTTTTTTGAATTTCAGTGCCTGAAGGGTTAGCGGGGGCTTGGACGAGAACAATATCGCCTTTTTTCAGTTCCATTCTTCGTCCTCAAATCCTAATTTTTCCCAATCCTCGAAATCCTCTACAGGTTTTTTGAAGCCCTCAATCATCTCCGATCTAATCATCAATTCCTGTTGTAATTCGTGAATCAAATGCTCTTTTTCTTGTATTGACAGGTTTTCAAAGCTTTGAGGCACATTCAAAACAACTTGCATTCTTAGCTCCTTTCCGGGATAAGCAGGGACTAACGATGATTCCAATTTTGCCACAATATTACACAAGGGTATTAATTTATTGTATAGCAATCTCTGGAAAATGGCCATTTGGCCCAGTCTGAAAGCGAAACCCCAAATCAAATTAAATTATTCGTGTCCTACCTTTACGTTAAATTTAATTTCATTACCTGCTCTCCAGTCGCTAGCATAAGCGCCTTGCTTTACCTAGCAATGAAAGCAGAAATATGGCCACTCATCAGGTGATTTTGCCAATCCGTGTTTAAGCTGAATAATTACGCACGGACAAACCTTGTTTGTCCGTGTTGAACTGGTACGACATTGTCTATAAATCACAAATGGTGAGCTTCTTAAGTATCCCTATACAAAACAGGAGTTATGAGGTTCAGGATTGCTTTGCGGAGTTTTGCACTGAAGCAAAACAATACGATACTAATCATTGCCGGATGTGCATACCGCAAAGCAATCTATTCTAAGGAAGAGAAAGATATATTATACGTATAGAATACGTGTTTTCCGCGAATACAACTCAAAAAAAATATTTACATAAGATTATAAAGATATTGATAAAAAAAAAAATAAATAAAAAAAAAAGGAATCCGACCTCTGTTTTCCCAAATTAATTATCTGTTAACGCACGGCCGCCATTTTTTCTTCCATAACTTTGTCAAATTCGGCAAGGGAAGGGTTAATAATTTTTGGCTCATATAATTTGTTAATCACGGCTTCCTGTGTTTTTAAACCATTCCCGGTAATGGAAATGACGATGGATTCATCACGCGGTATCTTTCCTTGTTCGATCAGTTTTTTCGTTACCGCCACGGTAACGCCGCCAGCCGTTTCCGTAAAAATACCTTCTGTTCTGGCAAGCAATTTAATACCCTCAACAAGCTCATCGTCCGTTACATCTTCTGCCCATCCACCGGAAACATTAATGCTTTTCACCGAATAAAAACCATCCGCGGGGTTTCCAATTGCTATCGACTGCGCTATGGTATTGGGCTTTACCGGCCTTATCACATCCGTCTTGCCTTTGACCGCCGTAGTAATCGGAGAACTTCCACTGGCTTGAGCACCATGTAATTTTGTATCTGCGCCATCAATAAGACCTAGTTGTACAAATTCTTTTATTGCCTTTCCAATCTTTGTAATTAATGATCCGCCCGCCATGGGCACGACAATATGCTTTGGCACTTTCCAGCCCAGTTGTTCCATGATTTCATAACCAAATGTCTTTGATCCCTCACCGTAATATGGTCGTATATTTACGTTTACAATCGCCCAACCATATTTATCGGCAATTTCAGAACATAACCTGTTTACCTGATCATAATTTCCAGTTACTTTTATCACATTAGGATTATATATCAGCGTGCCAATAATCTTGCCCTGTTCCAGGTCTGCTGGCATAATAATATAACTTTCCAGGCATGCCTGAGCCGCCTGTGCAGCTACTGAGTTTCCCAAATTGCCGGTAGTTGCGCATCCAACAATCTTGTAGCCAAATTCTTTTGCCTTTGACAATGCAGTTGAAACCACTCTGTCCTTAAAGGAAAACGTAGGATAATTTACCGAATCATTTTTTACATAGAGTTCTTCTACGCCCAGAATTTTTGCCAGATTATTCGCCTTTACCAGCGGCGTAAATCCCACCTGGCTTCCAACAGTCGGTTCGCCGTCTATCGGGAGCAGTTCTTTGTAACGCCACATTGTATTGCTGCGCGATTGAATAACTTCTCTGTTTATAACCTTTTTAATGCCCTCGTAATCATAATCTACCTCTAAAGGCCCGAAACAAAAACTGCAAACATGTAATGGTTCTTTTGGATATTCTTTTCCGCATTCCCTGCATTTTAATCCGTTTACATAACCCATTTCTTTCTCCGTATATTTCAGCAATAAAAAAAGCCTCTTTCCTAAAAATAAGATAGGATGAGGCTTTTATTTGTTCTCCTATCTTATCTTTTCCCAAAAACTTGAGACAGGAATTAGCACCTGCACCATGTTCAGACGTAATCTGAACAGGCCGGTTGCTGTGGCTTCACAGGGCCAGTCCCTCTGCCACTCCGGATAAGATACTGTATAAGTTAGGATTCTATCTGAAATCAGGTAAACAGTCAACCGTTAATCTGGAATACCAAATAATCAGAGTGCGATTCCCCTTTTAGTTAATTTTGTTTATCACAACACCGGTAATTAATTTGGGATAAAAATAGGTTGACTTTGGCGGCATTACCTTGTGCGCCAGAGCGATTTCCCTTACTTGTTCTATCAGAGTCGGCCGCAAAATAAATGCCGCCTGAAAAGCACCTGATTGTACGAGTGATACAGCTTCTGTTTCATTCTTTACATACTTTATAAAATCTTTCAAACCTGCTTCGTCGGAATTTATTCCCAATATCCTTTTTAAAACGATGCTATGGAGTATGCCTGCGTCTAAATGCTTCCATTCCGGATGATCATTTGCAAACACCTTTTCTAATATCCTTTTATCATTTAACCGCAACAGGCTGTATCTATCACCCTGCCCTGCGTACATTACGAAGCAATGGGGAGCACTATCGCTATTGAGTTTTCGCATGATAGCATCAATCCCACCGCTGTTTTCCATATATTCAATCTCAAAGAACTCTTTAAGCCTATGCAGGACATGGTCTGGGTTAAAGTCCTTTATTTGCCGGACTACACGATGAAAAGGGAATATTTGCAGCCCCGGATTATTCATAGAAACACACACCATCATCACATAATCCGAAGGTAATTCCCTATTTTGCCCGCCATTTTCTTTATGTTTCTGCTCTTTATAAACTAACGATGTTTCATAGCGATGGTGTCCATCAGCGATAAAAAGGGCTTTTCCCTTCATTATTTCAATGAGCTTATCGATAGTCTTTTTTTCTCTAATGACCCAAAGTTTGTTTGTTACACCGCTGTCGTCAACAAAATCGATTTCCGGTTTTGTTGTGGTTATTGAATGTAAGTAATTATCAGCGGCATTGTCTTCATCTGGGAAAAGAGCAAATATTGAACTGAGATTTGCCTTACATGATTGCATAAGTTTCAGGCGGTCTGCCTTGGGACCTGGAAGGGTCTGCTCGTGAGGATAAATGGATCCTGTATCAAACGGCTCAAGCCTTACCAACGCAATGAAGCCCCGGCGAATAAAATGCTTACCGCCATAGGAAAATTCCTGATCATAGATGTAAATTGCCGGTGCATCCTCTTGTTTCAATATGCCCGCCTTCATCCACTCCTCAAGAAATTCCGAGGCGCGGGTATATCTGTTATCCGCTTCCGTATCTTCGGGAAATTCCTTTCCCAAATCCAAACGAATCATATTATTCGGATGATTCCTATAATACCGCTCCTGTTCTGCGGGAGATATGACATCATAAGGAGGCGTCATTACTGCCGAGCAATCTTTTATAATGTCATGATTGTATCTCAAACCACGAAAGGGTTTTATTATTACCATATTTTATGACCACTCACCTTTCTTATACAACATCAGTTTCCGTTCTTATACAACATCAGTTTCCGTAATTAAATACGCTGATAAAAACCGAATTTTCGTAACACTTTAGTTTTTTGAAAAAGTAGGGGCGAAGCATTTGCCCGTTTGGGTATGAACGCATTTATGACAATTTATAGCAAATGCTTAGCCCCTACACTATGAGACAAACATCGCTATTATTGGAATTTTTCAAAACCCTAAATTGTTACAAAACTTTTAAGTTCCCCATAATAATTCTTAAGGAAATTAAGCTTGCCTATAAAAATCTCTTTATTGTCAGGAAGCCAATTCATCTGATTCTTTCGACATAATTCTTTAATAGATATTCTTTCATCTTTCTGAATTTTTTAGTCTCCCAATACTTTTTGATACTACGAAGCCTGAATTCCATCAGTATTTTATAGTTCTCACAGGCCATAGGTTTGCCATTTTTTATAACCTGATATAAGAGCAATGGAGGCGCCTCATTTAAAAAAGCAACATCTACTTTTTCAGTTTGAAAGAAATCAATGACGGTATCGTAAACAGCGGTTTTATCATAACGCCGGTTTTCAAAATAAACACCAATATCAATATCGCTATCTTTATGAAAACTGTCTGTAAGGATCGAACCAAATAAAAAGATTATGTCTGCACCTGTAAGGTGCAGTAATCCATCATAATCCCTGTTGAGTATAATATCTTTTGTTATCATGGATTTACAAGATGTGTTCAGATTACAACTCTGAACACACAAGAATCTGTTTTAATTACTGGGCGCAGGTTACAAACTTAGCAATTATTCCAAAAGTTTTTTAAACTCCTCGATAGATAAGTATGCATCTCTTATTAATGACCGCAATAGACCACGATCCAAGGTGTTATGCGCTGGAATAGAGAGGGTTGTAATAACACCCTCTTTTTTCAGTATTATGTGACAATTACTACCAACTCTTACAAATTTCCAACCGGCTTTCTCAAACGCTTTTACCGCCTCTTTACCAGAAATTACCGGCAGTTTTGATGCCACTTTATATTGTAACCTCAAAATAAGCCAACTCTTTGGTTTGCGTTACCAAATCCTTATCCAAAGCTTCCAAACAGGCCTTAATGGCGTCTTTTATATTTTCTATAGCATCCTCAATAGTGTCCCCTTGAGAATGGCATCCAGGTATGGCAGGACAGTGGGCTACAAAACCAAAGTCTTCACCCTTTTCTATCAATACGCGATAAACCATAATATGGCACTCCAGGATTCACACCTTCAAAAACTTATCAATAGTGTAGGTATTGGAAGCCAGAAGCTGGATTACTGTTTCTATTCTCCAACTTCTAGCCTCTCATGTATTTACTTCCCAACGTTCTTTGCACCCTCAGTAATAAACGATTACCGCACTTCAAACACCCGCTTCCTTACGTAACGTATCCACCATATCAGTCTTTTCCCAGGTAAATGAATCCTCGGTACGGCCAAAATGTCCATGTCTGGCGGTAATCTTATAAATTGGCCTTCTCAGATTCAATCTCTTGATAATACCGCTGGGCGTCATATCAAAAACTTTTTCACAAATCTGAGTAAGCCTTTCATCCGGGAGTTTACCGGTACCTTCTGTAGTAATGTGAACAGACAATGGTTTTGCCACTCCAATAGCATACGCCACCTGCGCCTCACACCTGTCTGCCAATCCTGCTGCTACTAAATTTTTTGCGATATGTCTGGCTGCATAACAAGCGCTTCTGTCAACCTTTGTTGGATCTTTTCCGGAGAAAGCACCTCCGCCATGACGACCCCATCCGCCATACGTATCAACGATAATCTTCCTGCCAGTCAAACCGCAATCCCCCTGCGGACCGCCGATTACAAAACGCCCTGTAGGATTGATATGATAAATCGTTTTGCTGTCCAGCAAGTTTGCCGGTATCACCTGTTTGGCAACCTTCTCGATCATGTCCGTTTTAATAGTGTCATGTTTAACATCAGGGGCATGCTGTGTAGAAATAACAACAGTATGTACTCTGATAGGTTTAAGGCCTTCATACTCAACCGTAATTTGGGATTTAGCGTCAGGACGCAAATACTTTAATGTCCCGTTTTGCCTCAATTCGGCATGCTTTATGATTGCCCTGTGTGCCAGCATAATTGGAAGGGGCATTAATTCCGGCGTATCATTGCAAGCGTAGCCGAACATCATTCCCTGATCTCCAGCGCCTTCTTCTTTATGTAGTCCTTCACCGCTTACCCCCTGTGAAATATCCGGCGATTGTTTGCCAATGCTTGTAAGAACCGCGCAGGTATTATAGTCAAATCCCATAGACGCATCGCAATAGCCTATTTCTTTTATCGTATTCCTTACGATATCGGGTATATTTACATTCGCCTTAGTGGTGAATTCACCCGCAACAAAAGCAACCCCTGTTGTCACCAAAGTTTCACAAGCAACCCTGCTCATAGGGTCTTGTTCCAGCATAGCATCTAATACGCTATCGGATATCTGATCAGCTATTTTGTCAGGGTGTCCCATTGAAACAGATTCCGAAGTAAATAAATACCTTCCGCTCCTCATAACAATACAGTCCTCTCTTCCAAAAAATGTTCTCTCAATATATTCATATTACGATTTACAACGCCCTTTTGTTTTGTTACCGCTAATTGTGCCCTCCTGCCAATTTCCCTGGATTCTTCCGGATGCTCCAATAAATATGTTATCGCTTTTGACAAAGAATGTTCATCATCCACTATCAAAATCGCATCTGCCTTTTTTAACAGATCAACTTCCTCTTTAAAATTAAACGTATGAGGACCTACAATAACAGGTTTTGCCAAACCAGCAGGTTCTACCATATTTTGTCCGCCATGGGGAATCAAACTTCTTCCCACAAACACACAATAAGCAATGCTATAAATAGTAGACAACTCCCCTACCGTATCAACAACAATAATTGGATTCCCCTTATATCCTGCACCCTTCTTTCCCTTATCAAGCGATGACTTTTTTGCATAGTCAAACCCCAGAGAAGCTATCTGTTTTATAATATAGGGAACTCTTTCAATATGACGCGGCGCAATAATCAACCTTAATTTACCAAATTTTACACAAAGATTTTTAAACACCCTCAAAAGAATAATTTCTTCGCCTTCAAAAGTGCTGCCACAGACGATCACCTCTTCATCCGCTTCAATTTCAAACAATTCCAGCAAACGTTCTCTTGTGTTTGCGGGAATATCGGTGACAATATTATCGTATTTCATGTTACCGGTGATCTTTATTTGAGTCTCCGATATGCCCAGCTCTTTAAGGCGGAAGGCGTCAGCCTGCGTTCTCGCACAAAAAAGGTTTTCTTTTCTAAGCAAACTTTTTGAAAACATGCACGAAATCCGGCAAAACAACCGGTACCACTTCGCTGATTTAGCAGATATTCTTGCATTTACCAAAACAACGGGAATTTGTTTTTTTGCAGCGGCAGTTATAAAATTCGGCCATATTTCCAGTTCTATTAATAGTATTAATTGCGGCTTTATTCTGTTGAATGCTTTATTGACCACCCAGCTCAAATCAAGCGGAAAATAAAAAATCCTCTTTCCTTCAAAATATTTTTTTGCAACAGAAAACCCCGTATTTGTATTAACAGACAACGCTATTTCAAACCCGTCGAACTCTTTTTCTATGGACTTTATAAGAGTCTTTGCGGCTAGAACCTCTCCAACCGAAGCGCAATGAATCCATATACAAGGTTTTTTGCCGGCTTTTGCCGGAATAAAGCCAAAACGTTGTAATAAACCAGTGCGGAACCGCTTATTTATTAAAATTTTCAGGAGAAAATAGGGAAAACCAAAGGTAAGTGCTATTATATAAAAAGCATCAAAAATTGTAGGCATGCAAATAGGAAAGGATTTTATAATAAATACACAGCGCTGCTTCTAACCGGTTCATTAATACAATGATAACGCATCTAAATTATCATGCCCTGCCGCAACACTGTTTAAATTTTTTGCCACTGCCACATATGCAAGGCTGGTTTCTCCCGACTTTAACACCGACTTTTATCGGTTCCACTTTTCTTTCCACCCGTTCTTCCGCTCTTGCATTATTTTCCCGAACAGGAGCAGTTATTGGGTCTGGAGGTCCCTGTATTCTTTCCCGTCCGGAAACTTCCTTATGTATGTATGTTTCCGGACGCAATACTTCCTTTATCTCCGATTCCTCTACCTTCTGCAGTTTAAAAATAAGACTTGTCACTTCATCTTTTATGGACATATTCATATTTTCAAACATGCCAAGCGCTTCCCGCTTATATTCTATCCTTGGATCAATCTGGGCATATCCCCTTAATCCTATGCCGGACCGCAAGTGATCCATTGCATATAAATGGTCTTTCCACTTTGTATCAATCTTCTCCAACAAAAGGATTTGCGCTATTTTTTCCATTCCGAATTTGCCAATAGCATTTTCCTTTTCCTTGTAAGCATCAAATGCCTTTTGCGTCAGGAACTCCTCAATATTCTGGCGGGTCTTCTCCCCAACTTCATTTAGATCAACCGGTATGCCGAATTTTTGCTCAAACCATCCAGCCAAATCAAAATATTCTTCAGGGTAGTCATCATCATCCTCATAGTTTTTTTCACTCCCGATGCTTTTTGTTTCAAATGCATGGCCTACCATCTCGCAAATGCTGTCTTCTATCATTTGTGTGATATAATCGTATAAGTATTTTCCCTCAAGCACATTTTGTCTAAGACTGTATATTGTTTTTCGCTGATGGTCCATTACTTCATCATAATCAAGCAAGTGTTTACGTATTTCAAAATTATGCGCTTCTACTTTTTTCTGCGCCCTTTCAATAGATTTAGAGACCATCGAGTGTTCGATAGCCATGCCTTCTTCCATGCCAAATGTTTTTAGCAGAGAACTCACACGTTCGGAAGCAAAAATGCGCATTAAATCATCCTGCAATGAGACGTAAAAGCGTGATGATCCCGGATCGCCCTGCCTGCCTGCACGTCCGCGAAGCTGATTATCAATACGCCTCGCTTCATGCCTTTCAGTGCCTATGATATGAAGTCCACCCAGGGAAGCGACGCCTTCTTCTAAAACAATATCAGTACCCCTGCCTGCCATATTCGTAGCAATGGTAACATTGCCCCGCTGCCCTGCCTTTGCAATTATCTGAGCTTCCCGCTCATGATGTTTTGCATTCAGCACCTCGTGTTCGATACCTTCCCTTCGGAGCTTCTCGCTTATAAATTCTGATTTTTCAATAGACACTGTCCCGACCAATACCGGCCTTTCCTGTTTATGCACTTCGACAATTTCCCGGACAATAGCATCGTATTTTTCTTTTTCCGTTCTATAAACCCTGTCCGGGAAAATCTTACGTTGCAAAGGCTTATTCGTGGGGATAGTGACCACTTCCAGTTTGTAAATCTTATCAAATTCCGCAGCCTCTGTTAAAGCAGTACCTGTCATTCCGGAAAGTTTATCATATAATCTATAGAAATTCTGAAGGGTTATGGTGGCAAGTGTTTGATTTTCTTCCTTAATACGCTGATGTTCTTTCGCTTGTATCGCCTGATGCAATCCGTCACTCCATTGTCTTCCTTCCATCAATCTTCCGGTAAATTCGTCAACAATAATAACCTCACCATTTTTTACGATATAATCTGTTTCATTTCTGAACAGGTAATGGGCGCGCAACGCTTGTTCAATATAATGAGGCCATTCCATGTTTGTGCCTGTATAAAGACTTTCCACATTTAAAAACTTTTCAACCTCTTCAATGCCTTCCTCGGTAAGATGCGCCATGCGTTCTTTTTCTTTTATTTCGAAATGCTCTCCCCGTTTTAATCTCCTTGCTATTTTATCTGCTACATAATATTTCTCCGTAGATTCTTCCGCAGGCCCGGAAATGATTAAAGGTGTACGTGCTTCATCAATAAGAATACTGTCCACCTCATCAACAATAGCAAAATTTAAACCACAGCTAACTTGTACCTGCTCCTCCAGTCTCACTTTCATATTATCGCGAAGATAATCAAAACCAAATTCATTGTTTGTACCATAGGTTATATCGCATAAATATGCCTCTTTTTTTTCATCATAGGCCTGATGTGACTGAATAGCCCCTGCCTTTAATCCCAGAAATTCATATAATGGAGACATCCAGTCTCTGTCACGCTTTGCCAAATAATCATTGACCGTCACTACATGGACGCCTTTTCCCGATAAAGCATTTAGATATGCAGGCAGAGTCGCGACAAGCGTTTTACCTTCTCCAGTGGTCATTTCAGCAATTTTACCATGATGCAACACAATGCCACCTATAAGCTGAACATCAAAATGCCTCATCGTCTTGTCCGGACTATCCGCATTTGGAACCACAAGAATCCTTCTGCTTGCTTCTCTTACCGTGGCAAATGCTTCCGACAAAATATTATCCATCGTTTCGCCTTTTGACAATCTTTCCTTATATTCATCTGTTTTTTGACGTAATTCGGAATCAGTCAAAGACTTCATTTTTGGTTCAAGGGAATTTATTTGCTTTACAATTGGGTATATCTTTTTTAATACCCGATCGTTCGATGTCCCGAATAATTTTGTTATCATAATTTCAAAATAATGCTAAAAAAGAATTTTTATAATTAAACAACGACAGATTTCACCTGTAATTGTTATTTCGCCCCCCCTCGCTTTTATCATTTCAGGAAAAGAAATAGCAAGAAATCTTCCGCTCAGGGCAGACGGCGGGGAAATCCTTGTTCCAAATCTTAAGATTTCCCTCTCTGTCAGGAACGACTGCCGAAGGGGTATTTTCGCGCTCCTTAGTAACCAAAGGTAACAGGCATTTCATTTTAAGCGAAGATGAATGTTTATGTCAAGGCATTGTTAACAAGGCACTCAAAAAAAAAGGCTGTGGACTTCATTATCATCCGCCAGCCTTCTTCTTTTGCCCTGAAATGTGCAGCCTTTTAAATCATGTTGAAAAAAATAATAAAATATATCAGAAAAGCCCTTTTACTTTTCCGGTTTCCACATCAACATCAACGCGGCGATACGCCGGATCGGAACATGTTCCCGGCATCAGTTTAATATTCCCCGCAATGGGCACCACAAACCCCGCACCCTTAAATGTCAGAATATCCCGGATACTCAGCCTCCAGTTCTTTGGCGCTCCCTTTATATTGGGATTATCCGTGAGTGAAAGATGCGTCTTCACCATGCATGTTCCAAGCTTTGAAGTTTCAGGATCAGCTTCCATGGCCTTTACTTTTGCTAAAGCGTCCGGACTGTAATCCACGCCGTCCGCACCATACACCTGCTCCGCAATTAACTCTATACGCGTTCTTAGCGGCGTGCTGAGTTCATACAGAAATTTAAAGTCATTTGGCTCATTGCAGGCATCAATTACTGCATCAGCAAGTTCCACCGCACCATCTCCCCCCTTTAGCCAATGCTTTGACAACGCAACGCGTGCCCCTGCCCGCTCCGCAAGCCTCCTTACAGCATTAATCTCCGGCTCTGTGTCCGTATAAAATGCATTAATACACACTACCGGATTAATCCCCGCCTTTTTCACAACATTAATAAGATGGGTCAGGTTTTCCGTCCCTTTTTCCACCCACCCGACATTCTCCTCCTTATAGCACGGATCAAGCGGATGTCCCGGCACCGGCACAGGCGCACCCCCATGACACTTGAGCGCCCTCACAGTAGCAACCAATACAGCAGCATTCGGTTTGCTGCCAGAAAAACGGCACTTCAGATTCCAGAATTTCTCAAATCCGATGTCCGCGCCAAATCCTGATTCGGTAACCACGTAATCCCCTAGTTTCAAAGCAATCCTATCCGCCACAATTGAAGACTGCCCGATAGCAATATTGGCAAAAGGACCAGCATGCACAAAGACCGGCTGACCTTCAATAGTTTGCATCAGGTTCGGATTGAGAGCCTCCACCATCCATGCCGTCATTGCGCCGTCTACTTCCAGATCAGCCGTTGTTACAGGCTTTCCTGATTTGTCATACGCCACTACGATCTTTCCCATGCGTTCACGCATGTCTTTCAGGTCTTTGGCAACAGAGAGAATTGCCATGATTTCTGAAGAAACTGCTATGGCAAATCCGGACTCCATCATGAACCCGTCCATCTTGCCCCCCAATCCAATCACAATCTGGCGAAGCGACTGGGCGCAAAAGTCTATGATCCATTTCATTTCAACCCTGTGGGGGTCAATATTCAACCGCCTCAGGTTTTTTTTGGCAAGTGTCGCATCGTCATAATTAAATTCGTGCTGCATTCTTGAGGTAAGCGCCACCATCGCCAAATTATGCGCATTCATTATCGCGTTAATATCACCGGTAAGCCCCAAAGAAAATGGCGTGAGGGGGATGCACTGCGAAAGACCTCCTCCGGCTGCCGACCCTTTTATGTTCATCGTAGGGCCGCCGGACGGCTGCCGTATTGTACCTATAACGTTCTTGCCTCTTTTCCCTAGTCCCTGCACCAACCCTATCGTGGTTGTTGATTTGCCTTCACCAAGTGGCGTAGGAGTTATGGCGGTTACATCGACAAATTTGCCGTCAGGTTTGCCTTCATATCGCTTCAATATTTTCTTGTAATCAACCTTGGCTACATAGTGCCCATGAGGAAGCAGCTCTTCTTTCGCAAGACCTAATTTATCCGCTAACTCATATACAGTCTTCATCCCCTTTTCTGCTTCTTCCGCTATCTGCCAATCCGCAAATTTGGTAGGATCTAATGACATAATATTAACGCCTCCTTTTAATGTAAATTTTACATTTGTAATAAATTAAAAAAGTATTTTTGCTATCTAAGATACATACCTAAGTGTCTCTCTTATCACTCACTATCGTGGTATTATGGTCTCTGCGGCATATAAATCGCTCGATTATACTTGTAAAACTGTTAAGGTCAAGAAAAATGATTCCCTAATCAATACCCTCCTGCGAATTTTGTTTACAAAAAAGTCAATAACTGTAAAATACCCCCCCCCTATAACACGTATGAAGTGTTAACGGAGCATATCGGCCACTCTTGAAGTGTTAATGGAGCATATCGGCCACTCTTAATGGCAAATATATCCCATTTTATAAAAAATGACCAATTATATGCTTACTTTATAAATGTATGCAAGATTTTTCATTTTAACCTCTTTTGTATACCTATGCCATATAGTGTTATTTTATAAGTAGTTGTATTAATTTTTTTGCAAAAATAAGTTTAATAATAATAAATTATTCATATATAATGATATATTATTGCAAAGGCACTCTCTTTGCTCGCTTATTATTTTCACGGAACTAAGAAGTGTTGTTTGGGTCTTTCGTCTATTTCGTACGTAGTATTGTGTGTTTTATGTAAAAATCTTTTAATAGTAAAAAAGAGGAAGAGGAAAGGAGGGATATTTTACAACAATCTTACGTTTCGTTAGAATTGGTTTTTAACAATCTTACAAGAATAGGAGAAAAGTAATTATGATACATAAAAAGTTTTCTTTTATGCTTCCACTGCTTGCTGCAGGAATTTTTTTAGCAAGTCAAACTACTTTTGCACAGGATTTTGACAGAGAAGCATTAAAGGCAGAGTTAAAAGAGGAAATATTAGCAGAGGTAAACGAAACCGTGTGGGATTCACCCTTATTAGGTGGCCTAAAAAACGTTTCTTTGAGCGGATTTTTGGATGTGAATTATTTTTACAGTTTCAAGAAACATAGCAATTCTCCTCAACAGGATGAACTTGCGAGTGGCTTGAACTTTATTGGTGAAAACGAAAATAATTCATTAACCTTCGAGAGCTTTACCCTTTTCTTAGATAAGGAAGCCACTGAAGAACACCCTATAGGCTGGCAGTTACATACCTATTTTGGTGAAAAGGCGAAAAGAATTACTTTCTTGGGAGAAGCAACTCCCCGGGGTACGAATGATCCCGACAGAGACGATATTTTTACCGTAGCCACAGCAAATATTTCATGGATTGCGCCAATAGGTAAAGGATTAACCATTACCGCAGGTAAGATGTATACATGGATTGGATTAGAGCTGGTTGAAAACATAGGGAACCCTAATTATCAGCACGGCACGCTTTATAACAATGCAATCCCTTTTACCCACACCGGAATTAAGGCAGGATATGATTTAACGGACAATGTTTATGCCGCACTTTATTTGGTGAACGGATGGGACTCTTTCATCGATAACAACTCCGCAAAGTCTCTCGGATGGTACATTTCTTATACTTCACCATCAGAAAAGACCTTTGTTTCCTTAGCAGGTATTCACGGCGCTGAAGGTTGGGATCAGGAAAAGGGGCCGATTGCGAGCGATGCTCAACGAAGCAGTTCTACCGGTGGTTTAACTCAAATGTTTGACCTGGTAGCATCATACCAGTTAACAAACAAGTTGAAGTTAATGTTCAATGGAGATTGGGGTGTTGCAGAAGATGCCGCAATGGATATTTCCAGCGGTATGGCCACTGGTACTACCGGCCATTGGTGGGGCGTTGCCGGATATAGTTTATATGATTTTACCGACTGGTTCCAGGGTGTTGTTCGATACGAATACCTCGACGATACCGATGGTGTAAGATGGTTTGATACTTCAGTATGGGACGTAACCGTCACTGCAAACATAAAGGTGAGAGAAAATCTCTTATTCAGGCCTGAATTCAGGTATATTAATTTTGCCGGTGATGACAGCGCTGACGAAGAGGTAATTGTAGGGGCAGGCGTAGAATACTTATTCTAGGTTTAAAAACAAAGGAATTCAATTATTGCTAATGATAAATGAAAATCCCCCTGAACATAAGGTTCAGGGGGATTTTTCTTTTGCTGGTATTTCGTTTTTACATAAAACGAAAATTCCTCTATTATTTAATTGATTCCGTTAAATAACCTGTACGCTTCTTTCCCCCTCAGTTACCTCGCCAATAACCGATACTGATTCACCGGCAGCGTTTAGGTCATTCATTATTTTTTTCACATCCAACGCAGAAACAATCAGCGCCATACCTATCCCCATATTAAAAACACGAAACATTTCCCGCTCATTAATATTGCCGATATCCTGCATTATTTTAAATATTGCCGGAATGTCCCACCTGGTTTTGTCTATTTTCACCGAGCACCCTTCCGGCAGGATTCTCGGTATATTTTCCAGCAAACCGCCGCCGGTGATATGCGCCATCCCCTTAATAACAGTTTTATTTTTATATTTATTTAATATTTTGAGAATTGCTTTTACGTAAATCCTGGTAGGCTTAAGAATCTCCTCTCCCAGGGTTGTTTTCAACCCATATTTCCGTAAACTCCGGGAAGGCTTCATTCCCGCTTCCTCAAAAAAAATCTTTCGAACAAGTGAATACCCGTTGCTGTGAATGCCGTTGGAACCTAACCCCAATACAACGTCTCCCGGTGTAATGTTTTTACCATTAATAATCTCGTCTTTTTCTACCACCCCCACAACAAAACCAGCGATGTCATATTCTCCTTTTTGGTAAAATCCCGGCATTTCAGGTGTTTCACCTCCAATGAGTGAACAACCGGCCTGGCGGCACCCTTCAACGATACCATCTATAACTTCATGAAGAACTTCAGGTATGATTTTGCTGCTTGCAAGGTAATCCAGAAAAAACAAAGGCTCGGCACCCAACACTACAACATCGTTCACACACATGGCCACTAAATCAATGCCAATGGTGTCATGCTTATTCATCATAAAGGCTATTTTTAATTTTGTGCCCACGCCATCGGAGGAAGAAACAAGAACGGGCTGTCGATATTTTTTCAGCCTTGAATTTAATGCAAACAACCCGCCAAATCCCCCTGGGTTCTCAATTACCCTGCCGTCAAATGTTGTTTGCATTTTCGAATAGATATTCGACGTAAAACAACCTTTCGTATCAATATCAACACCGGCATCTTTATATGAAACACTCTTTTTTGTTTTTTCTTTCATAATTTTTTCTTTCCCTGTTTCCTCTTCCATGAAGGTTTCAAGGCGGATGGCTTACCTTTACAATAACCAAGAAACATGCCGTACACATACGCAAATTCCCGAAAAATAGGCAGGATTGCCAGTAGCGGCAATGTTTTTGCCAAACCGGTATCCCCCGTTCTTATCATAACGATTGCGCCTATCGGGACATATACTAATGTTAATGCACTCAATAATGTTCCAAAAAATAATCCGGGTACAAAGTATACCCTCATTCCGCAGGGTATCGTTGCCAAAAACACAACCAGGCTCACAAAAAGTGCCATAAATACGGTGGGACGTATCCATAATTTCAGTCTGAAAGGCATATGCTGACGGAATTTCAATCCCATCGCATATCCCCAGTAAAACTTCCTCCTCCATATGCCTTCCCATGTATCAGGATATTGTGTATATACAACATTCTCCGGATCATAAATGACCTTGCCGGTTTTATCCAGTTTCCATCCTAATTCGGAATCTTCGCTCCACCATGCGCTTTCATTAAACCCTCCCAAATCCAGCAATGTATCCCTGCGTATCGCAGAGTTTACTCCGGATACTTTGTTCGGAATAAACGTTTTTCTGAATGTGCCGTTCAAAATCTGATCTAATACACTTGTTGCATTTGCCAGCGGATTACCCTTGTTTTGCGCTTTATAAGCGCCCCCAACCGCAATAACCTCTTCATCTGCAAAATGACGTTCAAACAGGGTTAACCAATGGGGAGAAACGCCGGTATCCGCATCGGTTGTGACGACAATCTCTCCGGTAGCCCGGGATAATCCCGAGTTCAAGGCGGCAGCCCTCCCGCCGTTTTTTTCTCTTTTTACCAATATAACGCCCCTGCTTGCAAACGTTTCGACTTCTTTTACGGTATGGTCCGAAGAGGCGTCGTCAATAACAATAATTTCTTTGTCGGGATAAGTCACGGAAAGAAGAGAATCAAGGCAGGTGGAAATGGATTTTTCTTCGTTATAAGCGGGTATAAGGATTGAAAATTTCATTGTTAGAAAAGCTTTCGAAACATCGCTTTCAAAGCATCAAGCGAACCGATTCTTCTGATATTTTTAAGAACAAAACGGGGGGAAAGGAAAAATGCAAAATTGGCACTGCGCACCGCTCTTTCAAGGTCTGTCTTGCTCAGATGGGGATAGGCTATGTTGGCTTCCTTTGCCACATTCACCGGTTTATAGTCACCATAAACAAATAAATTGTTTTCTTTCGCCGTTTTATAAAAATCAGTCCCGGGAAATGGATTTGCGATATTATACATTACCTGATCTACCTTTAACCGTTTCACTTCTTCTGTATTTTTTCTTATGGTTTCCATTGTTTCTAATGGAGAAGCCCCGAACATAATATTTATTTTTGCAGATATGCCATATTTTTTTACCAGTCGTATCGCCTCTTCATTCTTTTTAACGTCAATATCCTTTTTCACATAATCCAGTATTTCCTGGTTAAATGATTCCACGCCAAGATCAATAAATTTACAATTTGCCGCAGCCATTGCCCTTACTATGGGTTCCGTCAGATGATCCGACCTTGCGGAACACCCCCATACTATGTCTAAATCTTTAATGCCCTCGCAAATTTTAATAGTCCTTTCTTCTCCCCACACGAATTGGTCATCTTGCATATTCACTGCCTTATACCCCTGCGATTTCAATAAGGCAAATTCCCCAATGATATTCTCAGACGACCGCTTCCTTACGGGCGGTTTTTTGTCAAAGTAATGCTTGTATTCAAGTTCTCTTGAGAAGCTCAGTGAAGAAGGAACACAGTAAATGCAGCGGTAGGAACAACCCCGTGAAGTACAAACGGCAGTAAACGGCCGCATCCCCAGTTTGGGATTATAATAGACGTCCTTCTCTTCCAAAAGATGTCTTGCGGGAAAGGGAAGTTCGTCCAGATTTTCTATTGGCTCTCTGGTATCATTATTGATAATTCCATTATTGCTTCTGAAAGACACGCTTTTGATACCGTTAATGGCTGATTTATCCTCTAATGCATTTACCAGTTCAAGCATCGTGTATTCCGGTTCACCCCTGACGGCATAGGTATCGTCGTCTGCAACAAATTCCAGCGGTCTGTCTGATGGTGCAGGGCCAAAAAATACAACCGGTATATCTCCCCTTATCTCACGGATGTCATGCAATGCCTGCATATCGGTCTTTTGTGAGAGATTGACTGAGTAGAAGCTGTAAATATCACTCAAATCTTCCCTGAGGAACGTCCGGAATTGTCTTCGGTCCCATTTTTTAATGGTAGTTTCAATATATCGAACTTCGCAACCTGCCTTTTCCAGAACAGCCGCTGCGCTGAGGAGGAAGATATTCGGGACATAATAGAGCAGGTATGCACACCCGGCAACCCGCTCCGGGATATTTCCATCAATGGGTGGTGGTACTAGAAAAGTAATTTTCATAATTGTATTTATTAATCAAATTCAGGAATAATGGTTATCTTCATCTTATACAAAACAACTTCTTTAGTTTATTATTTACTTCACTCAGAAATTTGGGAGATAACTCTCCCAATTCACGTTGGCACAGTGAAGTCGTTACCGTCATTAAACGATGCAATCGCAAAGTTGAAGCCACCTTTAAACCAGTTCCACTAAAGCCTTCGTGTGATGTATCTATTATTAAATCTGTTTCGAGTAAATCTGATGGAATTCTGCTACTTATAAATGCAAGTATAACATGAGAGTGTGAACCAATTGGATTCGTCAAACATACTGCTGGTCGTACTTTTGATGTTGAAAGGTCGTCGAAAGGAAAATTAACTAATACTACTTTACCCCTAGTCATGAAATGGTTTTCCATCAAAAGAAGTATAAATATCCTCTTCAGGTTCTTTTAAAAAATCAAACGCATTATTCACACTTGCCAACTTGAGCCATTCCTTTTCATCTATGTCTGTTTCTTCTTGCAATAATATAATAACACGAACTTTTTGGGGACCAGCAACAGGTAATGGTTCATCTAATACAAGTTGTCTTTTTGCATTAATAGTAGCAGTTGTTTCAATAGCTTTTTCTATTTTGTCCATGATATATACTTTCCATATTTTATATCATATTAACTTTTCTATATTTTCCATAGGTAACTATTTTTCTCATACCTAAAAATCCTCCAACAAATAATTAACACTACAGCATGTTAACTTACTGCCCTGATTTCTTCACTTGCCAATGTTTTGGCCGCATAATCGAGAGTCGCCAGTATATCCTCGCGTGTAATCTCATACTCAACCATAACTTATTCGTAAGTCATCCCCCCTGCCAATTTACCGAGGATAAGATCAACAGGAACTCGTGTCCCTGTAATGACAGGTTTACCAAAACGCACTTTCTCATCGACACCAATTCTTGTGGCTATTTCCACAGTTTATCTTCCGATTTATTATTGGTCTTTTTTTTATCCACTGCGTAATACATAGTCTTAGACTTAGTTTCGACCTCAAAACTTGCTTCTTTTGTCTTATCCTGGAAGTCAGACAAACTGTATGTATCAGCAAATTACGAGAAAGTAATCATAATTTATAGGCTAACGACTTCCACATTTATTCGTTCTTTTACGTCATGTTCCTTTTCAAGAAGGTGGTCTATTTCATCGAGAACCTTAGCATGGAAATAACGCTCACCGCACTCAGGACAAACCTCAGCCTCAACATTTTCTACAATATATAACTTGCCATGAAGCCAGTGTTGCCTTTTTACTTTTTTCTTTACCGTATTGCCTTTACAAAATTCACATATCATATCTCATATCTCCTCCGTTAAAGCATATGCCGTTATTATAATAAGGCTGCCATCTTCTCTATACCTACAAATGATATGAATTATTCTATCGTCTCTGGCAGTTCCTTCTATTCGATACCTTGTCCCCCTTACATCTTCTGTAAATTTCTTTACAATCTTCCCTTTAAGAATAGCATTCTTAATATCTGCACGTTCCAATTTATCGTCTAACATTTCATCTTCAGCATGGGATGAGATGTAATAGTCCTTATCAATAATCTTCTGCCGTATCTTTTGTATTTTAGACATTCCTAAATACTTTCATTTGACATTTTCGATGTCAAATGGTCAAGGATGAGTTAAGTGAAGCAAACCCATCATTATCATTCCTTGTCCGTTGGCAAATGCACGTTTTTGTTAGAGATGCTTTGCTTCACTCAATCTATTCAACTCACAATCATTAGTACCAAGATGCCAGATAAACATAATATATATACTCGCTCGATACTCCACCGCCTCCATGACTGTTATCATTATTACACTTCGGATGGCCAAAAAATTTTCTTATCAAGGTATCCTCAACTGTAATAGCATTTTCGGAACTATTAGTTTCGTACAATGCAAAAATATCATCACAACCATGCCTCGATTGGGTAGCATTGCAATCATTGGTCCGTCCAATATAAAACTCTTTAATTTCTCGTCTCCTGATAATATCCGAAATCAAATTATTGAGATTATTTACCACATCGGCAGGCCAACCTTTAATTGGAAATTGGGACATATATACCACCTTTTACAGCTATGAATATAATTACGTGCGTCATTTTAATTAGTTGCACCTCATTTTTATTCAATTTTATAAGGATTTACTAATTTCCAATCTGCTTTATAATCAGGGTCTTCTTTTGTATAGTGGTTTTTTATAGTTTTTTGGCAAGTATTAATATTAGTTTCTAGACCTTTCAGTTCTAAATTTGTAAGTTGAAAATTTAAGTCATGTTCAAAAGGTTTTACGACATGTTCTATATATACTTTAATTTTCGCCGAGTACTTTCCAACCTTCCAGATGAATGAATTTTTGAAGTAATCCAAAAATTCATTATACTCCTTTGATATTTTAAAACTATCAATGCCCGCGCTACTTTGATAAATATTATTGTAAATTTCATTAGTGGAATTAAATAATTTGTTATATGCCTCTTTAAATTCTTCTTTTTGAAATCCAAATTTCCTTTCTATTAATGTATCTGTTAGAACTTTGATAGCTATTGCCTTTTGGGTTTTTTTAAACGGCATTGAACCCAAATCTGGATCTGATATTTCCATTTGAAGAAATTGCTCTTCGAACCAATCCCATAAAAATTGATGCGTTTCGTTGTTTTCGTGTCTTAAAATAATATCAATTTTTTTAATTAAAGCTTCTTTTTTTTCAACAGAAAATGCCAAGTTTATATTTAATATTGGCCCATCTATGGAATATCCTATCTCTAATTCTTTATGGGAAATTATAGACAAATTAGGCTTTAACAATAAATTTCTTATCCAAGAAATCAATGGAACAAGCCACGCTAAAGCCCCCAATACAGCTAAAGAATCATAAAAATCCATCTTATTATGTGTACCCATACTGGTTTGGATGTATAGTTTGAGACTTATAAATACCCACCCGCCTTACAATTTTATTACGCATCAATTTCCAACTTTTAAATCAAAGCGACTCCCACAACAGTAATTAAATCTTTTCCACGTACTTCTTATAAAACCGAATTATCACATTTATATTTCTTTTACTCCTGACCAAGTAAATATTCACATCGTAAGAGTGAACTATCTCGTTTCTGAAAAGGATAAAGAATTTACAAATAACAAGTTATCTTCTTAAAACGAAATAATTGGAATATAGTCCAACCCTTTATCGACTAATACTTCAGATATATAATTGATTCGACTAGGAGGTGTATCATAAAGAATTATCCATGTTACCCATTCCCTTGAATAACCAGCACATTGACCAATACAACGATCCATTTCAGATTTGTTGGGATTATACTTTACTTCAAGGGCTAACACACCACCAATCAAAATATCTGGTTGCCCAATTAAAGTATTTGGTGTAAGTTCAATTTCAAAATCTGTATATTTAGTTAAATATTCAGCCAAAACATCACGGAAATCATCTTCATCTTCCATTTCATCTAAAATCTCTAATTCATTCAATAGCTCATTAATTTTGTAACATGCCTCATTCACAAAATCCGGGCTTTCACATTCGGCTCTACTTTTCTTACTTTCTGCAATCTTAGCAGATTTCCACCAGCTTCCAGCAAGCACTCCAATGACACCAGCAAGAATGAGTTTAGGGATGTGTGATTTATTGTCGTCACTCATATGATACTTTAAAAATTTCACTTATTGACATATTTCTCTTTATAAGAACTATTTTCACTAAACACAGACAAACAATTCCTGTTCAAAGCGCACAGGAACAGGGTTTGTCTGTGCCACCCAATTTTTCCAGTTAATCCAGTCAGGAATAATCATAGCTTTTTCAGGTCTTCCATGATTAATTCGTCCAATCCCTTGTGAAACCTCATATTGTCCTCGTAGGTAAACCGTGCCCAGTTTAAGAAGCAAATGTAAACTTCTTCATCTTTCTCATAGACAGGTTCACCATATTTCCCGATTTGATACAGTAGCAAAGGATTTTTTAAAGAACCGCCTGCCCGCCGATGATCATATAAGGGATCATATCCTGATCCAAACTCACAGCAATTCTTTCAATAAGTTCTTTAAACACTATTGCTCACTCGGGCAATTTTTATATCTACTTCCAGCCCATCCAGCGGGTCTTTCAAAGGGATTGCGTTGAGATAAACCGCCTCCTTATACATTCCTTCAAAGATTTCCATGTTTTTCTGATAGTCAGGTTTTTCTTTTTTAAGGCTTCGTTCAAACTGCTGGAGTAGTTTACTATTTTTAACCATATTCAATTTATCATTATCCAATTTGTTTCAGCCGCAATGCGTCACAATTGCCGCAAATATCATTCTGGTTTTTGCGAAAATACTGCATATTTTCACTATTCCAGATTTCGTCAATGTCTTCTTTTAAAATATTGCCGACTTCATGCCTGGGAAGGTCGCAGCATGGCGTAACCCTGCCGTCAATGTTAATATACAAGTAATCATATGGCTTAGGGCAATATTTATCAAACCGGTACATTGCCGGACGCATTTTTTTATAGAGGAAACGGAACAAAATATTGTCAAATGCGGTATAATTGTTGTCCACCTGTAATCCATATTCACTGGCTATTTGCTCCGATTTCTCATAAATTTCCAGTTCTTCTTTTAAGCCAGGCCTTTTAAAACCGCTTTTATCCATAGGCATATTTAACCGTATTAAATAAACACGGTCTGCGCCAATTTCTCCCGCCAAACGAACGGCATCCAAACACTGTTTCTCATCGTGCATGGTAATTTGTATGGTAACAACAGGAATGGGTTTTGTACCCCGCAGTTTAACAAGCGACTCTATATTCTTTTGCACTACCTTGCTGGACGGATGTCCCTCTTTTGCGCCAGATTCATCATCGATACTATCCAACGAAATGGTAAGTTTATCTAACCGTATTTCTATGAATTTTTCTGTATATTGCGCCAGCAATAAACCATTCGTCGTTAATCCGACTTTATGCCCTTTGTTTTTTGTATAGGCAATCATTTCCATTAATTGCGGATGCAACAAAGGTTCTCCCCAGCCGGTAAGCGTAACGTTATAACGGGAATCAATCCTGTCAATGATATGTTTAAAGAGGTCAAAAGGAATGTCTTTTTCCGGCAGGTTGAATGTCTCTCTCGGGCACATACCGCAGCTATAATTACAGCGGTTGGTAATTTCTATCTGAATACGTTCCGGTCGTTCCGGAAAGATATAAAATGTTCTGCCAAATATACCTTTTACCAGATAGAGGGGATTTATGAAATACATTTGCCTATAATCCAAGGGGGGAGTTTATTTAATTACACATCGGCTCAATCTTTCCGCTTCATCAACGGAAAAACTATCCGTTACATTATCCATTTCTTCATTAACGTTTGTTGGATAATCACTGGTGAAACAAGCGTTGCAGAAATTCTGCCTCGGCTGTGTGGTACAGCTCATCATTCCTTCCACGCTAAGATAACTCAGGCTCTCTACATTCAAAAATTTTCTTGTCTCTTCAACCGTTTTATTGGCTGCAATAAGTTCGCCTTTTTGCTGAAAATCAATTCCATAATAACAGGGATGCCTGTGGGGCGGACAACTAATCCTCGCGTGTATTTCCTTCGCACCTGCTTTTCTTAATAAACCAAACCTGGATTTCGAGGTAGTACCCCGCACAATCGAATCATCTATTACAATAACACGTTTCCCAGCCACTGTCTCTTTCAGCGGATTTAATTTCAGCTCGACAAAACGATGTCTCATATCTTGCTGAGGCAGGATGAAAGTCCTTCCAACATAATGGTTTCTGATAAAACCTCTGTCAAAAGGTATTGATGCGGCGTGCGAATATCCAATTGCTGCGGAATTTCCCCCTTCCGGCACGGAAATTACCACGTCAGCATCAACAGGCGACTCTTCCGTAAGCTTCGCGCCTAATTTCTTACGGAACAAATGGACGCTTTCCCCGTACACGCTGCTATCGGGTCGGGAAAAATACACCAATTCAAATATACAGAAGGCATGTTTTTTTTGATTACTATAAAATTCACTGCGAAGGCCGCCTTTACTTATAGAGACTATTTCCCCCGGCTGCACATCCCGAACGTATTCTGCGCCGATCTGGTCAAGGGCACATGTTTCAGAAGCAAAAACATATCCGTTATTAAGTTTTCCCAAAGAAAGCGGCCTGAAGCCATACGGATCACGTACTCCAATCATCTCATTTGGGGTTAAAATCAACAATGAAAATGCCCCTTTCAGTTGATTTAATACGCCTGGCAGCCCGCTTTGCCTTGAAACCGAAGGCTTCGCCATCAGGTGCACAATTACTTCAGTGTCAGAAGTTGTATGGAATATCGACCCATTTCCTTCAAACTCATCCCGCAGTTTTTTTGCATTAGTCAATTGTCCATTATGGGCAATTGCCACTTTCCCCCGATAATAATCCACCAGCATAGGCTGTGCATTTTCAATATTGCTCGAACCAAAAGTAGAATATCGCACATGCCCGATCGCAACGGGGTTTTTTAAGAATTTAAGCATACGGGCATCCAGGGCGTCACTGATCAACCCCATTCCTTTACGGCAAATGATATCTTTGCCATCCGTTGAGGCAATCCCGGCGCTTTCCTCCCCACGGTGCTGTAAAGAATATAACCCATAATACACCTTCTCAACAGCATCTTCACAGCCGTAAACACCAAACAAACCACAATGTTCTTTTATGTAACCCATTTATCTATAAGCCCGTTAAAATTGTTAAGTATTTTATAAAAATCCATTTACGATTTTAAATTTACGAATCCTCCCTTTGAGGGAGGGCATCTTACGATTCCTTTGAAATTCCATACACAAACCAGTATTATATAAAATATTGCTTAAAATGAGGAAAAAGAGAAAAACGCTGTTCTTTAATGCTGACATTTTTCCGTACAGGGCAGGAATTGTGGCATTGGAATATTATCCTCTGCACAATTTTTTTAACAATAATCAGTTGTTTTGTGTCATTAATATGCGTCAATTTGTTTTGAAGATTGTTCACTAAGAGATGCAAATAATTGAATTTTTCGGCAGGTTTGGTAACGAAAAGAAATTATATCAAACATACGTTTAGTGTCAATATTATAATTATGTCTCAGGAGCGGGTACATGAAGAATAGTACGATAAAATATAAAAAAAGATTTTCGGATGTCCTCCTGTATGTCATAATAAGCCCCACGCTGGTACGGAAAAACGGAGGAAACATCCTGCAGGAAGTTATCCGGGGTGGCGCAGATGCGGTACAACTCAGGGAAAAAACAATGCCAGACAATGAATTCCTTGCCATTGCAAAAGATTTCAGGGAAATAACCGGACAAACAAATACACTATTTATCATAAATGACCGGGCGAAAATCGCCGGAAAAGTAAATGCAGATGGATTACATATCGGGCAGACAGATATGAACATCAATAACGCACGCAAAATCATTGGAAATGACAAAATAATCGGACGCTCCACACACAACATATTCCAGGCACGCCTGGCAGAACAGGAAGGCGCTGACTATATTAGCGTTGGTCCCTTATTTTATACCGCCACAAAATCCCATGAGCCCCCCGTAGGCCTACGCTATTTGCAGCAAGTCCGTCAGGAAATTTCTCTTCCTTTTGTAGTGATTGGCGGCATTACCGCCAACAACGCGGCTGAAATAATACAGGCGGGCGGAAACAGGATTGCTATTTGTTCTGCAATTATTTGCAGTGAAAATATAACGCAGGCAACACGCACCCTTAAAGACCTCTTAGTCAAAAATAATCCCTTTTCAGGACAGGAGAAAAAATTGCCTTTATAAAAAAACCGGAAAATATTTCACCATTGATGTTTTTTCCGCCGCCACGAAATGCAGGAATGAAGATTTCAATACAAGGCTTGAATAATATCATAAGTGTCTATTTTTGAAACAATTAAAAAATATTTCCAACCAAATGACAAGGCAATACCCTGCCGGTACTATTTAAGGCATTCTATTTGCGCCACTATTTTGGTATTATTTTCCTCAGTGTAGGAGCCGAAGCATTTGCTATAAATTGTCATAAATGCGCTCCTGCCAAAACTGGCAAATGCTTAGCCCCTACAGATAAGATTTTACATTAATTAAGGAATACACCATGCAGAAATTTTTATTTTTACTTTCTCTGTTATCTTTTATGCTCTTAACCTGCCTTGGTTGTGAAAGCATTATGAACTCTTCGCTTTCAACGGAACCACCGCCCCCTCCACCCAAAAGCAGTGGCTATCTTACAGAAGGGGCTACCGTAAAAATAGATACCGGCTACAAAACCAATAGACTCTCTATCCTGGAACAGCTTGATCAGGCAAACAAAAACCTTACAACGGAAAAAGAAAAGGTCGCTTCACTCGAAAAAGAAATAGCAGAGCAAAGGGAAATTCGCAAGATGCTTGAATACAAGATTGAAGAAAACGAGCGGCAATTGCAGTTTCTGGAAACACTTCAACAGGAAAATGAACAACTTAGAAAACAACTTGTGAACGCACAGGCGCCTTATGAGGATAAAATTAAAGAACTGACCCTGGAATTAGCCAGGTCAAGGCTCGAGGAAACAAAAGCGAAACAAGAGCTTGTTGGCCTAAAGATAGAATTACTGGTAGATAAAAAGAAAAACCAGTAAATGACGTGTAAATCTCTTGAAAAATAGTGTAGGGTGGAGTGAACAGTCGGCAGTCGGCAGTCGGCAGTCAGCAGTCGGCAGTCAGCAGATTGCAGATTGGAGATTGCGGATTGTGAACAGCCACTATTTTTTATAACGCATCTGGAGGTGTTTGTGTATCGTAGAATCAGCGTAAGTATCATATTTTTAATCCTTCTTTCCGGTTGTATAAGCAGCCCTAAAATTACCCGGTATTCAGGATTGAGTTATAACAAATCCGAAGAATTAAGAGTAACCCATTTGCAACGGGTATTGCTTTTGCCCTTTGAATACACCATCGACCGGGAAGCCGTTATCGATGAAATTGCAGAGGCATTTTCTGTAGAGCTGAGGAAAATAGGCAGGTTTGAAGTTGTTGTACTTGAAGGAAAGGCAAAAATGTTATCGGAAAATAAGATATGGGATAAAGGGTCTATCAATCTCAACACTGTATTGCAATTAAGGAAAAAATACGACGTTGACGCCATTGTTTTTGGCGCCATTACTCACTATCGTCCCTATGAACCAATGCTGCTTGGTGTTAAAGCAGGAATGGTTTCCACCGATACCGGCACAGTTTTATGGAGCGCGGACGGTGTATATGACAGCAACGAAAATGAAGTCGCAGAACTGGTAAAATATTACTTTGAAAGCACCCACCAAAAAAGCGCTCTCTACGGCTGGAAGCTTATCCTGCTTTCCATGAGACGTTATTCTCAGTTTGTCGCCAACCAGATTACAAAGACGCTATTATATTAAAACAGAGACAACGCATGTGTTGTCTCTACATATCAAATTCCCACCTTTTCAATCTGTGCAATCTGCGAAATCTGTGGTTTCCGCTTTTTCATCATCGTAAATCGTAAACGGAAAGAATTACCTGCTCATAGGAAAAAAAGCCCCCTTGTTTCCTCCTCGTTTTCCCTAATCCACAAAATAGTCCTAAAATTTTTCATGTAATTTTATATCTCCGGACAAAATATTTTATTACCTGAAAAATACCATTAAACCCGCGATTTGTACTCAGGGGTGTTTCCTCCGGACAGTCATAGTATCAGGGGTTGCAGGAATAAACCACCGCCAACATGGGAAAGGCGTCTTAAGGCTTATAGCGCTTTTTTCTCTATCAAAAAGAACTGAGTATGAAAGGATAAAAACCGTGCATCCCCCCGCTCTTTTCCCTGAAAAATAATCATGGCATTATTCTTGCTCATGTTCACATACAGGAATTTCAAACTGTTCATGCAGTTGCAAGGCGTGCCTTGCCACTACAAAGAAAAATGATTTTTCCGTGTAATACCAACCCTTTTAATTAAAAAAAATTTTCCGTGTGTTCCGTGGTTGTAGCACTATACTCATTTTAACCAAAAAGGGAAGAAAACATGTCTGCAATACTCGAACTTTTTAACAGCGGCTATTCCTCACCAAAGATGCTCAATGAAGCACGGCAAGACGCAAACAATGCCAACATCAGCGCTAATGGTTCAAATACTGGTTTCGCCGATAATGAAGTAGAAGACCTTGCAGAACCGTTTGAAGAATTTCTTACACACCACACTTCCCCATCCGCAAAAAAGCCAGAGGGGAAAAGTGCAAAAAACGCCCTTGAAACCCTTTCAAAAACAATTACTGAAAAAATCGCTGAAGGCGAAGAACCGGAAGGCGACACGATTTTTGCAAACATGTTAAATCCAGATGCTCTGGCAAATACAATAATCAACGTACTTCAGGGAAATGCAAACACTGCGGAATCCGAAAAACTTTATAATTTTTTTAATACACTTACCGCAGAAAAGGCATTGTTTTCTGATACTGATAAAGGGGAAATACTTGCCGCATTGAAACAGTTATTAAACGCACTGAAATCCCCCCCCTATCCCCCCCAAAGGGAGGGGATTAAGTTGCTCAACACCTTAACGTCATTCTTTCAAACAAACCCCTCAAAGAACGATGGCGTTTCTTTGCAATCAGGTGTATTTGCAGAAAGGCATCTCCCTGCTTTTGCCGGAGAGAGTATCTCTTTGCATCCAAATATACTTGCGGATAACGAAGGAAATACAAAAAAACACCTCCCGGGTGGTGATACACGTTCAACCCTTTTAGAATCATTCATTTTTAATGCCAATACTAAGGGAATGGCCTCATCAGGGAATTCCTCGATAACAAATATGCCGCCTGCTGCCGGCGAAGGTGTTGTTTCGCAGTTGAATGGATTGTTCAACAATTATGAGGGGAATATTACCGTATCAGAGATTTCTCTCACGGATTCAAAAACAAGAGAGGCACACAATGCGCTAAAATCCCTCCTGCAAACAATGGTAAACGAAGGCAGGAATAGTGCATTCTCGTTTAACACCCCTATGGACGCCGGTATTTCCATGCAGGAGTTTGCAGGATTAACTATGAACAGGGCGTCAAAAACCGCTGAAACACTGAAGACATTTTTGCAGCATACCACAGGGGAAATCAATGGATTCGCACATAAAATAACAAACGACCCTAATAATTCCGCGGGAAAGAATGAGGCGAAGGATGCCGGTACAAAAGAACAGGCCGCTTCCCCTCTCAACACATCTTCCGGTTCCGGCTCATTCCAGAGAAATGAGGAGGGTAATTCATCCGGCAATCTTTCACAACAAGGGAAGGATACGTTTGCTTTTGCCCCCAATAATCAACAGGAAAAGACGCCGGTAAATAACTCCCAGTTAAACAACTTTGATTTCCGGCAAAATATATCAGAACCCCTCACTGGTTCAGCAACTACGATATTGTCTTCCGCTGAAAATCAAAAGAATGTTGCGTCCCCCTTGTTCCAGGGCAATACCCCTGCCGGTACAAATACCCTGCAAAATAACGTAATGGAACAACTATTGGAAAATATCAAGACGTTACGCAACGGCAATACGTCTGAAATCAAACTACAACTAACCCCACCCGCGCTGGGCACGGTAAGACTTCATCTCACCGAGGAAAATGATGAGGTCAGGGCAAAGATATATGTGGAAAATGCGGAGGTAAAGGCGGCAATACAAAACAATATCCATCGCCTGAAGGAATCAATCGCCACAAATGGCGTTGAGATACATAGGGTAGAAGTGTATGTACAAAATGAAAGCAAAAACAACCACGAACGGCAATCCCAGGCATATTTTGCCGAAGGCGATTCACCGCGCCGGGACGGGGCCAGAGACGGCAGCCATAAAGAAGAAAACCTTACAGGAGAAAATGAAAATAGTCATAAAGTGCTATCAATTAAAAATAAAATCGCAGCATCATCAAATTTAACAATAGATTACATTTTTTAAGGAGATTACCTATGAGTACTACTAGTACCACAAGTTTAGGCTCTGAAATCACAACGGATAGCTTTCTTACGCTTTTTACCACGCAGATGCGCTATCAGGACCCCTTAGACCCACAGGACAATTCAGAATTTCTGTCACAGTTGGCGCAATTCACCACGCTGGAGCAGACATCGCAGCAAACGGAATACCTTGCTGACCTGTCATCGCTTGATACCGCTTCACTGCAACTGGATCAAATCGGGATCGCTTCCGGATTCATCGGCAAAACCATTACCTACAGCGATGACGATGGAGAAGGAGAATATAGCGGAGTGGTGGAAGGGGTAAAGCTGGAAGAAGACGGCACGGTATCGTTTGTCATAGACGGCGAATCCGTTTCCATATCGAATTTTATACAAGTGGAAAGCACCGCCGCCACCGTATAAGGAGAAACCGAAACTGATTCGGGCGACGGGATATCATCCATAGGCGCGGAGTCAAAATGGAAGATATAAAGAAACCACAGATTGCATAGATTACACAGATAAAAAAATCGTAAATCGTAAATCTAAAAATGAAAGGAGGCACACAATGGGCTTAGGAGGAGCATTATACGCGGGTGTAACGGGTATCCGTTCGCACCAGAGCTGGCTGGATGTTATCGGAAATAACCTGTCCAATATTAATACTTACGGGTATAAATCATCCCGGTTGCTGTTTTCCGACCTGATCAGCCAGGATAAAGGGAGCGGCGGGGTTAATCCTATGCAGATCGGCATGGGCGTGAAGGTCGGAAGCATTTCTTCCCTATTTAGCCAGGGAACCCTTGAGGCAACGAACAATGAATTCGATTTTGCCATTCAGGGTGATGGGTTCTTTGTATTGAACGGCGGCAATAAAAACTTCTTTTCCCGGGTCGGGACGTTTGCCACAGACGCCAGTAACCAGCTCGTTGACTCAACCACCGGTTATCAGATATTAGATTCATCCGGTAAAACCATTACCATTCCTTACGGTTCGTCAGTTTCAGCGACAAAAACATCAACGATGACCCTGACCGGTACCCTGGAATCAACACCGTCTAGTTCTTCGGGTGAGGTATTGATATTGTCCAGCGCCCTTACTAGTAGCAGCGTAGCTGCAACCGGAGCAACCACATTAAACGCCTTGGATACCAATACGACAGATTACACCTCTGGAACAGATATAATCACTATCTCTTACACAGAACCTGATGGTACTTCGGGTTCTGTAGATTTTACTTATGGTGCAGCAAACGACGGCACCACGGTAGACGATTTGCTGGCATATATAAATACAAATGCTTTTGGTGATACCACCGGAACGGCGGGTGATGGATCTGCATTTGCCACTCTTTCTTCCAGTGGAAAAATTATTGTAACATCAACCACCGCTGGCGAAGATGAACTCTCTCTTTCGATATCAGATAGCAGCACTGCTACCGGCACATGGACAAATTACAGTTTAAAGGCTTCAACTTATACGACCTCCACAACCATTTATGACTCACAGGGAACAGGACATAACGTAACGCTTTCCTTTATTAAGAAAAATGATGGAGAATGGGATATGCGCGCAAGTATGCCAAGCGCTGACGGCACAATTACCACCGATACCATAAGCGCAATTACTTTTAATGATGACGGTAGCCTTAAATCATCAGGGGATACAACCCTTACCTTTAAATTTGATGGAATAACCACTTCACAAACTGTGAAGTTTAAACTTGGAACATTCGGAAAAACTGACGGTATTTACCAGAGCGGCAAAGGTTCTTCGGTTACCGCATCAGAGCAGGACGGTTCCGAATCGGGTAGTTTCAGCAGTTTTTCGGTGAATACTGACGGCACTTTGTCCGCATTATATTCAAACGGAACATCGAGCAAAATTGCCCAGTTACAACTCGCCACCTTTGGCAATGTACAGGGACTAAGAAGGTCTGGAGACAATTTATATGAACAAACAGACTCCTCCGGAGAACCGCTTTACACAGTCGGAGGTACGGGAAGCGCCGGAGATATATACAATGGATATTTAGAGGCGTCCAATGTGGACATGACGTCGGAACTAACGTCGCTCATCATGGCGCAAAGAGGTTTCCAGCTTAACTCACGTGTTATCAGCACCGCAGACGAGGTACTCGCGGAAGCCGTTAACCTCAAGAGGTAATTTCCAGCCTTTTCGATAATAATTTGGAGCTCCTCTCTCTTTTTCACTTGCCCACAGAGAGAGGAGTTCTCCAAATTAACATTTCCCAATATCCGCTCAATAAATAGAAGAAAACACGTGTCAAGGTAAGCATCTATCAGGTTTATACGGGGAATGTAAATGTATTACCCTTATTTATTGAGCCGATACTGGAAATTGTCATTTGTAGTGCGACGAACCTCGCCGCAATACATGAATTTAGTGGGCTTAGCCATGTAAGGCAGGCAATGCCATGCCCTACCCGACTGGCTATGCCAGCTTAGGGAAAGCAGGGATAACTCAATAACCCTTTTAAAAAATTAAGATGATTTCAAATCCAATTACTTATATCATTATTGATGCGATAAGCGATAATCACAAAAAATACTATAGAGAAATAAATATAATATTCCAGAACAATTATTTTACATTTAAAAAGAGGACTAAAGATGGGAAAAACAATTAAAGCCAGATTTTCCAGGGGAATAATTGAGCCTATGGAGAAAATAGACATTGCGGAAGGAAAGGAAATTACTATAACCATAATCGAAATTCCTTCTGGGAAAGAAGAAGATGCCTTTGAAAAATCCGCGGGAAGTTGGAAAGGAACCATTGATGCAGAAAAATTAATGAAGGATATTTATGCGGATCGCCTTGTATCCACCAGAAATGAACCAAAATTATGACACCCTCATATCTTATCGATACCGACTGGATTATTCATTATCTCAATGGACAAGAAGAGATAGTTAAACGGCTTGTGGCTCTTAGAAAAGAAGGACTGGCCATTAGCGTTATCTCTTTAGCAGAATTATACGAAGGTGTTTATTATTCAACGAATCCTAAAGGAGATAAAAAAGCTTTAGACGATTTTCTAACCGGAGTCTTGATCCTGGGACTTGAAGATGAAATATGTAAAATCTTCGGAAAAGAGCGGGGAAAACTGAGAAAACTTAAAATAGTAATAGGTGACTTCGACCTTTTAATAGCTGCAACTTGCCTTTGTTATAATTTAACCCTTCTCACCAACAATATAAAGCATTTTAAAATTGTGGAAAAGTTGAATATCATTTCCATAAACAAACCTCATAAATAAACGGAATAGAAATACTTTAGCTTTTTGAATACCGCGAATGGTTAATGTTGGGTTTAGCTGTACTCCTCCACCGCCTCTCTGCATAACCATTCAACCACTACCGTTACTCCCATCCCAACCGTGCTAAACCATTAACCATAAATTATGAGCCATGAGCCATTAGCCATTAGCCATTAGCCATTAGCCTTTTCCCTGTAAGTTTTTTCAACAATACCCTCTCACACCAGGAAAATTTATTCACCCCAGACAGGAAATAATTGCCCCCTTCTTTCACAGCATATTGAAAATGTATTATTCCATACCCGGTGCAACGATATTGTAACCATTTGCAAATACACCCCTTAAGCGCACATATCATGCATCATTTTATTTATTCCTGCATTTGGTATTGGGATTGCTGCCTTAATGCAGCAACAGAGTTTTTTAATCCTTTTTTTTTGCAACCATGGAGGATAGATAGAATGATTAGCGGCTTATACACCGGAGCAACGAATATGATGGGACAGGGGGAATACCAGGCCGTTATTGCCCGGAATCTGGCAAATGTAAATACCGTCGGATACAAAAAGAATATTGCCGTATTTGAGTCTTTCGTTGCCGGTGCAAAAAACCAGACAAAAGAGGCTTCAGAAGGGACGGGCAGTACTTTAGGAAAAGTGGCGACCGATTTTTCACCAGGGGTGATGCAATTCACCGGCAATGAACTTGACCTTGCAATAAAGGGCGACGGTTTTTTTGAAGTTCAAACCAAAGCAGGGATCGCTTATACCAGAAGCGGACAATTTATGCTTTCCCGCGACAGGACAGTGGTAACCCCTGAAGGTTGGCCGTTGATGAGCAGTGGGGGCCCTATTCAAATACCGGCGAAAGCACAATCATTTACCTTTAAAACAGACGGCTCTGTTTCCGTCGACGGCAAAACGATAAGCAAACTCAATATCGTTAATTTTTTGAACCCTGACGGTCTTAAATCAATCGGTGGAAGCGCTTATATCGCATCGGATAAAGCAAACCCTACCACCGCAGATGGAACGGTTGAGATTGCACAGGGTTATCTGGAAAAATCAAATGTAAACGTTATCGATGAAATGGTAAATATGATTGCCAATATGAGAAGCTTTCAATCCGGCAATAAATCAACTGACTCCATAAACGATTCTTTGAAAAAACTTATCGGACTTGTCTCATAAAAATCTAAGGAGAATATAAAATGTTACGAGCGCTCTACACAGCAGCAACAGGTATGAAGGCACAACAGCTTTTTCTGGACAATGTTTCAAACAACTTATCAAATATTAATACCACAGGGTTTAAAAGGAGCCAGGTCAACTTTCAGGACCTCCTTTACAGCAAACGGTATATAGCGGGTTCTGAGTCTGCGCAGGGTTTCGAGATCCCGGCAGGTATTCAGCTTGGCGGCGGTGTGAGAACAATTTCCATTTCCAAGGTGTTTTCCCAGGGTAATCACGTAAACACTGAGAGAGAGTTAGATCTCGCCATCCAGGGAAAAGGGTTCTTCCAAATCCAGCAGTCTGACGGCAGCATTGCATACACAAGAGACGGTTCATTTCAATTAAACAGTAAAGGAGAAGTCGTGACAGCAGACGGATTGCCGTTATCGCCCTCCATTACGATCACTAACGCAACGGAAATTTCCATTGGCACCGACGGCACGGTCTATGTGAAAGGGTCAGACCCCAGCGGGACGCTTCAAAACGTCGGGCAAATTATGTTGACAATGTTCCCCAATCCTTCCGGACTCGACAGTCTGGGCAAAAATCTCTATCTTGAAACTATGGCGTCGGGTTCCCCAATTGTAACTGTGGCGGGGGAACAGGGAACAGGAGAGATTTATCAGGGATTTCTTGAGAACTCCAATGTTGAAACCGTTACGGAACTCGTAAGCCTTATCACTGCACAGCGTGCTTACGAAATTAACTCCAGGGCAATATCAGCAAGCGATGAAATGTTATCCACCATTAACAGTATGGCCAGGTAAAGAATGAGGGGCGAAAAATGAGGGACAAAAGACGAGGGATAATTCCCCTCCCTCTGGGGGGGCTAAGGGGGGATATTCATAATATTCATAATGTTTGCAATCGTTTCTGTATCCTTTGGACAACAGATTACGGTCGAGTTGAAAGAATCCGTATCACTTCCCGAAAAGGAAGTTACCCTTGGCGATATTGCAGACCTGTCATGCAGTGACGCAGACCTTTTAAAAAGAGCGCATAACGTATTTATCGGAAACACTCCGTGGCCGGGCAACGTCAGAAAAATAGAAAAGAATATTATAGCTTCACGTATGCTGGACGCAGGAATAAACCCCAATAAAGTCTCGTTTGGCAGGAATGATTTTACCATGATATCCGTAGAATCATTCACCATTACCGGCGACGAGATTTTACAAACCGCAAAAGAGTTTGTCATCACAAAGCTTGCATACTCTGAGAGAAATGAAGAAATCGTTGTCGAAGCCGAAAGGCCTCCAAACGATATAATGCTGCCACTGGGCGGAGGAATTATGCGCATAGAGGTTTCACAGGTAAATGCAAACAAAAGCAGCGGCAGGGTTCAGGTAGTGGTACGGATTTATCTTGATGAGAAACAATATCATAAAATACCAATGTATTTTACTATACGGCGCTATGAAGAAATCGTAGTCGCCAACAGGAAAATCAACAGAAACGATATTTTAACCACTAAGGATATTTGTATAAAACGTATCGAAACAACAAGCATGCCAGGGTTTACTACCATTGACAGTGTAGAACCTCTTTTGGGGAAACGTGTCTTATATACCATTCCTCCCGGCAAACCCCTTACGCAAAACATGGTAGATGACCCCGCAGTGATAAAAAAGGGCGAACTCGTCAAGATTCTTGTAAAAATCGGCAACCTTAGTATTCTCACAAAGGGAGTTGCGAAAGAAGACGGTTACAAAGGACGGGCGATTAAGGTTATGAATTTAGATACAAAAAAGGAATTATACGGCGAAGTGCAGGATGATTGTACCGTGAAGATAATCCTTTAGGGCGAATAATTATTCGCCCCTACTTGGTCAAAATATTTTAAATCAGAACAACCACTGGCGGAGTCTCTTATGAAAAAGAAAACTATTCCCTATCTTATTGCATGTTTCACTTGTATTGCATTCGTAACCGATGCTATGGGAGAATCTCTCTGGCAAAAACGCATTACGTTAAATACAAACCTTTATAATGACAACAGGGCAATGCGTATCGGCGACATTGTGACGGTCACGATAAATGAGTCAACGGCAATTACCGGAAAAGAAGATTCCAGCGCAGACCAAAGCACAAGCCATAACATAAATGTGGACGCTTCAGATTTTTCCAAGAAATTAGGGGCATTGCAAGACTATTTACCCAATGTAAAATCACAAACTGAGCACACTTTTGGCGGTACGGGGCAATACGACAGCAGCCGCAGCCTTCAATTGGAAATCACCGCTGTGGTAACGGAAATATTATCAAATGGGAATCTTATTATTGAAGGGAACAGAGAGGTGGATATTAATAAGGAAAAATACAATATAAAGGTATCAGGGATCATACGGCCAATCGATGTAAGTGTGGATAATGTAATTCAATCAAGCTCGATTGCAAATGCCAGTATAAGCCTTGAAGGCAAAGGTTTTTTGACAAATGCCGCCAAACGGGGCTGGTTTTATCGCCTGAAGGAATTTGTATCGCCATTTTAAGCTAGTTACGAAGCACGATTTAAAATCCTAAATTAATAAAAAAAGCCACAGATTATACGTAACACTTTAGTTTTTTGAAAAATGTATTACCTATAAGCTCCGTAGGAGCAGCCTGTTTGTAGCAAAATAGAATATTATAACAGATCGTAGAGACAGGTTTGAAACCTGTCTCTGCAATTAGGAGCGACCTGTCTCTTGTAAATCCATATTAAACAGGTCTGCCTGAATACGGACAGGCCGCTCCTACGGAGCTATTTACCTTATTGAATTTTATTGCGCTACAAACAGACCGCCCCTGACGGGGCTACATGGTATTTTTTCTATAACGGGAATTTTTCAAAAAACTAAAGTGTTACGATTATACAGATTTAATAAAACACAGAAAGACAAATTATCCATTAACAACTTACGGTGAATGCTATGGGAAAAAAACAGTTTACAATAAGGTTTATGTTGAAGTGTGTTATAACGTCTTTTATTATCGCAGGCACAACACTGATAAGCCTCTTTGTACATCACGTACAGGCCGCAGTCAGAATTAAAGATATTGCGTATGTTCAGGGCGTGCGTGAAAACCAGCTTTACGGATATGGCATAGTTATCGGACTTCAGGGAACAGGCGATAACAGTCAAATCTTTAAACTTACCAGCCAAATGGCAGTAAATATATTTGAAAAACTGGGGGTGCTAATGGATGAAAAAGACTTCTTTTCCAAAAACACCGCGGTGGTCATGGTCACCACGAATATCCCTGCATTTGCAAGGCCGGGCGATAAGCTGGACATAACGCTTTCTTCCATTGGTGACTGTAAAAGTCTGGAAGGCGGCGTGCTGCTTCAGACCGCATTGCAGGGCGCTGATAATGAAGTGTATGCCGTAGCTCAGGGCGCGCTTACCGTAGGCGGTTACAGCATCAAAGGCGATGCACAGTCTGTCAGGAAAAACATATCCACTACCGCCCATATTTCAAACGGAGCGATCGTTGAAAAGGAGATTCACACCACCTTTTTGAAGGGGCAGGCACTGAATATTGTGCTGAGAGACCCTGATTTCACCACCTCCACAAGGGTAACAGAGCTTATTAATAATATTTATCCAAATTCTTCAGTTGCGGTTGATGCGGCGGTTATCAATATAAGACCTCCGCAGGGGTTTCAGTCCGATGAGACTATAGTAAAATTTATCTCTACCCTGGAAGAACTTTACATTAAAACCGACAGCGTCGCTAAGATAATTATTAATGAACGCACCGGCACCATTGTTGCAGACCAGCATGTAAGAATATCCACGGTTGCAGTTGCCCATGGAAACCTCAGTATAACGATCAAGGAAGAAAAGGAGGTTTCACAGCCAAATATGCTGGGTGCAGGTGAAACAAGGGATATGGCACGCACGGATATACAGGTAAGCGAAGAAAAAAGCAGATTGACCGTACTGCAGGAAGGCGTCTCTATTTCCGACGTTGCGCGTGCACTTAATGTATTGGGCGTAACCCCAAGGGACCTCATCTCGATATTCCAGGCCATTAAAAAAGCCGGCGCATTGCATGCGGAACTGGTAATTATGTAAATGTGAAAACAAAATAAATACAATCGGCAACCGGCAAATTGCAGGCTGTAGATTGCCAACAGCCGACTGTCTCCCCCCACTGCTTCCCCTTCAACTATCTCTCTATTTTCCGTTTCCTTCTCTTCCGTATTTTGATATACTGCCGCCTTGATTTTACATACACTAAAATAAAAGTAATACACGCAGGCGGCTGCTGTTTTGTCTCTCATTCTTTTCCACTCATGGGGGGGGATCGTAAATGAATGTTTTTATACAGGGAATGCGCCGGTCAGGAACAACAATTGTTTATGATATATTGTGTCAGGACAAGAATCTTGATTTATATTATGAACCTTTTGCCGCAGGTAGAATTCCAAAACACGGAGGGGGTAGCGGCATACAAAATGTTGATCTTTTTGAAAAGATCAGAAAATGCAGGGAAGATTTTCAAAAAACATACCCCTTATTAAAAGACATCGATTTGTTAAATTATGGCACACCAAGGGACGCCTCCCTGGAACTCGAAAGAGATTTACCGCAATATTGCATTGATTACATAAAATATTTGATTTCCCGCTCTGAAGATACCGTTATTAAATTTACACGAATGTACACCAAAATCCCGGTACTCAAGAGAATCGACCCGGATTCAAAACTCATCCTTATCGTTCGGGACCCGCGTGCAATCACCACGTCGTATATTTTTGGCAGAGAACAGAAACACAGAGAAAAGTATTCTACGAAAAAAACCTTTTTCAAAACCATCATCGAAAGGAATCCGTGGGGAAGTTACGAACTTTATAAATTATTGATAAAAACACCCGAATATGCCCATATGAAAAATTGCAACGACTATTTGAAGGTTTTAATGATTTGGAAATATACCTTTCAGCAAACACACGAGGCAGGCAGGAAAACATTCGGGAAAAATTTTCTTTTATTACGCAATGAGGATTTAATAGCGGAACCGCATGAAACACTGAAATTGCTCTATGATTTTATGGAAAGAACATTACCCGGTAACGTTCTTCAATGGACGACAGAACATGTGAAAAAAAAGGTAACGCTATTTGCCCCATCCAGTAATTACTGGAGAAAAGGTTTTACCCTCCTCAATATGAGAGAAGCACTTGAACAGGCAGGATATCACGATTGTCTTAAGCTTATGAACACGCAACGATGGTACAACAACCTTACCCATTTTTTTCGCCGATGAAAAAACTCAGCATAGGAATAGTTAGCTCCTGGTGGAATAGGGGACAAAGCACGGTGTCCCGTTATCTCAGGTCTGTTTTTGACAATTTGGGACATCACACATTCGTACTTGCCCGCCCCACAAGCGATACCGATGATTTGCCCAATTTTATCTCTACGGCTGACGTATGGAACCAGGGGGACGTTACCAGGGCGTCTCGTTTTTTCATCCCCTTAGAAGAATATCTCTCCTGGATAGAAAAAAATGCCATCCAGATCATTTTTTTTGATGAAAACAATGAGTATGACAAGATTAAATATCTGCGGTCAAAGGGCATTAAAACCTTTGGCCGTTTCGTCTGGGAAGGTTTTGGAGAAAAACATGCAAAAGGCCTTAAAACAATCCTTCGGACAAGGGATATGAAGGCTTTTTGCCGGTATATGCGGGAGTGCTTTACCAACAAGGACGTCATTGGTGCAAAGGAGGCATTTGATATCGTCTATTCTCTCACAAAATGTGAACAGGCGCGATACAAAGACTTTGGGATTGACAGCCCCTGGATCCAATGGGGCTGCCATCCGGAACTACTTGCAGTAAAACCGCAAAAACGTGAAGATGCTATTTATTTTTTCTTTCCGGGCGGTTTTCAGGGGGCGAGAAAACCGATGAGAAAGACGGTTGAAGCCTTTATGAAGGTAAAAAATCCTGACATTCGCCTGATTATTAAAGCACAGGGAACAAGGACAACGACCGAGAATATTGAAGACTTCCCGGATACACGACTCATAAAAATAGTGAAAGACCTGCCCGCAAAGGAATATTATAATTTATTCTCCTCCTGTCATGTATGTTTGGCGCCAAGCAGATGGGAAGGTTTAGGGCAACATTTTTATGAAACAATCTCCTTCGGATTGCCCACAATCACCAATAACATCCCCCCTCACAATGAAGTCATTGAAGACGGAAAGAATGGGCTGCTTGTAAAATCGGTAAAAATTGGTTATAAACAATCGGGAATACCCATCTACGACCCTGATGTGGATGACCTTGCAAGGGCAATAGAGGAACTGTCTGACGTAAATAAAATAACGGAACTCTCAAACAATACGATACAATTGCAAAAAAAATATTCATGGAATACCACCACCGAACATATAAAAAAGACTTTTAGATTATAAAGAGAGAGAGAGGCCACTGATGAACATTTTAATGTCAAAGCCTGAAATTGATCATATTGCCAGGAAATACAACCTCTTGTTAGTTATACTTTATGGTTCTCATGCAAGCGGGCGAACTTGTAAAGAAAGTGATATTGATATTGCTGTTTTGGGAACAAGACCCATCACCTTTGAAAATCTGATTGATTTGAATAACGAATTTGCTGAAATATTTAAAGTTAAGGAAATAGATGTAAAATCCCTTCATAATACCAATTCCCTGTTTCGTTATCAGGTAATGAGTAAAGGAGTTCTGCTTTACGGTAAGAGTTATGATTATAATTCTTTTAAATCCTATGCCTTCCGCGATTATTATGATAGCCAAGACCTTTTAAGGTTAAAAGAAGTGCTTATTAAGAAACGGCTGCAAAATTTAGGCGTTTAGTATTTCAGATGATTGATAAAGAATTTTTAAAAGAAAAACTGAATTTAATTACCCGTGATTTGGAAAGATTAAAGATATTCTATGATTTTACAATTAGCCAGATTGCGGAAGATTTTATAAAGTATGCGGCGCTAAAAATATCTTAATGGAGATCATTGGCAGGGCTATCGATATTAATGAGCACCTTATTTCTGAATTGGCCAGACCGGATATGGAAGCGCCAAAGACATATAGAGACACATTCTTACTCCTTGCTGACTTGAATGTTTTGCAGAGGGATTTTGCCGAAGAAATCTCGAAAAGCGCCGGATTTAGAAATGCAATTGTTCATGAATATAACAATTTAGATAAAAGTATTATCTATAAAACAGTCGGAGATGCTATAAATCAATATGCAAAATATTGCAATTATATTTTGAAATTCATATTAAAAACCTCTTGAGAACAACTGCGGCACAGTCATATAAAAAATAAAACATCCGAAAGTAAGAGAACTCATTGCACACCGCCGGCATTAACGTATCCTCAGCTTTTACGATTTGTTTGACGATAGTAAAATTAAAGAAAGGCAAAATGATGCATATCGGCATAGTCAGCACCTGGTTAAACAGAGGACAGGCTACTGTTTCACGTTATCTGCGCTCTATATTAGATGAACTTGGACACAAGACCTTTGTGCTTGCAAGGCCCACAAGGGATAATGACGCCCTGCCAAAATTCATTGCCAAATCAGATGTATGGGAACAGGAAGGCGTTGCCCATGCCTCTAATTTTGTAATCCCCTTAAAAGAATACAAAGAATGGGCTGTTCACAATTCACTCGATCTGATATTCTTTGATTCAAATTTGCAATTTAAGGAAATTGCGGCGTTACGCGCAATGGGGATAAAGACCATCGGAAGATTTATCTGGGAAAGTTTCGGGATACAACACCTAACCGGTTATAAAAAAATACCGTTGAAACCATTTATGTGGAAAATGGCAGGAAGGTGTTTATTAAGTAATTCAGGCATACGCCCCATGAAAGGCGCCATCGACGCATATGACATAATTTATTCTTTAAACAAATGCGAATGCACACGATACGCCGACTTTGGCGTTGACAGCCCGTGGGTGCCGTGGGGATGCCATCCGGAACTTCTTAATTCCGTGTCGAAAAAACGGGGAGACGCCATTTATTTTTATTTTCCTGGCGGCTTTCAGGGCGGCAGAAAGCCCATACGAAAAACAGTCAAGGCCTTTACACAAGTACAAAATCCCAATATAAGGCTCATTATCAAGGCGCAGGGGGAGCGGTCAAATACGGAACATATTGATGATTTTACTGATAAAAGAATTATACACATTAAAGAAGATTTATCCGCAAAGGAATATTATGATTTGTTTTCATCATGCCATGTGTGCCTCGCACCAAGCAGGTGGGAAGGGTTAGGACAGCATTTTTATGAGGCAGTCTCTTTCGGATTACCCACAATCACCAACAACATCCCGCCCCATAATGAGGTGATACAAGACCGGTATAATGGCATCCTCGTTAAATCACACAAGACAGGCTACACCGCTTCCGGTATTCCCTACTTTGACCCTGATGTTGAAGACCTTACACGTGCAATAGCGGAATTATCCGATCCGGAAACGGTCGAAGCATATGCAAGAAATACGGTGGCCTCACAAAAAATCTTTTCATGGGAAAATACGATAAAACATGCAAAAGACGCCTTTGGCCTGTAAAATGTTGTTTTGGTTTAAATACTTTTTTGCGGAGATATAAGTGAATGGAAGTTTATTTTAGCACGGTGGTACGACAGGGGCCTATTGCACAGGGCGGGGAATTGGTTAGCATTGACTGGGCAACCAAAAAAATAAAGAGGAAAACAACGTTATCGCCTACCGATCCGCTTATTACAGAAAAAGACGATGCTAACCCACGGGGCAACTCAAGGGGCGGAAGGGGCATCGTTAAGATTAATGATACAATCTATGTCGCAACCTACCATAGCCTGATTCTTTTTGACCTCTCCCTTACGCCAAAAGGGAAGATATCAAATAATTTGTTTGTCGGATTGCATGAGATTTTTCATCATGATAACGTAATTTGGCTTACCTCCACCGCAATAGATTGCGTGATTGGCATTGATACACAAGGAAATTCCATCAAATCCTGGTGGGCAAGAGAAAGTCCAACCCTGCAGAAGCATTTTTCCCTCTCACCGTTGAAAATTGATAAAACAACCGACAACAGACTGCTGTGGCTTAAAGTCTTGCCCGCCAGACAGCCAAGCCATACGCATTTAAATGCAGTTGCAGTGCATAATAATGAGTTATACGTCCTCTTTAACCGGTTTGGCGCCGTTTACAATACGACAACAAATCGCCTTGTACTGGAAGACCCCTCTATAAAAGGATGCCATAATCTTGTGTTTTTTGAAGATAAAATAATAATTAATGACACCCAGGGAAAAAGGGTTATGGTCTATACACAGAACGGCACATTGATCAAGGCTTTATCTTTATTAGACTTTCCTGAAATAAATGCCCTATACAAACTTGCAATCAAATCTTCTAAGGCAAAGTCATCTTCTTTTTTCAGAGGCATTCACTTTCTTTCACGTTTTTTAAACATGGAGCATGAGATTAAAAGCCCGTTATTCTTGCGCGGACTTTGCCCTGCCGGTCAATCCCGTATCCTTGTGGGATTTTCTCCTGCGACTATTGCGGAAATTGATATTGAAAAAGGAAGGCTTCTCGACCTTTTTCAATATTCTCAGGATATTGCCGTATGTGTGCATGGATTATTGGCATGTAGTTGATGTATAATTTTCAGGAAGGCAACAGTTCACCCCTTCCGGATTGTCCCGGTATTTGAAAAAAACCCACCCCTAAATCCCCTCCCAGGAGTGGAATACAAGAAGTCCCCTCCTGGGAGGGGATTTAGGGGTGGGTAAACTGTTACCCAGAAAGATATAATTTTATGCAAAAAAAACCCTTTATTTACATCGCCTCTCTAAGAAGAACGGGCGGCACTGTACTCAGCGAGGCATTAACCATGCTGCCTTATTCTTTTATTCTTCGGGAACCGAATTTGGGGAAGAACAAATTCCGCATACAGGAAAATGATTATACATTGTTTTTACAATTGGGGATTGATCTCAAGGCATTTAAACAAAAATATATGGATGAAGAAGATAATTCCCTTATCAATGCCTTGAAAAGCCAAATAATGCCAAACCTTGCCCCTCACATCCATCAGTTGGGAGTAAAAGAAATCCATCACCGCGGCTGGCAAAATTATTATCGGGTATTTGAAGATATACGGTTTATCCTGACGGCAAGAGACCCACGGGATATATATGTTTCCCTTTATTACCGGAAAAAACAGGGGAAGGGAAGCTGGAAAAAAGAATTAACGCCGGAAACATTATCGACACACCTTAACAATGAGTTTAACAGACAATTGGAAATGGCTGAACAGGCAAACTGCATAAAGGTAAAATATGAAGAATTATGTACAAATACAGAAATATATCAAAAAATAAAGACCTTCCTGGAAAGTGAAATCCCAGATACCGGAGACATCGGGAGTTTTAATGCGGCAAACGTTAAACGGAAGGATGAATATGAACTGCATGGCAACATCATTACTGACAAAAGGGTACATCGCTGGCAGCAGGAGCCGGATAAAAGGTTAGTTGCCGAGGCAACCAAAATTATCGATTTAATGCCGCACTACTGCGATTTCTGGGGATATAAAAAATAAAACGCCCTCCCCCTTTCACCATTTTCTCTGCATTCCTTTATTCAATTACACTATGAACATCTACTGCTTTTTAAAGACACGATACGACGGTTTTATGAAAACCTTCGATCAGTACCGTTTGGTGCTTAAATGGCTAATGGGAGATTCTATCTGGCGGTTCAGGAAAGAATCATTCCTCATCCTTTTTACCAATTTTATCGGGGTATCATTTCAGGTATGGACTATTGGCCTTGCAATTTATTACGCCAAGGCTATGCAAAGCGGCAGCACCATAAAACTCCTCCACTATGAATTCAATGCACGAACATCTAATGTATTTCTTATTTTATGCGGATTATCAATCCTGTTCTCGCTGTTGATCGCCGCATGGGCTATTTATTTTTCAAACTCTAATGGCTTAAAACTAAGGAGAAAATACGAAGAATTTTGTACAAAGAGAATATTTCTGCACTTCGGCTCAGGCTTTAAAATCGGAACATCCCTTGAGCAGGATTTCAGCAACGACAAAATTATCGTGCGGCTGGCAAGAAGGGATTCAAGGTTCTGCAGCAGGGCATTATGGATGATACTTGATACGATCATACCTTTGGTCACTTTCATGGTCGCCATTGCTACATTATTATACATCAACACGCTTTTAACACTTTTAAACTTTACCCTTATGGGCATTTCTGCCATATTTCTTTATAAAGTAAGTGTTTATGCGGCGAGAAATTCGTCATCACTGGAAAAATTCGCAAAAGGAACAAGCAGGGAATATTTAAAAATTATTCAGCGGCAAAAGACATTGCACGTCTCAGCGCATGAAAACGAACAATGGCTGGGGAAAACCCTTTTTTCCTCCGGGGCAATAAAGAAATTTCACGATGCCTATGAGGGAAGGTTGAGATCCCTGGAGTATAGCCAGTTAATCAGCAACATTGTCTTCGCACTGGCGATTTTTTTAATATTGCTCATCATGGGCAGATCTATTATTTCTGAAGGCAAAGGGTGGGGCGAATTAATTGTCTATTTAATAGCGCTGCGCTTTATGTTGACAAATATGCGGCAGGTAAACAGAAAGGCAACCGGTATCAACCGCCTTTATCCGCAAATCAGAAGATATTTCCAGTTTCTCTGCGCTACAGTCATTACCCCAAAGACAGGGGCAGTTCCACCGGCAAGCTATATCATTGTCCCAACAACTACTCATCCTGCAATAGAAGGTTCTCTTGAATACGGGGAGCTAAAGGCAGGAAGCCGTATGGGACTCCTGAGCACAGTTACATTAAATCGTTATACATTGGGATTTTTGACCGATTGCATACTCGGGCATTCTGTGGAGAAGACAAAAACCGCCCTTGAATCCATGTGGTTTGTAACTGCGGATTATGAATTTCTCCCGAACCGTTCTTTACGGGAATCCCTGGGTTTCTCAGAAAAATACACCACCGATAATTTACAAAAAGATTTAACAAAAATGGGCCTGTGGGATAAATACAACGCACAGATGCCTGACAACTTGGATACATCTTTATCGCCTGATATTTGGAGAAGGATAGACCCGTGCCTGAAATTTTCGCTGGCATTACTTAATGCGCTGCAATCAAATTGTCAGTGGATAATGATTGCGGAAAAGGGGTTAAGAACCTTGCCGGATAGCGCAGGAAATTATATGCTTAACCACTGTTCCGATAAAATAACAACAATCGTCTTCTTTGAAGACTATGTCGCTGCAGGCAATTACGGGGAAGAGGTTATAGCGGCAATGGGGCATGGCGAAATTATAGGTTTGGGGTCAATAGAATGGTTTAGAAGGAATCAGGACGCCATCAAAGAAATACAAATGCCGGAATATAACAGAACCACTGAAAAAGGAGCCGATGACTTCGACCTTGATGACGACCTGGACGATGATGATTTTTAAAAGCCTTTATTCATTATGAAACAACCTGATTTTTTTATCGTGGGCGCACCAAAATGCGGGACGACATTTTTATATAGCCACCTTAAAAACCACCCTGAAATCTTCATGCCGGAGAGAAAGGAATTGCATCATTTCGGGACGGATATATATCATCCTGATTTTGTCAGAGACACAACAACCTATCTGTCTTTTTTTCAAAACGCGGAAAATGAAAGGAGAATAGGAGAGGCGTCCGTATGGTATCTTTATTCAAAACAGGCGGCGCGTGAGATAAAGGCTTTTTACCCTTCGGCGCAAATTATCATTATGCTTAGAAATCCCGTCGATATGATATACTCCTTACACAGTCAATACCTGTATAATGGATGCGAGGATATTATTGATTTTGAAGATGCCCTTAGAAAAGAGGATTTGAGGAAAAAAGGGTTATTCTTACCGAAAAACGCTTATCCTGTGGAAGGTCTTTTATATCGTGAAACGGCAAAATACACGCAACAGATAAAACGATATTTTGAAATATTTGATAAGAAAGCCATTCAATTCATTATTTTTGACGATATAAAGAATAATCCCCAAACATCCTTACAGGATACCTTCCGCTTTTTGGGGGTGAATGAAGATATCAGCAATGATACAAAATTGATTAACCCAAACAAACGCGCAAAAAGCGTTTTTTTAAGAAATTTACTGCAAAACCCCCCTCCCTTTTTACTGAATATGTCAAGAAGATTAATACCCCACGCAATTCGCAGCAGAATGAGAAAGGGCATGTGGAATTTCAATATCCGGTACGAATCCCGTATTCCCATGAGACCGGAATTACGAAAGAGATTGCAGGATGAATTTAAACCTGAAATCAAACAGTTGAGCGATATGCTGGGAAGAGATTTAAACTATTGGTGTGCACATTAATCATTTGCGAATTAAATGAAAATATCCGTCCTTACCCGCCATAAAATCCCTTTTAGTCTGGAAACATACCGCGAAAGTATCAGGAGGGAGTTATCAATCCTTGGCGTAGAGATCACTCCCTTTACGGAATCCGGCCCTGCCCCTGAAAATTGCGATATCATCTGGGAACCTGGCCTGGCGGGAAACCATACTCCGCCTGATATATATAAAAACTCGCGCACAACAATTGTTGCAACCGTTCACGGGGCGGCGCTGTTTACCATGAAATGGAATGAAATTAACACCTCTTTTTTGCAGGTAATAAGATGCAAATTGAAAAACCGTATAACATTATCCGCGTGGAAATGGTTTCGGGAAAAGACCTCCGCAATCATTACCGTTTCAGAATTTGCCGTACGGGAAGTGTCGCATGTCTTTGCGCTTCCTCGCGGAAAGATACACCCTATCTACCATGGCGTCGATCATGAGACGTTTCACCAGAATGGCGACATTGCAAAGGTATCAGAACCCTATTTTCTCCATGTCTCACAATATAGTCCAAAAAAAAATGTTGACAGGATTATCCGTGCATATGAAAATCTTTCAAATAACAGAAAGCCGGAACTTATCATGATAGCGCCCGGATACACAAAAACCATCCGCGTTAAAGGAATAAGGCATATTCAGGAAAAGTGCTCTCCCCATGAATTGGCAAAATGGTACAGAGGGTCAATTGGATTTATATTCCCTTCTCTGCATGAAACATTCGGCATGCCTGTTTTAGAGGCAATGGCATGCGGCTGTCCGGTAATAACATCAAACGCCACTGCATGCGCCGAAATAGCAAACGACGCCGCCCTTCTCGTAAATCCGCGTTCAGAACATGATATTACTCACGCAATGCAGCGTTTGAGAGAAGATGTTTCCTTACAAGATGCATTAAGAAAAAAGGGCTTGGACCACGCGCAACATTTTTCATGGCAAAAAAGCGCAAAAGAACATTTGTTGGTGTTTGAAAAAGTATTGAAATTAAAATAATGAATAAAACCGCTCTTCAACCAGTAATAATCATGGGTATGCACCGTTCCGGCACCACAATGCTTGCTTCACTGCTGGAACAACTGGGACTATTTATCGGCGCAAAAAAACAGGAAAATGATGAATCTTTGTTCTTTTTCAAATTAAACGACTGGCTGCTGCGCCAGGCAAATGCCACATGGGATAATCCGCATAATTTCACCTTTATAAATGCCGTCTTTAAGGAGAGGGTTCTTCACGTGCTAAAGCAGCACCTGAAGGGTATGCGAAGGTTTGAATATTTAGGTTTTGGAAAATTTTTGCGCTATGGCGACATCCGGCATATTGATTTTCCATGGGGATGGAAAGACCCAAGAAACACCTTTACCATTGATATCTGGAAAGATATCTTCCCCCATCCAAAGCTATTGCATATTTACAGAAATCCCCTTGACGTTGCAAACAGCGCAAGAAAAAGAGAAATTGAGATTCAAAATAATTTTAAGCATAACTGGAAGTGTTTTTTTAAAGAACGTTTGGTATTAGGAAAGGCTTTCTACCAGGACTCCGTAAGGCTTCAGAATATTTATGAAGGGATTCAATTGTGGAGGGTTTATGTACAAAAAGCGCTTTCCTTAGAAGAGGAATGGAATGGAAACATACTCCATGTACGATATGAAACATTTCTGGACAATCCGGCGGACACCCTTGGCAAAATTGTACGCTTTATCGGCCTGACCGCTGATGCTCCATTAATAAATGCCGTTTCAAAAAACGTGTTATCCGGGAATAAATTTACCTTTATAAAGGACAGCGCCCTACTGGAAATTTACCGGCACATAAAGGAAGAAGATATCATGAAAAAACTAGGCTATGATACTATCACTGAAAAATAATCCGTCACACCTCGCCCCTTATTGGTCAACAATCTCTATGGAAAAAGATATTACTCCTGAACAACAGCATACAGGTAAAATCTCTGTTATTATCGTAACGTGGAATGCGTATTCATGGATAGCTAATTGCCTGAAAAGCCTTAAAAGCGATCTCAGCGCTTTTTCTCATTCAATCATCATCGTGGACAATGCATCCTCCGACCAAACCGTATCGTATATCAAAACACAATTTCCGGAGATAATTCTTATCGAAAACAAAACCAATAATGGTTTTGCGCAGGCGTGCAACACGGCGCTGCAAAAATCATGCTCTGAGTATGTCCTCTTTTTAAACCCCGATACAGAAGTGATTCCAGGCATGACGAAAAGCCTGTTGGCATTCATGGAAAAACATCAGGAAGCAGGTGCAATTGGCCCCACGCTACTTAATCCTGACGGAACACTCCAGTTGAGCGGCAATACCTTTCCCAATCTTAAAAATATTCTGAGTGAATCATTTTTCCTTGATCGTCTCTTCCCAAACAGCCGTTTTTTTGGGTTGCATAAGATGAGCCATATCGACCGTTCAAAAGTATTGAAGGTTGACTGGACTATGGGGTCGTGCCTCTTTGTACGCAGAGAAGCACTCGATAGAGCGGGAAATTTTGACAGCAATTATTTCCTCTTTTTTGAAGAAACAGACCTGTGCCTACGGCTGAGAAATGCCGGGTATGAGATATACCTTCTGCCCGGGGCCAGACTCATACACTTTGGCGGGGCAAGCAGCCCTGAACTTTATAATGCAGAAAAAATCATCCACTATCACAAAAGCCTCTTTTATTATTTCAGAAAACACATGCCACACCAGTTGATTTTTCTGAAGATGATACTATTCTCAAGATCACTGCTTCGCATTATTCTTTGGCTGACACTGTACCCTGCAAATGCAAAAACGGCAGCGGAAAAACTATCCGGCTACGGAAAGGTATTAAAATTATGTTTTTAAGTTATAAACAGATTTACAGGAATAGCTATGTCTTTAGTGGTAAATAATTCTCATACATCTGCTACAAAATCCAAGGCTTACAAAGTGGCTATGATCACCGGAAGCTTTCCTGATGCGCCATGCGGTGTAGGCGATTATACCGCAAGATTGTCGCAGGAGTTAGCCAGACAAGGGATACACGTTTCTGTACTGACAACTGATCTGCCTGAAATCAAGCCCCCTCAGCCTTCAATAACTGTATGCAAAGTCGTTAAATCCTGGCAATTGTATAATACATTTCGATTTGTTCGATTCCTGAAGGCAATGAAACCGGACATCATCCATATCCAGTATCCTACGCGGGAATATCGGCGGTTTCTGTTGCCCAATTTTCTTCCCCTTATTTGTTGGGCGATCTTTCCCAAATTATGTAGAATAGCTACAATCCATGAATTTAGCATTGCACATAAGTTTCGCAAGATTGGAATGATCTTTTTCTTGCTCCTTTCAAATAAGATTATATTCCCTGACAAGCGTGAAGCATCAGCCGTTTTAAAGTGGTTTCCCTGGCTTAAAGGACGATATACGGTCATCCCGATTGGCGCCAACATTGAGCCGGTTCCTAACATTGTTTCAAGCAGGCGCATAGCAGAAATACCGTACATCGTTTATTTTGGTTTTGCCACAAAGTCAAAAGACGTTATTACTTTATTCCATGCATTTAAACAATTGCTCATACATGGGGTTAAATGTAAATTGGTAATGATAACCTATCTTTCGGATGATGATCATCATGTTATGAAAGAGTTAGGCATTGAACATGCAATAACGGTTACCGGCTATTGTACCCCTGAACAGGTATCTGTTTATTTTACGAATGCAACGGCCTGCGTTCTGCCATTTAAGGATGGAGTCTCTTTGCGGCGGGGAACATTTCTCACTGCGCTTCGGCATGGTCTCCCCGTAGTAACCACTATAGGTGAAAATGTCCCGGAGGTATTAAAAAATTGGGAAAATGTAATTTTAACGCCAATCGGCGATTATCAGGCCATGTCCGATGTCATTTTAAAACTGTTCCATGACCCCGTCCTGAGAAATAAAATCTCAGATAACGCCATGGAGTTGGGAAAGTGTTTTTCCTGGGATAATATCGGACTTCAGCATGTAGCGCTATATTCGTCTATGCTTACTTAAGGAGAATAAAGGAATGGAATTTTATACAATGGTGTTACGAAAGAGTAGAAACTATTGGGTAGCTTTATGTTTGGAAAATGGTATTGTAGGGCAGGGGATTACAAAAGAAGAGGCGATTGAAAAACTTAAAGAGGCCATTGATTCTTTTGATGCCGTACACAAAACAGAGAACGACATCTATACTTCACCATTATCTGTTAAAGAACTCCACGAATTTTTAACTGTTGAAGGGGTAGAACCAACCACAGAAACATACGAATTAAGGGCTGTACATGCCTAAAAATGTTCCTTCTCTCAAGCCAAAAGAATTAATTCGCCTATTAAAACGTGGAGGCTGTATGTTTCACAGGGAGGGCAAAGGAGATCATCGAATATATGTTCGCTATTGTCAAGGCAAGAAAAGGGTTGTTCCTATTGATATGGGAGCAGGGGAACTTTCTCCCCCGTATGTGCTTCGTATTTTCCGACAATTTGGTTTTACCGATGATGAAATAGAAAGACTTTTATCATAATAATTCAAGGAGAAATGCTCTTCGCATGATATTAATTTATACAATCTTTGTATACTCTTTTACTTCGCGTTCGAGGCGTTCGCCAAGTTCGTCAGAAGTAACATCCAAATCGTACTGTGCCTGTAATCCAAGCCAAAACTCAGGGGAAGTACCAAAAAAACGAGCCAGTCTGAGAGCAGTATCCGCGGTTATCCGTCTTTTTTGAAGTACAATCTCGTTGATTCTCCGGGGAGGAACACCGATATTAAAGGCAACTCTGTTTTGACTCAAGCCCATAGGTTTGAGAAATTCCTCCAAAAGAACCTCTCCGGGGTGAACCGACTGTAATCTCTTCTTTTCCATAGATTTTCTCCTCAAAACGGGGTCATGGAACAGTTTCAAAATGACATCGTTCGCCAACGATAAAGATTGGTCCCTCTAACCCCTCCTTGCCGGGTGATATTTCAGATACGATTAAGATACCAGCAGCAGCGCTTTTTCTACAGCCTTGGGCAACTCAATCGGAATAAAATAATCTTCAGGATATAGGTAGTCATCTCCTGATTCATCTATGACTCTTATATAGTGATGTTCGGCCGCTTTAGCGTCATGGAGAACTTTGTAAATTTTTCTCAATTCCAGCGATACTTCATAGTCTTTGTTGTTAATGCAAACAGCAAATATTGGTTCGACCTTGTGGTGTTTCATAATTTTTAATCCAAGAAATGTTTTATTTTAATTTCTTTTTTGCCTATACCATGCGCCTCGTACCAATGTAATTCAACTTCATGTATTGTGCCATCAGAAAGACGCACTGTTGCAAATCCTTTACGCTTTCTCCAACGACCAGCACCGAAACGTTTCTGCAACCGCTTAATCTCGCGGATTGAGGTTCCTATTGCAAAGGTCTCAACGTCACGAATCCTTCCTATAATTTCAAAAATCATTATTGTGTGCTTTATATAAAAGCAAGTCCCAATGTTAGGTCTTTACTCTTGCTATTAAAGCTGATTCTTTTTTAACAATAAACAGGACACGATTTGTATCGGTAATAAATATGGGTTCATTTGCGTTGCCTCTTAATGTAACGTGATAAAAGTGCGCCGTCAAATGTTTATCCTTATCTGTTATTTCATAGTTTGATTCTTCTTTACCAAAAAGAGAATGAATTATTGATAACGGGTTCACAACTTCTGGCTTTGCAGGACAGTGTTTTTTTTGAAGCAACGGTATTCGCGTCATTATTTTTTTCGCATAAGGGGTATCAAGCTGTGCAATGACAATGTTAACTTTATTTTCTAGGGTATCTCTTCTATTTTCGTACCTTTGAGAAGCAATACCATACATAGCAAAATAAATCCCTATTACCCAAATAAAAAAAAACGGAAGGGGGTTGTTCATCTTCTTTTTCATTAAGTGGCCGAATCTTTCGCCAGAGGTATCGAATACCCAAATATTCAAACATAAAGTAAATAATTACTTCCGGTATTATTTTGTACATTGTTTTGCCACAAAAGGTTTGGCTTTTTTGATGCTAGGCAACGCAAAATAACCTTTAAATAGAACAGACTAAGTCCTCGGGTCGGGTCTTTATTCTTGCTATTGAAGTTGATTCCTTTTTAACGATCTACTTATGATAGAATAATGCCGCCCAAAATAATCGGCCACTTCCCTATGGCTATAATTGTCTTTCCCCATATATTTTTATCTTTCCTCTTCAATTTTCAGCATACTATCTCGTAAAATGACAGATGTCAACCTATAAACCGTCATTATTACATTGAAAACATGAAGATAGTTTCAATATAATAACAAACGTTTTAAATTACAGAGACCCCAGCTTTGGTCGAGTTTGCCTGGGTGTATAGGAATTTTAAAGTTGTAGGACGAAGCGATTGCTTCGTCACTGGCGAAGTGGCACTTCGCCCTACATCATCGAAAAAGTTGCCGAAGGCCTAATTTATTATAGGGTTTGTTGGGGTGACCCGACTAACCCTCACGACCCAACGGACTCAAGATACCTAAAACCAGTCGTTCAAACCACGCTTTCTCTGCACTCCCGGCATCTTATGCGGTGAACTAACGTCTCTTAAAATAGTATCGAACGTAAAATAATATGAAAAAAATTGCTATTATTCACGATTGGCTCACCGGCATGCGTGGGGGGGAAAAGGTACTGGAGTGTCTCTGTGAGCTTTTCCCGCAATCAGATATATTTACTTTACTCCATATTCCAGGGTCAGTATCGCCCTTAATAGAAAACAGGACTATCTACACCTCCTTTTTACAGAAATTACCCCTGATAAAGACACACTACCGCACATATTTGCCCTTGTTTCCACTTGCAATAGAGAGTTTCTCTGTCGATGCATACGACATGGTAATCTCCAGCAGCCATTGTGTCGCAAAAGGGGTAATTACCCCCCCTTCCACGCTTCACGTATGTTACAGCCACACCCCCATGAGGTATGTGTGGGAACACTACCATACGTATTTCGGGAAAAACAAGAAGGGATTTATGACAAGGACGGCAATGAATATCTTTGCCCATTATCTGAGGATGTGGGATGTATCGTCTTCAAACCGGGTGGATTATTTTACCGCCAACTCGTACAATGTGGCAAACCGCATTAAAAAATATTACCGAAGAACCGCAAAGGTAATTCATCCTCCAGTGGATTGTTCATTATTTACTCCACCGGATACCTATGAAGAAGGCGGCTACTATCTTATCGTATCCGCATTTGCCCCTTACAAGAGAATTGATATTGCCATTGAGGCATTCAGGGAATTGGGATTACCTCTTGTAATTATCGGAGGGGGACAGGAAGAGCAACTCATTAAAAACATGGCAAAGAATAACATTAAGTGCCTCGGCTGGCAACCGGGAGAAGTATTGAAAGATTTTTACAGAAATTGCAAGGCACTGATCTTTCCCGGAGTGGAAGATTTTGGCATTGTGCCTCTTGAGGTACAGGCATGCGGGAAACCGGTAATTGCCTATGCTAAGGGAGGTGTGCTGGAAACCGTACGTGGAATTTATCCTGACTCTGAATCCAGACCCGAAATGAAACAAAAACAGCCAGAAACACCAACAGGGGTATTTTTTACAGAACAAACAACAGAATCTCTCCTGGAGGCTGTAAGGTTTTTCGAACATAATAAAAATATATTTGATCCGCTTTCGATTCGAAAACATGCTGAAGGCTTTGATAGCCTGATATTTAAAGAAAAGTTTAAACGGTATATTGAGACAATTATTTAACAAAACAGATAGAAAATGGGTAAAAGATTTTCGACATTTTTACTTGATAGAATACTTGAGCAAGAAAAAAAAGAACGGGAAGAGTTACGACTTCGGTTGATAGAAAAACTATTTAAAACATTTGATATGCTGAGCCATGAAATACCTATTAAAGAAGCCTATCTCTTTGGTTCGATAACGAAGCCATATAGGTTTCAAAAAGACTCTGATGTTGATATTGGTTTTATTGGGCTAAAGGATGAGTATTTTTTTAAAGCAATGTCCGTCATTTCAAGAGAAATTGGCAGAGATGTAGATGTGGTACAACTAGGGCAGAGTGGGGGTTGGAGGAATGTAACATAGATGTGGTACAACTAGAGGAACACAGGCTGATAGAAAAAATAAAGAAGAATGGGGTGAAATGGATAAAGGAAAATTCACAGTATTGAAAGCCGATATAGATGCGCAAATAAGAGAGATAGAAAACATCTATGCCAAACTGGAGGAACGAAGACAGGAAGAAAACAGACCTACAGGAATAGAAAGTATCGCGTATCAATTACACAATCTTTATTGTGCTTTTGAAGATCTTTTCAAAATAGTAGCAAATACCTTCGAGAACAATATTCCAAATAAAGCTTCATACCACGTGGAATTATTGAAACGCATGGCTATATCGATAGAAGGAATCAGACCTTCTTTGATGTCTCAGGAAAGCTATGCGCTATTAGAGAACCTGCGATCCTTCAGGCATCTGTTTAGACATGCCTACTCTTATGAACTGGGTGCCAGAAAAAATTTAAATAAAAAAAAAAAATAAAAAAAAAAATCTCTGGATAGTTTCCTATGCTGAAGTAGAGACGCACGGCCGTGCGTCTCTACGTTTTGAATATTAAAAAAGATCGGAACACCGTTACAAAATATTTGAAAGCGTCTTTTGATCCCAATATTTCTTATTAAATGGAAGCAGGAGCTTCCAGGACATGTGTGCCCCCGAGTAGCGACAAGGCATGCCTTGCCGCTACTTGAGAACGAGAATGGAGTTAAGCCTTCGGCGTTTTTTTTGAGATAGAGCGAAGTTGTACTTCGCGCTACATTCAGGAATCCACGGTATCAACAACTACTTCCTATTTCACCACAATATTCACCAGTTTTTTGGGAATAATAATGGTCTTGACCTCTGTCTTTCCTTTCATGCATAAAATAACACTTTCGTCTATCATTACACGTTCTTTTAAATTTTCATCGCTGATATCCACCGGTACAGAAATGTGGCTTCTTACCTTACTATTGACCTGAATAACAATCTCAACCTCTTCTTCCTGAATCGCATCCTTGTCGTATTCTGGCCATTTATTATTGAAGATACTGGGTTTATGCCCCATCGCCTCCCATAATTCTTCACAAATATGAGGAACAAACGGGGCCATGAGCAATAGAATCGTTTCCATAGAATACCTAAAAACCCGGAACTCCAATTCTTCTTCCGTATTGCGAGGCGCAACAACCTTAAATGAATCAATATTATTTAGTAATTCCATAATCGAGGCAATCGCCGTGTTAAAATGCCACGAAGTGTCTAAATCATCCGTAATCTTTTTAATCGTCTGATTCGTTTGACGGTAAATTGCCTTTGCCTTCGGGGGAAGTTTTTGCAGGTCAATTCGTGTACGCCCAACCTTTGCATAACTCTCTTCAAATTCGACAACCTTTTGCCAGAGCCGGTTCAGGAACCGGTGCGCTCCGGGCACACCCCGGTCGTTCCATTCTGCATCTTTCTGCGGCGGCCCTATAAAAAGGGTGTAAAGACGCTGGGTATCCGCGCCATACTTTTCGATAAGTACATCAGGGCTTACCACATTCCCCTTTGACTTCGACATCTTCGCGCCATTCTTAATAATCATCCCCTGTGTAAAGAGATGGTGAAACGGTTCTTTACATCCGATGAAATCAAGATCATAAAGAGCCTTCGTAATAAACCGTGAATATAAAAGATGCAAAATGGCGTGTTCCACACCGCCAATATACTGATCCACCGGCAGCCACACATTTACCTTTTTTTTATCGAAAGGCTGATTATTATCCTTAGGAGAAAGGTATCGGAGGAAATACCAGCTCGAATCAACAAAAGTATCCATCGTATCAACCTCGCGCTTTGCAGGCGCTGCACATTTAGGGCAAGTCGTGTTGACAAACAAATCAATCTTTGCCAGGGGGTTCATGCCTTGTGGCAGAAACTCGATTTCTTCCGGGAGAAGTACAGGAAGCTGTGATTCCGGAACAGGAACCGTTCCGCACGTCTCGCAATATATAATAGGAATAGGCGTTCCCCAATAACGCTGCCTCGATATTAGCCAGTCGCGCAACCGGTACGTCACCGTCCTTTTCCCAAGCCCCTTCGTTTCAAGATGCTCAGCAATCGCAACCATTGCCCTCGTATTGGGCATGCCGTTAAATGCCTCAGAATTAACCAGAACGCCTTCACAGGTAAAGGCCTCTTTCATCGCTTCGGCGTCAAATGATTCCCCTTCCGGTTGAATAACGGCCTTAACCGGCAAATGATATTTTTTTGCAAAAAGGAAATCCCGCTGGTCATGCGCAGGTACGCCCATGACAGCGCCCGTACCATATTCCATGAGCACATAATTTCCTACCCACAGGGGTACTTTTGTATTATTAACCGGATTGATAACATACATTCCGGTAAAAATCCCCTCTTTTACGGCATCTTCCGCCGTACGTTCCACCATCCCCTGGTTTCTCGCTCTTTCAACAAACGCCATCACCTCGCCCTCGCGCTGAGAACCGATGACTAGTTGCTCAATTACCGGATGTTCCGGCGCCAAAGAGACAAAAGTAACGCCATAAAGGGTATCGGACCGTGTGGTGAAACAAGGCAATATCTCTCCCGAACCTTCCAGCCGGAAATCAATGCGCACCCCCTCGCTTCTCCCTATCCAGTTCGCCTGCATTGTTTTTACCCGCTCCGGCCATCCTTCCAGCAACGAAAGATCGTCAAGAAGCTTCTGGGCATAGTCGCTGATACGAAAGAACCACTGCACCAGATCCCTTTGCCGCACAGGGCTGTCGCACCGTTCGCAGCATCCATCTACCACCTGCTCGTTGGCCAATACCGTACTGCACGAAGGACACCAATTCACCGCCGCCTTCTTTTTATATGCAAGGTCATTCTCATACAGTTTCAGAAAAATCCATTGCGTCCATTTATAATAATCAGGATTGCAGGACGTAATTTCCCTGTCCCAATCATATCCGACTCCCCATCGGTGAAGCTGGTGCTTCATGGCTTTTATATTTTTGTGCGTCCATGCGGCAGGATGCGTACCTCCTTTGATAGCGGCATTTTCAGCAGGCAGCCCGAAAGCATCCCATCCGATGGGAGAAAGCACATTGTATCCCTTCATCATTTTGTACCGGGCGACAACGTCTCCGATAATATAATTCCTGCCGTGTCCTACATGCAATGTGCCGGATGGATACGGAAACATTACCAGGCAATAGAACTTGTCCTTTTTCTTTGTATCATCCGTATAAAATAAGCCGCAGCCTTCCCAGTATCCCTGCCACTTCGTTTCAATACCGGTAAAATTGTACTCCCTTTGCGCCATTAGCTACTCCTTAAAAGCGAGGTATTGCAAAAAAATTAGTAATAATTTTTAGTTTTAACAGGGATACACAGGATAGATAGGACAATAAAAACAAACGTAACTTCTAAATAAGTTGAGGTTTTTATAATAATTTTTATCCTCCTCAATCCTCAATCTGCAGATTACAGATTGCCAACTGTACCGTATTCCCCATTAAAAAAAGGCGCAAGTGGGTAAATCTAGCCCTGTGCCTTTCTTCATCTTTCGCAACGATACAAAACAGATTCAGATTCTAACAGAATTTCATACGTAATCAATTGAAAAGACCATTGATTTCTGTTGAAAAACCTTGACAATCAGCAAGTATCATGGTAGCTTTTTATCTCATCGATATTTGAAACTTACCAACACTTCATCTAAAAAAACCATCACCTATTCTATGTGGGGCTGTGGCGCAGTTGGGAGCGCGTTTGAATGGCATTCAAAAGGTCAGGGGTTCGAATCCCCTCAGCTCCACCATTATTTTCAATGGTTTTCAGGAATTTGATACTACTTGTTTTTCCTCAACTGTAGTCAAATTGTAGTCAGTCCATAAAATCTGAACACCATCCCGCAGACTATCAGGACAGTGATGGGCATAACGCAGTGTCATACGAATATCTTTATATCCCAGCAGTTTTGCTATTTTGTAAATATCCACACCTCTTTGCGCCAAACGCGTCGCAAAGGTATGCCGGAATGTATGCGGAGTACGTCTCTAATACCCGCCTTCTGCAATGCCCTGTCAAGTGCCCTTCGGAGATTGTCACTGTCAATTTTGGTCCCAGCGCCACCGGTAAACACAAGGTCATTCTTAATATTCCTTACTTTGTAACACTTTAGTTCTTTGAAAAATTAACAAACGATATTATAAGCTAAGCCGGAAGAGGTATTTGTTAAAAGAGCGTTTTTGGCGTATGCCAGAAGGTTTTCCACAGGATTATCTCCTTGCAATTCTGCAGAGCGAAGTAACGTCTAAGACAGCGCTTGCGGAGACTTTTTGGCCAATCTCGTTATACTGGCTCCAGGAGTGTTGCAAGGGACTTCCATGCCTGGGTTAAACCACCGGCGCTTAGGGGAAGGTTGAAAAATACGGAAAGCATCTTTACGATGTTGTTTACACTGATACCGATTAAGTAGTGAAGCCAGGCGGTAAAGACAATGAGGCGCAATCCGAGTCGTGCCCCTGGCAAGGCATCTGTGACCTTGGGTTGAACTATCTTTTTGCAACAAGCACACCAGTAACCATGAACTGTATGTTCCGTCACAACAGGG